>CAYFYE010000020.1:0-29032 GCA_964347285.1 uncultured Acidimicrobiia bacterium
AGGTCTTGCATGAGCGAGCGCTGGGCCCGGGCCAGCTTGTTGATGGTCTCCACCATGTGCACCGGGACGCGGATGGTGCGGCCCTGGTCGGCAAGGGCCCTGGTCACCGCCTGGCGAATCCACCACGTGGCGTAGGTGGAGAACTTGAAGCCCTTGCGGAAGTCGAACTTCTCGACCGCCCGCATGAGTCCCAGGTTGCCTTCCTGGATGAGGTCGAGGAGCGACATCCCTCGGCCCACATACTTCTTGGCGATGGAGACGACCAGGCGCAGGTTGGCCTCGACGAGGCGCTTGCGGGAGTGCTCGGCGTCCCGATAGGCCCGCTCCAGGATCACCCGTTCCTCGGTCTGGAGATCGGGACCATCCTCCTTGATCTTCTCCTCGGCCCGCAGCCCGGCCTCCATCGCCATCGCCAGCTCCACCTCCTGCTGGGCGGTCAGCAGCTGGACCCGGCCGATCTCCTGGAGATACATCCGGACCGGGTCGGACACCACCAGGTCGTCGGAGCCGGTGACGACTTCCTCGAGGAAATGGTCGGTCTCTTCTCGCACCTGAATCCCGCCTTCTCGGAGGGCGTCGAACACGTAGTCGAAAGACTCCGGTGGAGCCTCGGCATCTTCCAGCTCCTGCTGCACCTCGCCCATGACGAGGAAGCCGCGCTGGCGGGCACGCAGCTCGAGTTCTTTGAGGACCTCTTCGGCGACGGAGTTCAGTCCTGGCCTCCTATCTGGCGTCGCTCCCGCTCCAACGCTATCAACTCGGCAAAGCGGGCGGAATACTCGTCTGGATCGGCCTCGGGGTCGACCGCCTCCACAGCGGTCTTCACCTCTTCAATTCGGCGCTCCAGGGCCCCAACCTGAAGCCTTCTTGCGACCTCGGCCGGATCGGGAATGGGTCGCTGGTCGAGGGCAAGCGAACGCAGCATGCCGGTCTCAGGCGAGTCGTTGTCGCCCAGTAGCGACCCGAGGTCCGGCGGGCGGCCGGGCGCCAGGGCCCCCACGGCCGGTGCCAGCACCTCAAAGGCCCGAGCGTGATCGGGGCGGGTGAACAGACTCGCATCCAGGTCCAGGGCGGCGACACCGGGATGATTGGCCAGCAATGCCCGCAAGAGCTCCCGCTCGGCCTTCTCCAGGCCGGTGAGCGTTCCCTGATCGATCTCGGTCGTGCCGGGGCTGGGTCGGCGGCCGGTACCCTCGACGAGGGCGGCGACATCATCGAGCTCCAGCCCGGTTCGCCTGGACAGCGCTACTGCGTACTCGCGACGCACCAGGGAATCGGGGTGACGAGCCACCAGGGCCGCCGCCGCCCGGGCTCCCCGTACCCGGGCCTCGGGCTCGGTCAGGTCGAAGCGGGCCAGCTCCTGTTCGATGCCGAACAACAGCAGGGGCTGAGACTCCTCGATGGCCTTGCGCAACCGGTCGAGTTCCCCGGCCGTGACCACGTCGGCCGGGTCCATCCCGTCCGGGAGGGCCGCCACCCGGAGGTCGAGTTCGCCGGGCACCGAGTGCTGAAAGCCGCGCAGCGACGCCCCGGCCCCGGCCGCGTCGGCGTCGAAGGCGAGTACCACCCGCTCGGAGAAGCGGCGTAGGAGGTCGAGGTGGCTTTCTCCCAGGGCGGTGCCGCAGGTGGCCACCGCCAGCGGAAGGCCGGCCTGGTGGAGGGCAATGACGTCGGTATAGCCCTCCACCACCACCGAATGACCGGCCCGAACGATGTCGGACTTGGCCCAGTTCAACCCGTAAAGAAGCTGTGACTTGTGGTAGAGAGGCCCGTCGGGCGAGTTGAGATACTTGGGGCCCTCGCCCTCGAGCAGGCGGGCGCCGAATCCCACCGGGTCGCCCCTCAAGTCAAAGACGGGGAACATCACCCGGGCCCGGAACCTGTCGAGCAGCCTGCCTTGTCGCCCCCGGCTGGCCAGCCCGGCCTGAATCACAACGCCCTCGGGGATGCCGGTCCGGCGCAGATGACCCACCAGTACATCCCAGCTGTTGGGGGCATAGCCGAGCTTGAACGACTCCACGACCTCGGCGTCGTAGCCCCGCCCCCTCAGGTAGCTGCGGGCCGGCCCGGCGTCCTCCCCCGATTTCAGATGGTTGTGGTAGAAGTCGACGGCCGCGTCAACGGCGGCAATCAGCGCCTCGCGGCGATCCCGCCGCCGGTCGGCGTCGGGGTCGCGTTCCAGGGGGATTCCCCCTTTGCGGGCCAGGAACTCGACGGCTTCGTTGAACGAAAGGCCCTGACTGTCCTCGAGGAACCGAAAGATGTCGCCGCTCTTGCCGCACCCGAAACAGTTGTAGAGGCCGCGGGCGGCATCCACCGACATCGACGGCGTCTTCTCCTGGTGGAAGGGACAGATCGCCATCACCGACCGGCCGCTCTTGCGTACCTTGGTGACATCGGCGATGAGGTCGACGAGGTTGGAGGCGGCCCGCACCCGCTCGATGTCTTCCCGGCGGTAGCCCATTGCAGCGAGTGTACCGGTGCCCACCGTCGACCCTCGGCAGTGCCGCCGGACGCCGAGTCCCAGAACCGATTACAACAAGCGAGTCCGGAACCGTATCGTGAGCCGCGGCAATGACCGAGCCCGCTTCTTGGACTCGCGCCGATCATCTGGAACGCATCACCGGCGGCCGCTTCGACCTGCTGGTGATCGGCGGCGGAATAGTCGGTGCCGGCGTGGCCCTCGATGCCGCCGACCGGGGTCTCGGCGTGGCCCTGGTGGAGCAGGCCGATTTCGCCTCGGGCGCCTCCAGCCGCTCGACCAAGCTCCTGCACGGCGGCGTGCGCTACCTGCCACAGTTTCGCTTCAGCCTGGTGCGGGAGGGCCTGCGCGAACAGAGAGTCCTGGCCCACACCGCCGACTACCTCTATCGGCCCATAGACTTCGTCGTTCCCCTGTACAGAGATCGCTCCTTCGGCGACGTGCCCCGCTGGCTGGCCCGTCCCTGGATCCTCCCGACGGCTCTGCGCCTCGGCCTGTGGACCTACGACACCCTCGGGGCCCGGCGACGACGCGGAGGCCGGCGAGTGGGGGCCCGTGAAGCGCTCCGGCTGGTGCCCGGGCTTCGCCCTGAGGGCCTTCGGGGTGCGTACGCCTACCGGGATGCGGTGACCGACGACGCCCGTCTCACCTTCGCCGTCCTCAAGGCGGCGGTGGGGCGCGGGGCAACGGCGGTGAATCGGCTGGGCGTCGAGCAAGTGGAGCGGGTCGGGTCGGCCTACACGGCCACCTGTCGCGATCGCGCCGACGGGAGCGCCGTCGAGATCACCGCTCCCGCAGTGGTGGCCGTCACCGGGAGCTTTTCCCCGCCCGCTCCCCGAGGCCGCTCCCTCATACCGGTGCGGGCCTCCAAAGGGGTGCACCTGCTCATCGACCCGGACGCCGTTGCCCTCGGGGGACGAGCCGTAGTCCTGCCCGAGACGGACGACGACCGGGTCCTCTTTGTCGTGCCCTGGCACGGCAAAGTCATGCTGGGCACCACCGACACCCCGTATGAAGGCGATCTCGAGCACCCGACCACCGACGAGGCCGACGCCGCCTACCTCATCGATCACCTGCGCCGCTACTTCGACACCGCCACGGTCGACCCCATCGCCGCCTGGGCCGGCCTGCGGGCATTGGTGGGAAACTCCGAGGACTCGACCGCCAAGGCCACCCGCAAGCACGAGTTTCGGGAAGTGTCCCCCGGCTACTTCCAGGTGGCGGGCGGAAAGCTCACCGCCTATCGGGTCATCGCCGGTGAGGCCACCGACCGGGTGTGTCGCCATCTCGGCCTGGCCGCCCGGAGCCGGACCGCCCGCATTCCGGTGGCCGGAGCCGGGGGTACCGTGGAGCAGCGCCGCCGCCTCATCGAGGGCACCGCCGCCCTCGGCCTGCCTCCCGATTACCCCGACGCCCTCTACGACCGCTTCGGCACCGAAGCGGTCGCGGTGATCGATGCGATCGAGGCCCGGCCGGAGTGGGCTCGTCTGATGGCCGGGGGATGGTCTCCGGCCGAGGCGGCCCACGCCGTGCGGCACGAAGCGGCCACCACCGCCGCCGATTTCGCCCTGCGCCGCACCCGTCTGGCCCTCCTCACCTCAGACCACGGCCGCTCCCAGGTCGGTGAGATCGTCTCGGTGATGGGAGCCGAGCTCGGCTGGAACGGGGAGAGGCGCCGGGAGGAAGCCGAGCGATTCGAGCGGGATCTGGCGGACGAGGGGCTATAGCCGCCTACACCGCCCCGCCGAACTTGTCTTCCAGATAGGCGGCAACCCCCTCGATCGGGATACGATCCTGGGCCATCGTGTCCCGGTCGCGCACCGTCACCTGGTGATCTTCCAGGGTGTCGAAGTCGACGGTGACGCAGTACGGCGTACCGATCTCGTCCTGGCGCCGGTAGCGGCGCCCGATCGACTGGGTGACGTCGACTTCCACGGCCCACCGTTTCCGCAGCGGTGCCGCCACCTGCTCGGACACCTCGATGAGGTCGTCCTTCTTGGACAGCGGCAGGACCCCCACCTTGACGGGCGACAGCCGGGGATCGAGGCGCATCACCACCCGCTTCTCTCCCCTGACCTCTTCCTCGTCGTAGGCATCGATGAGGAAGGCAAAAGTTGTCCGGGTAGCCCCGGCCGCCGGCTCGATGACGTACGGGAAGAAGCGCTCGTCGGCCTCGTCGTCGTAGTAGCTCATGTCTTCGCCGCTGTGCTCGGTGTGCTGGCGCAGGTCGAAGTCGGTGCGGTTGGCGATGCCCTCCAGCTCGTCCCATCCCCAGGGAAACTCGTATTCGACATCGGCGGTGGTGACCGCGTAGTGGGCGAGCTCCTCGGGGGTATGGGGGCGAAGCCGGATCTTGTCCTCACGCATGCCCAGGTCGACGTACCACCGGACGCGCTCGGCCAGCCAGTAGTCGTACCACTTGTCGGCCTCCTCGGGCCGGCAGAAGTACTCCATCTCCATCTGCTCGAACTCCCGGGTCCGGAAGACGAAGTGGCCGGGAGTGATCTCGTTGCGGAACGACTTGCCGATCTGGGCGATGCCAAACGGCAGGCGCTTGCGGGCGACCCGGCGCACGTTCTCGAAGTTGGTGAAGATGCCCTGGGCCGTCTCGGGACGTAAGTACACCCGGGCGGCATCGTCCTCCACCGGTCCCATGAAGGTGTTGAACAACAGGCTGAAGTTCCGCGGAGGTGTGAACGTGTCTCGCTCGCCACAGTTAGGGCACTGCCCCGGGTCGTCCAGTTTGTCCTCCCGGAAGCGGTGATGGCAGCTGGTGCACTCGACGAGCGGGTCGGTGAAGGAATCCACGTGGCCGGACGCCACCCAGACCTCAGCGGCCTGGATGATTGCCGAGTCGATGCCGACGATGTCCTCCCGCTCGAGGACCATGGCCCGCCACCACTGCTCCTTGACGTTGCGCAGCAGCTCCACCCCCAGCGGACCGTAGTCGTAGGCGGAGCGCAGCCCGCCGTAGATCTCGGAAGCGGGGAAGGCGAAACCCCGCTTCTTGGAGAGTTCGACGATCGTGTCGAGGGTGACCGGCATGGGTTGCGGATGATACGGCACCGGCCGGAGGACGGTGCGAAGCCGACCGAGGGCAGCGGCACCGCATCGGTTACCCGGCGCGACCCGGAACCCGGCCCCACCCACCTACGAGACGGCGGCAACGCCGGAGCGGCTAGCCCTCTACTCCCCCGAATCGGCGGACCCGACCCCTGTACTCCTCGATACAACGAGCCAGCTCGGTTCGGTCGAAATCCGGCCACAGCACAGGGCTGAACACCAGCTCGGCGTAGGCGGCCTGCCAGAGGAGGAAGTTGCTGAGGCGCTGCTCTCCGCTGGTCCGAATGATCAGATCTGGATCGGGCATATCGGGCAGATAGAGGTGGGCGGCGATGGTCTGCTCTTCGATGGCCGCATGCTCGATATCGCCTTCGGCCGCCGCGGCGGCGATTCGGCGGGCCGCCTCGGCCAGCTCGTGACGGCCCCCGTAGTTGAAGGCGAACACCAGGCGCATCTTGTCGTTGCCGGCCGTCATGTCCTCGGTCTCGGCCATACGGTGCTGCACCCGCTCCGGAACCCTGGGGTCGGTCCAGTCGCCGATGAAATGGACCCGCACCCCAAGCTCATCGACCTCGTCGCGCCGCCTCAGGAGCAAGCTCTCGTTGAACTGCATGAGGAACTCGACCTCGTCGTCGGGTCTCGACCAGTTCTCGGTGGAGAAGGCGTAAACGGTCAACCAGCCGATTCCCAGTTCGAGAGCACCTTCGACGGTGTCGAACAGGGCGGCCTCGCCGGCGGCGTGGCCGGCGGTGCGTTCCAGGCCGCGGGCGTCGGCCCACCGACCGTTTCCGTCCATGATGATGGCCACATGGCGGGGCGTCCCTCGGCGATCGAGCTCAGGCATCGATCACCGCCAGGGACGCCAGGCGCCGATCGAGGTGGTACTCGAGGAAGCGTCGAGCAACACCCATTGCCTCCGGCGACAGGGCTGGATCTGGTTCCGGCAGGTCCCCCAGTTCGGCCGCCGCCAACCTCGCCAGGTAGCCGGTCACGCCGGGTCGGAGGACGTAGCCGCCGGCGGAACGACATCGCTCGCACTGGGCACCGCCCCCGGCCATGCTGAAACGGGCCAGGCCTTCGCTGGTTCCGCAGCTTGCACACTCCGCCAGGGCCGGAGCCACACCGACCACCTCGGCGGCTTTCAGGAGAAACGCCGGGACCAGGTCGGGATGGAGAGGACCCTCCTCGAGTGCCCGCAGGCCCCGCTTGAGCAAGAGAAAGAGTCGTATAGAAGATTCTTCCTCCTGGGCCACTCCATCGGCCACCTCGACCATCGTGCCGGCCGCCACCACCTTGTCGAGGTCGCCGCGCAGCCTGGGGTGGGAGTCGATCGTGGTGGCCTGGGTGATCGTGTCGAGATTTCGACCCTCGTACAGCACCAGATCGACGTGGCAGAACGGCTCGAGCCGGCCTCCAAAGCGGCTCTTGGTGCGCCGTACCCCCTTGGCGACGGCCCGCAGCTTTCCTCGATTGGGAGAGAGGAGCACGACCACCCGGTCCGCTTCTCCGAACGGGTAGCTGCGCAACACGATGCCCTGATCGTTGCGAAGAGCCACGGGAGAAGGGTAAAGGAGATGCCCGATGACGAAGGCCGCTCGGGGGCCGGCAGCGCCGGACCGAGAGCGAAGCGAACGAACGGAGTGGCAGACTCGCGGCCGTGGAGATACGAGCGGCAACACCAGCCGACGCCGAAGCGATCGGGGGCGTCCACGTCGACTCGTGGCGGCACACCTACGAAGGCCTGATGCCGCCCGAGGTGTTGAACCGCCTCGACGAGGAACGCTGGGGGCGGGCCTGGCGGCGCCGGCTGGCCCGTCGCGGACCTGCCGACCGGACCTGGGTCGCCGAAGAGAACGGCACTGTGGTCGGTTTCATCGACACCGGACGGTCCCGCGACCCCGACGTCCCCGAAGGCACCTTCGAGGTGTACGCCGTGTACCTGGCTCCCAACCACACCGGCCGGGGAATCGGACGAAGCCTCGTAGACCACGCACTCGCCGATCTGCAGAGCCGGGGCGTGGAAACGATCACCCTGTGGGTCCTCGAGACCAACGAACGGGCCCGCTCCTTCTACGTGAAGACCGGCTGGATCGAGGACGGTACCGTCAAGGCCGAGTCCGTGTTCGGCCTCTGGGACGCCCCGGCGGTGCGCTACCGCTACGCACCGGAAGTGGGTAATCGGAAGCACGCCTACTAGGTTTCCCGCCATGGCTGAAGCGCTCAGCGACGATCAAAGAAAGAGCTTCCTCACCGCTCATCCAGAATGGCAGCTCGTGGGTGAGACCATTCGCCGCACCTTCGTGCTCGCGGATTTCGGCGAGGCGATGGGCCTCGTCACCCGGCTGGGACTGGCCGCCGAACGAGCCGACCATCACCCCGACATCGACATCCGCTGGAACAAGGTGACGCTCACCCTGACCACCCACTCCGCCGGGGCCCTCACGGAAAAAGACGTCTCCTTGGCCGCCGAGATCGACGGCTTCGTCCCCGGCTAGCTAGAAGCCGAGCCGGTCGAGGAGCTGGTCCCGGCGCTGCCATTCCTTCTCGACCCGTACCCGCAGGTCCAAGAACACTTTGGTGCCGAACAGTGCCTCCAGTTCCTCTCGTGCCTCGCGGCCGGCAGCAGCAAGCAGACGGCCCTCCTTGCCGATGACGATGCCCTTCTGGGATTCGCGCTCGACCACCACGCCGACTGCGTAGTAGAGCGTTCCATCTGCCCGAACCTCCCGGTCCTCCACTCCCACCGCCAAGGAGTGGGGAAGCTCGTCGCGCAACCGGTCGAGGAACTTCTCACGCACGATCTCACCCGCGAGCAGCTCCTCCGGCTGGTCGGTGTGCAGGCCGGGCGGGAAGTAGGCCGGGCCCTCCGGCAGCAGAGGCAACAACTCCTCGACGACCACACCCAGGTTCTCCTGCTCGGTTGCGCTGACCGGCACATAGGCTGCAAAGTCCCACTGCCCGGCCACGTCGAGCTGAGCGGCCAGCTGGGCCCGGGAGGCGGCGTCGACCTTGTTCACGGCCACCACCACCGAGGCCCCTGCCTCGCCGAGTCGGTCGGCGATGCGCCGGTCCCCCGGACCGATGGCCTGAGTGGAATCGAGGACGAACAGAGCCGCGTCGGTGTCGGCCAGCGTTCCATACACGAGCAGGTTGAGTCGCTCACCGAGAGCGGTCTTCGGCCTATGAAGCCCCGGGGTGTCCACGAACACGATCTGGGCCTGAGAGAGGTGGAGAACGCCGCGAATCGTGTTGCGGGTCGTCTGCGGCCGGGAAGAGGTGATCGACACCTTGGCGCCGACGAGTGCATTGACGAGAGTCGACTTGCCGACGTTGGGTCGGCCGACGACGGCGACGAAGCCCGACTTCACTGCTGGCGAACGGTGACCTCGGCCACCCGCCTTCCCTGGACCCGCTCGGCCACGATGACCAGACCGTCGAGCTCGAAGGATTCTCCTTCGGTGGGCACCCGGCCGGCCAGACCGAGGACCAATCCGCCCACCGTGTCCCAGTCCTCGCTGGGCAGGTCCACCCCGACCAGCTCGCTCAGATCGTCGACCGAGAGGCGGCCGTCGATGCGATAGCCCCCCGAGGGCAGGGCGGTGACCATCGGCTCCTCCTCGTCATACTCGTCGGCGATCTCTCCGACGAGCTCCTCGATGAGATCTTCGATCGTCACCAAGCCGGCCGTACTCCCGAACTCGTCGACGACGATGGCCAGGTGCACCTGATTGGCTTGCATCTCTCGCAGAAGTTCGGACACCCGCTTGGTTTCCGGAACGAAGTAGGCGGGACGGGCGAGTTCAGAGACCGGCTTGGGGCCTTCGTGGAGATTCATCAGCTCCAGCAAGTCGCGAGCGTAGAAGACACCGACCACATCGTCGGGGCCCTCACCGATGACCGGAATGCGGGATCGGCCTTGGGCCAGCACGAGACCGAGGGCCTCGTCGGTGCTGGCGGTCATCGCCACGGTCACCATGTCGGGACGAGGCACCATCACCTCGCGCACAATGGCATCGGCGAACCCGAGAACGGACGAGATCAGCTCCCTTTCCTCTTGTTGATCCTCATCACCGGCCTCGCGGTCTTCCTCTCCGTCCTCGTCCTGAATGAGATCGGCGGCCCGCCCGCCGAGCCCGATTGCCGCCGAGAGCAACCCGGCAAACCGGTAGGCGAGGCGGCGGGGCCGGGCCCGGCCCCACTCCCGGGGGAGGAAATCGCCAAATACGACCACCACCAACCCCAGGCCGAACATCGACGCCAGGAGCGCCGAGCCCGACGCCAGAGCCGTGATCGCCCAAGCACCCAACACCGCCGCCACCACGAGCAGCGTGGAGTGGACGATTCCCAGCGCCGGTTGAACGGCCGCCCGATCCTCGAGGAGATCAGCCACCCTTTCGGCCCGGCGGTTGCCCTCGGCAGAATCGTGGAGGACGTCGGCACGGGGAGTCCTCACAAGAGAAGCGCCGGCGGCCCGGAGGGCGGCGGCCAGCGCCAGGACGATTGCCGCGAAGACGAGGATGCCTGTGGTCACGGGCGCCGCCTTCCCGCCTGGGCCAGGAGCTCGCGCTCCCTGGCTTCCATGAGGGCAGCTTCGTCGTCTTCCACGTGGTCGTAGCCGAGCAGGTGCAGGATGCCGTGTATCACGATCAGCGCCAGCTCGTCCTCGAAGGCTACCCCGGCGGCGTCGGCGTTGCGGCGCACGACGGCCGGGCATACGAATACGTCCCCGAGATTCACCGGCGGTCCGTTGGGCTCGGTAGCCGGGAGTTCTCCGGGATGGAGGTGTTCGAGGGGAAAGGCCAAGACGTCGGTGGCTCCCCTCTGCTCCATGAAGCGCTCGTTGTAGACCGCCATCTCCCCGGGTCCGACCAGCACCAGCGCCAGCTCGGTGTCTTCCGGCATGTGCTCCCCAACCAGGACGTCTTCTGCCAGGGTCCTCAGTCGGTCGGTTTGGACGGGCTCGTCCTGCTCATCGGCGAGGAAGACGTTCAGATCGCCACCTCGCGTCCCGGAAAGCCGGGATAGGGAATGCGACTGTGGTAGTAGCCCACCAGCGCCTGTACCAGCGCTCGTTTCACCCGAGTCAGCTCGCCGAACGTCAGCGAGCTCTCGTCGAGCTGGCCGTCCTCCAACTTCTCGGCGACCACCTGGTCCACGGTCTTCTGAATGTTGTCCACCGACGGATCTTCGTGCTGAACCAGGGAGCGCACAGCGCCCTCGCACGCATCGGCGAGCATGAGGATTGCCATCTCCTTGCGCCTGGGCCGCTCCCCTTGGTGGCGGAAGAGATCGGGGTCGGCCCCCGGATCCTGGGCCAGCGCTTTGTGATAGAAGAACCGCATGATGCCCGTGCCGTGGTGCATCCGGATGCCCTCGACAACCTCGGCCGGCAGCCGATAACGGCGGGCCAGCTTCAAACCCTCGGTCACATGCTCGCGAATGATGTCGGCCGACTGCTCGGGCGTCATCTCGTCGTGAGGATTGGACACGCCGAATTGGTTCTCGATGAAGAATTGGGGGCGAGCGGTCTTGCCGAGGTCGTGGTAGTAGGCGGCCGCCTGGGCCAGCAGTGGATTCGCTCCGATGGAGCGTGCCGCTTTGCCGGCAAGCGTGCCGACCAGGATCGAGTGATTGAACGACCCCGGGGCCTGCTCCTCGATCAGCCGCAATGCCGGGTGGTTGCGGTCGGCCAGATCGAGCAGGGTGAGAGTGGTGGTGATACGGAAGGTGTTTTCGAAGAACGGAAGCAGACCGAGGGCAACGACTCCGGCGATGACTCCTCCGGCCGCTGAAGCTCCGGCGGCCGGGACGCCCAGATCGGGTCCCTCGAAGAACCAGGCGACGGCGGCCCCCCACGGTGCCATGAGGGCGCCGGTGTACAGGACCGCAAGGCGGAGGCGAGTTCGACTGGAGGCCGCCGACACCAGCGGGATCGACACCACTGCGGCACCGGTGGCAAAGGCGGCTAGCTGCACGCTTCCGGTGGCCAGCGCCGTGAAGGCGCCCACCGGGAACGCCATGAGCACCGCCGTGCGCGGATCGAACAGGATCGCCGCCAGGTAACCAAAGGAGGCGGCCGGAATCAGATAGCTGAGTTCCGGCTGCTCGTTCCCGATGAACTCGGGGATACGTGACATGAGGGCGGCCAGGACCAGCAGCAGGCCGAAGAGTGCGACCAGCTTGGGCTGGGCCCAGTGGTTGCCCGCCACCCGCCACAGGATGAGGACCGCCAAGATCACTACCAGCGCTCCTCCGGCGGCCAGCGCCTCGAGGCGGGGCTGCTCCCCCGGCTCTATGAGGTCGAGCTCGAGGATGGCGGACAGCTGCACCGGAGTGACGATCTCGCCTTCGTCGACGATCTTCTGGCCGATGACGAAGGTCTCCACGACGTCGGGCTCGTTCGCTTCGGCCTCGTTGCGAGCCGCCTCGGTGGCCTCCTCGTCGATGCGCCGGTTGACCTGGAGGAAGCTGGCCACCACATCGGCAACCGCCGCCTCGACGGCCTCTCGCTCCTCCTCGTCGAGTCCGGGCACGAACAGGCGCGGCGGCGCCGCCAGCAGGTCGGCACGCACCCTGGTGAGCTCCCCCGATTCGATACCGTCCCCGACTTCGAGGGTCCGCCGGGCCAGATCGTTGGCCTCGGCCCGGATGTCGTCGAAGACCGGCGACCCGCCGGCGACAACCCGCAAGAAGTCTCCGTTGAGGACCTCGAGAACGGCGGCAATCGTGGCGTCGGAGACCAGCCCGCCGTATTCCCCGCTCAGTCGCTCGGTCTGGGTCTCGAGGTCGGCAGGCGGAGGCACGGTGGTCGGCGGGGCGGAGGTGGGCACGCCCTCCTCGAAACCACTCACCTCGTCGTCGGGAATCTGCTCGGCGGACGGCTCTTCGATCGGCTCACTAGGGGCCACTTCGGGTTCGAGGGGGGCGGTGGCTTCCTCGGCTCGGGCAAAGAAGCGTTGCACGTCGGCCAGGACCGCCCGGGTGGCGTCCTCGTCCTGGACGTAGACGGTTTCTACCTGGTTGCGGGCCAACTGCTTGGCCGTGGCCGTTGCCTCGAGATCCACGACGGTCACGGTGGCGTCGGCAACGAAATCCTGGGGCGAGGGTTGACCCTCGATGGGCGGGGGCGGCGGCTCGGCGGCGGCCTGGCCGACCACGAGGGCGAGCGCCGATGCCACGATGGTGAGCGCCAGCACCATCGCCCGGATGATCCCGGGTCGCCTGGGCGAGGAGCTCATTCGGCCTGCGCTTCCTCGAAGCGCCGATAGGCCTCGACGATCGAAGCGACGATGCGGTGACGAACGACGTCGTCGGCCGACAGCTCCACAGAGGAGACGCCGGGAATCCCTTCGAGAATCCGCCCGGCCAGCCCGAGGCCCGACCGGCGGCCCTCGGGAAGATCGACCTGGGTGACGTCGCCGGTGATCACCATCTTGGAATTGAAACCGAGTCGGGTCAGGAACATCTTCATCTGCTCGGGCGAGGTGTTCTGCGCTTCATCGAGCACGACAAAGGCGTCGTTGAGTGTCCTTCCCCTCATGTAGGCCAGCGGGGCGATCTCGATCGTCCCTCGCTCGAGGAGTCGTAGGGTCTCGTCGGTACCGACCATTTCGTAGAGGGCGTCGTAGAGGGGACGGAGGTAGGGGTCCACCTTGGCGGCCAAATCCCCAGGGAGAAAGCCAAGCCTCTCGCCGGCCTCGACGGCAGGACGGGTGAGGATGATGCGGCTGACCGCTCCGTCCTGCAGCGCCTCGACGGCGGCAGCCATCGCCAAGTAGGTTTTGCCCGTACCGGCCGGACCGATGGCAAAGACGAGCGTGCTGTCCCTGATCGCCTCGAGGTACAGCTTCTGGCCCAACGTCTTGGTACGGACCACCTTGCCCCGGCCCACCCGGACCCCGGCCGTGAATATTCCGGCCGGACTGGGAACGTCGCTGAGGACGAGGTCGATGACTCGCCGCACCTGGTCGTCCTCGAGGACCTCGCCTTCCTGGGCGAGGATGAGTAGCTCCTCGAACACCGTCCGCACGCTCTGCACGTCGTTCTCGGGAGCGCTGACGACGAGCTCGTTGCCGCGGGCCACGATGCGGGCTTTGGGAAACGCCTCTTCGACTACTCGTAAATGAGCGTCCCTCTCGCCCAGCAGGTCGAGCATCAGATGGTTGCTGGGAACCCGAATCCTGGCCTCAGTCAGTGATGCTTGCGTCACGTAGTCCTCTGAAGGGAAAGGGGGGTCGACATCCATTCTATCGGCCCGCACAGGACTCTCTGTAAGACTCCCGCAGGACTCTCCGTAAGACTTCAGCCCGGCGGCCAGGCCAGGGGACGCCCGCCCAGCAGGTGAAAATGGAGATGAAACACGCTCTGGCCGGCGCCCGGCCCCACGTTGGTGAGCAACCGCCAACCTCCCTCGAGGCCCTCCCGCCGTGCCAATCGGGCGGCCAGGGAGAACACCTCCGCCAAAGTCTCGCCGCTGTCCCGATCCAGATCCGCTGCCGAGGGCACATGGTCGCTGGGCACGATGAGAATGTGAGTCGGCGCCTGGGGATTGATGTCCCGAAAAGCGACAGCTCCCTGAGTGCGTTCGACGATGTCGGCCGGGACGTCGCCGGCCACGATCCCACAGAACAGGCAGTCGCCGCTCACGGCGGAGTGGACCGGTTCAGGAAGAAGTGAGGCCCAGCTCGGCGAGCCGATCGGCGAAGTCGGTCTCGGTCTGATCGAGCAGCAGGGAGAGCGTGCGGAGATCGTCTCGACGGAGCGTGAGCACCCGGCCGTTGAAATCCTGGCGCATCATCTGCACTGCCCTCAGGAAACGCTCGATCAGCTGGGCATCGGGCCCCGTCAGGTTTTCGAGCGCATTCAGGTCGATCGTCACGCCGCCCGTCGGAACAGGAGCGATGGGCGTCTCGCGAGCCTCTTCTTGGGGCAAGAGCTGGTTGATCGGAACCTGGTAGAAGGACGCCAAACGCTGCATACGTGGCAGAGAGAGGCTGCGCTCACCCCGCTCATAGGCGCCGAGCACGGCGGCCTTGAACTCTCCTTCGGAGAGGCGTTGCACGTCCTGAAGCGATAGACCTCGCTGCTTCCGGATGGTGCGCAGTCTGCCGCCGACGGCCTGGTTGTAAGTTGCAGTCCCTTCCTCCACGGTGCACTACTCCCTCAGCACTCACAGCGCGCAGCGTAACGCGCTAAGTGAGCGCTATAATAGTCGGCCGCCCCTACCCCATGCAGCCTTTTCGTGGGGTCATTTCAGGGATAGTCACTCCGCGCTCAAAGTGACTAGTCATTCGAGGCCGAACGTCGACGCCGCTTGAGCTCTTTGGGCCGTTCCCCGCTGAGGGAGGCATAGGACCGGAGGGCCTCTTCCTGAGCGGCGGTGAGCCGGTCGGGAATCGTCACTTCGACTTCGACCAGGAGGTCGCCCCGACCTCGGCGCCGCAGCCGAGGCATGCCTTTGCGGGGCATCCGGAACACTGCGCCCGGCTGGGTGCCGGCCGGCACATCGAGGACCGTTTCCCCATCCCCGATGAGCGGGATGGCCGCCGACGTCCCCAGAGCCGCCTCACTGATGCCCAGTTTCAGGGTATGGACCAGGTCATCGGCCTCCCTCCTGAACCGAGGGTCGGGCTGCACATTCACCTCGACATAGAGATCGCCCGGGGGGCCGCCCCGCTCGGCACCCCCGCCCCGCCCGGCCAAGCGAAGGCGGACCCCGTCGCCGATCCCGGCCGGGATCTGCACGGTGACGACGCGCTCTTCTTCCACCAGGCCGGAGCCGGTGCACGCCGCACAAGGGTGCTCGACATACCGGCCCGACCCGCCACATCGATCACACGTGGTGATGGCGCTCATCTCGCCGAGCAACGTGTGCCGGGCGACGCGGATGGCGCCATTGCCCCCGCAGCGAGGACAGGTCACTGCGCCATGAGACGGATCGGCCCCGGTGCCGTCGCACACGGTGCAGATGGATGCGGCCCGAAACGAGATCTCCCGGTCGACCCCCAGCGCCGCTTCCTCGAGCGTTATCGCCGTGGCAACGATGATGTCGGCCCCCCGGACCCGCGTCGTGCCGAAGCCGGGGCCGAATGGAGTTCCTCCGAAGAAGGTGTTGAGCAGATCCTCGATGCCGGCAAAGCTGGAGAACAAGGTAGACATGTCGAATTGGTCGCCCCGGTCGTAAGCAGCTCGCCGGGAGGGATCCGACAGGACCTCATAAGCCTCGGCCACCTCACGGAACCGGGCCTCGGCGAGGGGGTCTCCGGGGTTGGCATCCGGATGAGTGTCCCGGGCAAGACGGCGAAACGCCTTCTTGATGTCCTCGGACGATGCATCACGCCCAACGCCGAGGATCTCGTAGTAGTCCTTCACCGATCAGTTCCCCAGGCTCTCGCCCAGACCCTCGCCGACCTCTTCGACGACTCCTATCGTCCGCCGGTAGTCCATACGCATCGGGCCCAGCACTCCGAGCCGACCGGCCGCCCCGGCGCCGGCCGCGTACGAGGTGGCGATTAGGGCGAGGTCGGCGTCTTCGAGGGGCAACTCTGAGCCGATGCGGACCAGCGTGCCCTCGTCGGCCTCCTCGAGCAACTTCTGGATCGAGGCTTCTTGCTCCAACAGATCGAGGATCCTCTGGACTTTGGCGAGGTCCTGCCACAGCGCCGCCAGACGGCTCGTACCGCCCAGATAGAGGTCGGAGGGGTGCCCGACGGATTGGGTGACCGCATCGATCACGGTCTTGGCCAGACGGCGCACCTGCGGTGGGGCCTCGGAGGCCGACTCGATGCGGTCGGCCGCGGCGGCGATCGAGCCCCCGCAGCACGTCTCGGCCACCAATGCCTCGGCGGCCTCGACGTCCTCGACGGCCACCGGTTCGGCAAGCTGGGCCACCTCCTTCACCACCCGGCCCGAGTTGGTGACGATGACGGCCAGCACGGCTCGCTCGGACAGCTGGACAACATGGATTCCCCGTATCGGTTCGCCGGCGGTAGTGGGACCGAGGACCAGGGCAGGAAGATGGGTGATCTCGGCAACGAGATCGGACGTGCTCTGCAGCATTCTCCCCAGCTCATCGTGGATGGTGGTGAAGAAGCTTTCGATCTTGGCCCGGATTGCCGACCGGAGCCGGACCGGCGAGAGGTGGTCGACGTAGTAGCGGTAAGCCTGGGCGGTGGGCACCCGGCCTGCCGAGGTGTGTGGCTGAACGGCGTAGCCGTCACGCTCCAGCACCACCAGGTCGTTGCGCACGGTGGCACTGGAGACCGACAGCCCGCTGGCATCGAGGATGGCGCGTGAGCTCACCGGCTCACCGGTCTGGATGTGTACCTCGACCAGCGCCTTGAGAACGGCTGCCTTGCGTTCATCGAGCATGGCCCGATGGGCAGGTTAGCAGTCTCCCGTTGGGACTGCTAACAACACGGCCCGGCCTGCCGCCCGCCGCGCCGAGCTGCCGCGGTGGCCGGTACCGGACCGGAGAGATCATCGTCGGGCTCCATTGGGCTCGTCGACCCTCAGGACGGAGATGAATGCCTCCTGGGGAACTTCTACCCGGCCCACCATCTTCATGCGCCTCTTCCCCGCTTTCTGGCGCTCCAAGAGCTTGCGCTTTCGAGTGACGTCGCCGCCGTAGAGCTTGGCAGTGACATCCTTTCGGAGCGCCTTCACCGTCTCGCGGGCGATGATCCGGCTGCCCACCGCTGCCTGGATCGGAACGTCGAAGAGCTGGCGGGGGATCAGCTCGCCGAGCCTCTGCACCATGGCGCGTCCGTACGGGTAGGCCTTGTCTTTGTGGGTGATCGCCGAGAAAGCATCGACGGCAACCCCATTGAGCAGGATGTCGACCCGTACCAGATCGGAGGCCCGATAGGCACCGGGCTCGTAGTCGAGCGAGGCATAGCCTCGGGTCCGAGATTTGAGCTGGTCGAAGAAGTCGAAGACCACTTCCGAAAGCGGAAGTGAGTAGCGCAGCTCCACCCGCTCGGGCGAGAGGTACTGCATCTCCCCCATCTCGCCGCGACGGCTCTGGGCCAGGTCCATGACCGTCCCCACGTACTCGTCGGGAGTGATGATCAGCGCCTCCACGTAGGGCTCCTGGACATGATCTATTGCCGAACGGTCGGGCATGTCGTGGGGACCATGGATCTCGATCACCGATCCCCCGCCGAGCACGACCCGGTAGGCGACCGAGGGAGCGGTGGCGACCAGGTCGAGGTCGTACTCGCGCTCCAAGCGCTCCCTCACGATCTCCATGTGGAGGAGGCCCAGGAAACCGCACCGGAATCCGAAGCCCAGCGCTCGGGAGGTTTCGGGCTCGTACCGGAGTGACGAGTCGTTGAGCCGCAGCTTCTCGAGCGCGTCGCGCATCCGTTCGAAGTCGTCGCCCTCGGCGGGGAAGAGGCCGGCAAACACCATGGGCCTGGGCTCCCGATAGCCGGGGAGCGCCTCCGCAGCGGGCCGGTCGGCCCGAGTCACGGTATCTCCCACTCGGATCTTGTCGATCTCCTTGACTCCGGTAACCAGGTAGCCGACCTCACCGGAGGCCAACGCCGCCACCGGAACGGCGTGGGGAGACAGGATGCCCACTTCGTCGGCCTGGGGGCACTCGGCGCTGGCCATGAAGCGAACCGGGTCGCCCTTGCCGAGCTTGCCGTCGACAACGCGTACATGACAAACCACTCCCCGGTAGAGGTCGTAGTAGGAATCGAAGACGAGGGCCCGCAACGGGGCAGAGGCCTCTCCGGAGGGTGGCGGCAGTCGAGTCACGATCGCTTCCAGCAAAGCGTCGACTCCCCGGCCGGTCTTGGCCGATACGGCCAGCACATCGTCGGGCGATCCCCCCAGAACGGCCGAGATCTCGGCCGCCACCCGCTCAGGCTCGGCGGCGGGAAGGTCGATCTTGTTGACGACCGGGATGATCTCCAGGCCTCCTTCAACCGCCAGGTAGGCATTGGCCAGCGTCTGCGCCTCCACGCCCTGGCTGGCGTCCACGAGCAGGATGGCTCCTTCGCAGGCTTCGAGGCTGCGCGACACCTCGTACGCGAAATCGACATGTCCGGGGGTGTCGATGAGATTCAGGGCATAGGTCTCGCCGTCGGCGCCCTGGTAGCGCAGCCGGACCGCCTGCGCCTTGATCGTGATCCCCCGCTCACGCTCGATTTCCATGGTGTCGAGCACCTGCTCACGCATGTCTCGCTCGGCGATCGATCCGGTGAGCTCCAGGAGTCGATCGGCCAGAGTCGACTTGCCGTGATCGATGTGGGCGATGATTGAGAAGTTGCGAATGCGCGCTTGGGCGTCCATGGGAATTCCGGGAGCCGCGCATTGTACCGTTGGGGGGACCCTTGCTATCGTTGCGCCGATCCCCCTACCCGTGGCAGGTTCACCGTGGCCAACATCCGATCTCAAATGAAGCGCAACCGCCAGATGGTCAAGCGCCAGGCCCGCAACAAGGCCGTGCGTTCGGAGGCCAAGACGCGGGCGCGCCAGGCTCTGGCGGCGGCCGAGGCCGGCGACGCCGAAGCCGCCCAGGAGGCTCTGCGGCGGGCCCAGCGCACCATCGACTCTGCCGTCTCCAAGGGCGTCTTTCATCGCAACACCGCGGCCCGCCGCAAATCCCGACTGTCCCACAGGGTTCGGCGGCTGCTGGGGAGCTGAGAGGCGGTGCCGTGAGCGACCCTCCCGTAACCTGGCTCACCGCCGCCGCCCACGAGAAGCTTCGCCACGAGCTGCACGAGCTGGAAACCGATGGCCGGCGCCGGGTGTCCGAGCGGATCGCCGAGGCCCGCTCCCACGGCGACATACGGGAGAACGCCGAATACGACGCCGCCAAGGACGAGCAGGGACTCATCGAGGCCCGCATCCGCAAGCTGCGGCGGCTGCTGGAGAACGCCCACGTCGCAGAGGTGACCGGCGACGGAACGGTCCAGGTGGGGACGCTCGTCACCGTGGCCGAGCCGGACGGCGAGCAGATGGAGATCTTCGTCGCGCCCGCCGAGAACAAGATCGCCGGCGTGCTGTTGGCCTCGCCCGACAGCCCGCTGGGAAGCGCCCTGATCGGCGCCGCACCGGGGGACTCGGTGACCTACGAGGCGCCGGCCGGCTCGTTCACCTACGAAGTAGTGGCCATCCGGCCGTTCGAAGGCTGAGGCGCCTCCGGCCGAGCACGATCTAGGAGACTTTCCGTCCCCCGCCGTACCAGCGGCACAGGGCCACGGTCAGCCGTTCCAATGTCAGGCGATGGGTGGCCTCGGGGGCGGTCTTCAGCAGCAGGTCGGCCCGGGACACGGCGTCGAGGGCCCGGGCCAGATCCTGTTCCCTCGTGTCGTGACGCCGCCGCCACGCCTTCTGCACCGGAAACGTCTCGGCGCCGGCCCCGATCCACTCGGCAAGGGTGCCCAGATTGGGTGCGGCGGCGGCCAGCGAGCGACGGCGCAGATCGTTCTCCACGAAGGCCAGCAATTGGAGCGGGTGGCCGTGGACGAGAAAATCGGACAGCCGCCGCAGGGCGGTACCGACGTCGCCGTCGGCCACTGCATCGGAGTAGTGCCACATCGGCTCATCGGGCCGGTTGCGGAATCGCGTCTGGATCTCCTCGGCGGACACCTCTCCCTCCCCGGACGCCGCCAGCTGGTCGAGGGCCTGGCCCAGGGCGGCCACATCGGATCCGAAGCGCTGCAGGAGCAGCGCGGCGGCGTCGCCGTGCAGCTTGAGGCGCCGGCCCCGGGCCGCCTGGGCCAGCCACTCCGAAGCGTCCCGTTCCCGCAGCTTCTTGACCTGGATCGACTCTCCCTGGGCGGCCAGCACCTTCCCGAGCGGCTGGGGCAGGGACCCGGCCGCGAGGAAGACGGCCGTCACCGTCTCGGGGTTGACGTGTTCGATCAGCTCGGCAATGGCCTCGGCTTCCCCCTTGAGCAGGTGGTGGGCATCGACCACGAGCACGCCGGTTCGTTCCCCGAACAGAGAGCCGCTCTGCAGTGCGGGCACGATCGGTTCGACGGCGTGGCGGAGCGTGCCGTGCTCCTCCTCGGCCTCGGCTGTTCCCCGCCCGGGCACATCGATGCGCACCGTGGGCGTCGTGTCCAGCTGCTCGAAGACCTGCCGGGCCCGATCGAGCATCTCCTGGCGCTCGCCGGGGCCGGCGTCGCGCGGGCCGGACACCACCACCAACGACTTCATCGGGGGCACGGTACTCACTCGGATGGACGCTTGCCGTCCGGTGGCTAACCCCCGTCCAGGGACACCACCACGTCGCCCTCCAGATCGGTTCGGCGGACCGCGGCCCCGGCCTCCTCCAGAATCCCCATCACCTCCGGCGCCGGATGTCCGAAAGAATTGGGGCCGACGCTGATCACCGCGACCTCCCCGGCGTTGGCCTCCAACCATTCCGGGTCGCTGGTGGCCCCGCCCTGGTGGGGCACCTTGAGCACGGAGGCCTCGATCGGGCCCAGTTCCCGCTGGGCTATCGCCTCGATGTCCCCCGCAAACAGCACGGCCCCCCCTGCAGCCCGGGCCACCAACACCAGCGACTCGTCGTTGGGTGAGGCGTAGCGCCGGAGTGGGCCGAGCACCTCCAGGTGGAAGGCGCCCACCCGGGCCGCCCAGCCGACGGCCGGCGACTCCACCGCGATGTCGCGTTCTGCGGCGAGGGCCGCCAGCTCGTCCAGCAGCTCCCCCGGCGCAGGCCGCGGCGTCCACAGCCGGCCCACCGGCACCGCCTCGATGGCACCGAGGAGCCCGGTGACGTGATCGGCGTGACCATGCGAGGCCACCATGAGGTCGACGCGACGGACACCATGACGGCGGAGGGCCTCCCTCAGCACGGCGGCGTCGGGGCCACCGTCGATCAGCACGGTTTCGCCGTCCGGACCCTGCAACAGGGCGGCATCACCCTGACCGACGTCGAGAAAGATCGCCCGGGGCCCACCGGGAGGGCCGGCCGGCATCGCCACGACGGCGACGATCAGGGCGGCTGCGGCCAGCGCCATGATCGGCCGCAGACCGCGCCGCAGGGCCGCCGCTCCACCGGCGGCCAGTGCGGCGGCGCCACTCCAGCCAAGCTGGGGCCAATCCCCGGCCACCCGGGCAATGCCGAGGACCACCGACGCCAGACCCACGCCGGTAGCGGTGAGCACGTCCAATCCGGTGATAACGCCCAGGCCGCCGGCAGACGTGGACAGCACCACGACCGGGGCGGCGGCAACGTTGGCCACCGGGGCCAGCAGCGGCACCGCACCGAAATGGAGAAGCAGGAGCGGCGCCACCGCCGCCTGGGCGGACAGCGTGGCGGTCATCGCCGTCCATGCCCATCGGGGGCGGCGCCTGCCGGCCAGGCGGGCCCCGGCCAGCACCCCGGCCGTGGCCGCCACCGACAACTGGAAGCCCACGTCACTGCCCAGCTCCGGAGACACCAGTAGCGACAGCGTCACCGCGCCCCCCAGAGCGGTCCACGCATCGACCGGCACGCCGATCAGCCGTCCCCCCAACGCCAGCCCGGCCATCACCGCCGCCCGCACCACCGACGGCTCCCACCGGGTGGCGACCACGAACACGACCAGGCCGGCCAGGCCCACCAGGGCTCGGCGCCGGGCACCGAAGGCCAGAGGCCCCATGGCCAGCCACCAGGCCGTGAGGAACAGGGCCACGTTGCTGCCCGACACCGCCACAAAGTGGCTGAGTCCAGAGCGTCGCAACGCCTCGGTGGCGCGATCGGGAAGATCCTCGACATCCCCGATGAGGAACCCCTGCAGCAGCACGGCCGGGGCAGCACCCCGGTAGTCGACAAGGCCCACCTGCACCCGGCGCCGGAGCCAGTTGCCGATCCTGAAGGCGGGGTCGGCGGCCGGCTCGATGCCGTCCACCCCGACGGCCACGACCGTTCCGGCCACCGGGTCGCCCCGGCGGAAACCGGGGTGGTGCCGAAAGGTGCCGGTGACCGCGACGAGGTCGCCGGCGACCGCCGCCGGCTTCTCCCCGACCACCACTTCCACACGGGGGCCGTCCCAGGGGCGCCATTCACTGCCGTCGGCCAGGTGGCTCGGACGGAGCAGGAACCGGAACGAACCCGGAGCGGTCGCCGGATCGGAGAGCACCCTTCCCGCAACGGTGTGATCTCCCGTCGGGATGACCGCTTCCAGCGTGGCCCGGCGCCGGTCGGCTCCGAAGAGCCCGGCGAGGGCGGCGAGGGCCACGAGGGCGCTGGCCGCAGCCATCCGGGGACGCCGTGACACCGCCCAGACCAGGGCGGATGCCAGCGCTCCGATCGGCGCCCACGGTCCCAGCAGCCCGGCCGTTCCCACCCCGGCCCACGTCAGGGCGGCGACGGCGACGGCCGGGCGGCCCGGGCCGCGTGGGAGGGCGAGCCGAATCAGGGGACGACTACGTCGGGGCGCAGCGCCGCCAGCTTCGCCTCACCGATTCCCGGCACGTCGAGGAGATCCTCCACCTCGACGAACCGACCGTGCTCCTCGCGATAGGCGACGATGCGGGCGGCCAGCACCGGACCGACCCCGGCCAGTTCCTCCAATTCGGCCGGTGATGCCGTGTTGAGCCGGATCTTGCCCTGGCCGGTCGGCGCCGGGCCGGCGGGCTCGGCGCCTCGGAACGGGATCACGACGTGCCGGCCGTCGAACACCGGATCGGCCAGGTTGACACCCGACAACTCGGCTCCGGGAAGCACTCCCCCGACCCCGGCAATGGCATCGGCCACCCGGGCGCCGGCGGCGAGCTCGACGAGGCCGGGCCGGGCCACGGCACCCGAGACGTGCACGGTGATGGACGCCTCACCATCGGCCGGCGCCGAAGGCGGGCGCTCGATGGCCACCGGCGGAGCCGGCGACGGACGCCCCCAGAACCAGGCTCCGGCCCCTGCGGCCAGAATTGCTATGCCGATCGCCGCCCAATGTGCGCGGTCCATGGCCCCTCTCGGTCCGATGAGCCCGCGCCTTCCCGCTACATAGCAGCCCGAACGGTGGCGGGGAAGGGGGTCGTCAGCCTCCCAGGAGGAGCACGGCCGGCACGAGGTTGAAGCCCATGTGCAGCAGGATGGGACGGCTCAGGTCGGGGCCGCTGAGGGCGGCGAAGCCGAGGGCCAAGCCGACGATGAAGAGGGGAACCACCACGACCACGCTTTCGGGACCGGCCAGATGAAAGAGCGCAAATGCCGCCGCCGACAGGGCGATCGCCGCGGCCCGCGGCATCCAGCGCAGTAGGGCCTGCAGCAACAACCCGCGAAAGACCGCTTCCTCGAGCACCGGCACGACCACCACGGTGAGGAAGAACGCCAGCAGTGCAGCGCTCCCGGTCGCCTCGGCGGTGAGGCGAGCGATCTCCTGGGGCGCTTCCTCGAGATCGACGATGAGGAGCAACGCCAGGCTCAGCACGATCTGGAGGCCGATCCCGGCCGGGACCAGCCACCAGTCCGACCAGCGCAGCCTGATGCCCAGGTCGGCGACCGGGTGGCCGGTGGCCCGGAACCGGGTGACCAAGTACACGCCGAGGAACGTCCCGGCCTCTTGGGCCGGCAGCACCACCAGGAAGATCTCGGTGGTGGACGGCTCGGAGCCCAACGCCACGAACGCCACCGCCACCGCAATGAGGCCCATGAAGATGGCGAAGAGGGCGTCGAGGATCTTCCAGGGGGGACCGGCCGCCGCTTCGGCGGCATCGCTCATTGCCCGGGGCCCCGGCGGCGCAACCGGCCCCGATGCGACCCGCTCACACCACTACGTTGACGAGCCGAGGGGGCCGGGCGATGACCCGCTCGGGTTGGCCCCCCTCCAAAAAGCGCTGCACCCGCTCCGAGGCCAGAGCCAGGGCGATCGCCTCGTCCGCCGTGATCGAGGCGCTCACGTCGACCCGGTCCCTGACCTTGCCGTTGACCTGGATCACCATCGTGACCGTCCCCTCTACCACCAGGGCCGGATCCCACCGGGGCCACGGCTGAGCGGCCAGCAACTCATCGTGCCCGGTGTGCTCCCACAGCTCGTGGGAGATGTGCGGCGCCATCGGCGACAGCATCACCAACAGCAGCCCGATGACCTCGTCCCAGGTCTCCCGGCGGGCTCCGGCGCGCACGTAGTCCGCCAGCGTGTTGGAGAACTCCATCAATGCGGCCACCGCGGTGTTGAAGGCGAACTTCTCGATGTCCTCGGTGACCTTGCGCAGGGTGCGGTGGGCGGCGCGCCGCATCTCGAGGTCGTCGTCGGTCTCGTCCCGGTCGGTCGGTTGCCCGGTGTGCTCGGTGACGAGCCGCCAGACCCGATCGAGGAAACGAGCGGTGCCCTCGACGCCCCGATCGTTCCACACCGTCGAATCGGTCGGCGGCCCGATGAAGAGGTGATAGAGCCGCAGGGCATCGGCTCCGTGAGATTCGAAGAATTCGGCCGGAGTCACCACGTTGCCCTTGGACTTGGACATCTTGGCCCCGGCCAGGGTGATCATTCCCTGCGTGAACAGCCGGGAGAACGGCTCTTCGGCCTCCAAACGGCCCATGTCGTGCAACACCTTGGTGAAGAAGCGGGCATACAGCAGATGGAGGACGGCGTGTTCGACGCCGCCGATGTACTGGTCGACCGGCATCCAGTAGTCGGCTCGGACTCTGTCGTACGGCTCTATCTCGTTGGCCGGATCGGTGAAGCGGAGGAAGTACCACGACGAGTCGACGAACGTGTCCATGGTGTCGGTCTCGCGGCGGGCCGGCCCGTCGCAATCGGGGCACGTTGTCTCGACGAACTCGGGCACGGCGGCCAGCGGCGACTGCCCCTTGGGGGCGTAGTCCTCGATGTCGGGAAGAAGCACCGGCAGGCGGTCCTCGGGGACCGGCACCGTGCCGCATTCGGGGCAGTAGACGATGGGAATCGGAGCCCCCCAATACCGCTGCCGGCTGATCAGCCAGTCGCGCAGGCGGTACTGGATCGCGGCCCGGCCGATGCCTTCCCGCTCCAGCCACTCGATGGTCTTGGCAACCGCGTCCTCCACGTAGAGGCCGTCCAGCCATTGGCTGTTGATGGCCGGACCATCGCCGACGTAGGCCTCTCCTTCGAAGCCGTCGGGGGGCTGGACGGTGCGGATGATCGGCAGGCCGTACGCTTCGGCGAAGTCCCAGTCACGCTGGTCCTGGCCGGGGACGGCCATGATCGCGCCGGTCCCGTAGCTCATCAGCACGTAGTCGGCCACGTAGATCGGCACCCCCTCGCCGGTGGCCGGATTGACGGCATGGGCCCCGATGAACAACCCCCGCTTCTCGCCCTCGGCCGACATCCGCTCGATTTCGGTCTCCCGGGCCACCCGCCGTCGGAACTCCTCGGTGGGATCCTCGTAGGCCGTCCCCGCCACCAGCTCTGCCACCAGCGGATGCTCGGGGGCGAACACCGCGTAGGTCATGCCGAAGATCGTGTCGGGTCGTGTGGTGTAGACGGTGAAGCGCAGATCAGGCCGTCCGGCGATCTGCATCTCGAACTCGGCTCCCTCCGAGCGGCCGATCCAGTTCTCCTGCATCAACCGCACCCGCTCCGGCCAGGCCCCCAGATCGGCGAGGTCGTCCAGCAACCGCTGGGCATAGCCGGTGATCCGGAAGAACCACTGCTCCAGGTCGCGCTTCTCGACGGGGGTGTCGCACCGCTCGCAGAGGCCGTCGACGACCTGCTCGTTGGCCAGGACGGTCTGGTCTTTGGGGCACCAGTTCACCGGAGCGGCCTTGCGATAGGCCAGCCCCCGATGAAAGAGCTGCAGGAACATCCACTGGCTCCAGCGGGTGTACTCCGGCGAGTGGGCCGCCAGCTCCCGGTCCCAGTCGTAAGCCGCTCCCAGGCGCTTGATCTGATCCTTCATCGAGGTGATCGAGTCCTCGGTGGCCACTCTCGGGTGCAGGCCGCTCTCGATGGCGGCGTTCTCGGCCGGGAGGCCGAACGAGTCCCACCCCATGGGAGACAGGACGTTGAAGCCCCGCATGGTCTTGAAGCGGGTGAGCAGGTCGCCGTACGTGTAGTTGCGGACGTGGCCCATGTGCAGCTGGCCCGAGGGATAGGGGTACATGCACAGGTTGTAGAACTTGGGACGAGCCTGATCCTCGGCGGCATAGAAGAAGCGGTCCTTCTCCCACCGCTCCTGCCATTTGCGCTCGACGGCTCCGAAGTCGTAGGCCGACATGAGGTGCGAAGGGTAGAGGAGTTCCCGACCGGTGCCGGGCACCGCCGGCACGTCGTCTCCAGGATTCCACGAGCCCCGCAGGAAGCCAAGAGGATACGAAAGAAACGGCGATCTCTTGCCCCTGGCCAAGGACCTCGACGCTCCGGTGGCAACGACTACATCGAAGGCTTGAGCGGGCAGGATGTCATTTGCAGCGGCTCCGGCAACGACGAGATCGTGGCCGGGAACGGCGAGGACGTGGTCCTCGGCGGCACCGGCAGGGACACAATCGCCGGCGGGAATGGGCCAGACGCGCTCGATGGTGGCTCGGGCCGTGACGTCATCAGCGGCGGCAACGGTGACGACCGCCTGCTCGGTGGGAATCACGCCGACACGCTGGAGGGCGGAAAGGGTGATGACATCCTCGACGGCGGCGATGCCACCGACGGCTGCGACGGCGGGCGAGGGACCGACGCGGCCACGCCTACGAGCCCGAATCCGGCATTCCGCAGACAGGAGCCCGGCCGGGGCGAAACAGAGATCGAGGGGCCCGTGCCCGGTAGGCAACGTCATCATCTCGACCCATAGCGCAACATGTCGGGATGAGGATCGAGCACACCATCCCGATCCCCTGACACCCGACGCCGGGCCCGGGTTCCGGTCGGGCCTTCGGACCCTGGTAGCCGTCGTCGCCGGCGGCAATGATGATCCCGAGGAGGTTCGACGGTGAGGCGACTCACCACAGCCCTCACTGCCACGCTGCTGATGGCCGGCTGCGCCGGCGACCCCGGTCCGGATGCTTCAGGCACTGCACCGTCGGTGACCGCCGCAGTGGCCACCGCGGCCCCAACCACCGCGGCGACCGAGCGGGAACCGGCAACGTCCTCCGCCATGAGCGCAGGCACGGCGGAGTATCTGGAGAACTTCGAGTTCGTCTGGGCGACCATCAACGAGGAGTTCTACGACCCCGACTTCGGTGGAGTCGACTGGGACGCAGTCCGCGACCGGTATCTCCCCGAAGTCGGCACCGTCGACAGCGACCGAGCGTTCCTCGAGATGGTCAACAGGATGCTCTTCGAGCTGGGCGTATCACACCTGTTCGTCGTGCCGGCCGATGTGAGCTTCGTCGATCCGGCCCTCACCATCGAAGGGGAGTTGGGCATCCATGTCCGGATCCTGGACGGACAATGGGTCATCACGGCCGTCGAGCCGAACTCCTCTGCCGCAGAAGCGGGGCTGCGCCCCGGCTACCTGCTGGACAGCATCGCCGGGCAGAGCGTCGCCGATATCGCAGCGTCGTGGCCCCCGATGCCGCCGTTGCACGAGCGGGGCGTGCGCAGCAGCCAGATTCTCGCAGTCGAAGAGGCGCTCTACGGGGAGCCGGGTGCCGTCTCCACCATCGGCTACCGCGACGGAGCCGACCAACCCCGGCAGGTGACCCTGACGTTCCGGCACCGGGGATCGAGCATGGAGCTCATCCCCGGGTTCCCGCCCGTGTTCACCACCCTGGAGGTGGAGCGCCTCGAGGGCGGCATCGGGTACATCGCATTCGATCCCTTTGCCCCCGGACTAGCAGCGCCAATCCGGGATGCCATCGATGCGATGCGGGACGCTCCCGGCCTGATTTTCGACGTACGCGGTAACCACGGGGGCAACACCGACGTCGGCAAGCAGCTGATCGAGAAGCTCGTCGACGCCCCAACGTTGATCTGGACATGGAGGAACAGAGACGGTGCCGGCGACGCCTACGCCGATCCTGCCCAAGATCCCTACGAAGGTCCGGTCGCCGTGTTGGTCGACGTCATCAGTACTTCGGCGGCCGAATCGTTCTCCGGCGGCATCCAAGCCGTTGGACGGGCAGTCATCGTGGGAGAACGCACTGCCGGGCGGCTCTTGGGCGGTGAGATCGCCGAGCTCCCCATGGGGGCCCTCATGATCTATCCGATCACAGAGCCGGTCACTGCGGACGGAAACGTCGTGGAGGGTCGCGGTGTGATACCCGACCTTCCCGTCACCGTCGACCGCTGGGATCTGCTGGCGGGAATCGACTCGCCTCTGCAAGCCGCCATCGACCATCTCCTGTCGGTCGAGCGCTGACCGGCGCAAACCTGCTCGAACCCGGGGCTCAGATCGTTCCGCTCGATCCCCGAAACGGCGGAATCCCCAGCAATCGGAGAGATCTCGCGGGGTGGAGCCGAGAGGACGTTCGTGTCTCCTGCTCTTCGCCTGACGGCTCATCGCCTTCAGGATTTCGAATGCCTCACGGAGACCGGGAGAGCACAGGAGAGAGGGCCCCCGGAGGGGCCCTCTCTCGTTCGTCTCGGTGCCGCCCCTCTAGCCCAGACCCCAGTGTCCCGAGATGGG
>CAYFYE010000021.1:0-27721 GCA_964347285.1 uncultured Acidimicrobiia bacterium
CCCGCCGGGAGCCGGCAGGAAGTGCCCGGGGGAGGATTCGAACCTCCACGCTCCCAACAAGGGCGCATCGGTCCCGCCCAGCCCCGCTCGACGAGGAATCCGGTGCGGAGGGCCCGGCGCCGCAACCCGGTGATCGTCATCCCGGCAGAGGTCGTCATCGGGCCCGCCGTTGCCGTTTCGGGATCCAACCTCGGCCGGGCCTTTGTGGCGCCGTCGGGCCCCGTTCGGGGCAAAGGTCGCGAAAAGAATTCGCACCCTGCCACCGCCGATGAACGCGCAGCGTGCTAGAACGACCCGTGGCCGGCAGCGCGGCACGGTATCCCTCGAGATTGGAGCGTGCTCTGCATGCCACCGGCCAGTGAGAGGGGGACGCAGACGCGTCTTCAAAGCGAGGAGAAACGAGGACCATCGTTCCATGAGAAGAACCACAGCACTTTCGCTGGCCGTGGTGGTGAGCTTGCTCGCCGGGCTGGCGGTGAGCCCGGTCGCCACTGGAGCGGTGCCGGTAGACACCAGTGCCTTGCGCGAAGCGGTCACGGTTGAGGGCGTCCGTTTTCACCAGGCGGCGTTCCAGGCCATCGCCGACGCCCACGACGGCACCCGGTTCTCCAGTTCGCCGGGCTACGACGCATCGGCGGACTACGTCCAGGACCAGCTGCTGGCCGCCGGCTACAACGTCACCATCCAGCCCTTCGAGTTCCCGTTCTTCCAGGAAGAGGAACCGGCCGAACTCGAACAGGTCGCCCCCAACCCGACGGTCTACCCCTACTTCGACGTGGCCGGATTCGCCACGATGGAGTACTCGGGCAGCGGCGACGTGACGGCAACCGCCGAGGGAGTGGATCTCGTCCTGCCTCCCGGGGCGGCGGCCAACACGTCGACCAGCGGTTGCGAAGCATCGGACTTCGCCGGCTTCAGTCCGGGGAACATCGCCATCATTCAGCGGGGAACCTGCACCTTTGCGTTGAAGGCGCAGAACGCCGAGGCGGCCGGAGCCGTGGGCGTGGTCATCTTCAACGAGGGGCAGGAGGGCCGCACCGCCGCCTTCCTGGGCACCCTCGGTGGGCCCGGCGCCACCGTCCCCGTGGTCGGCGCCGCGTTCGACGTGGGCGTGGAGCTGGCCGCAGGCGGAGTGGAAGTCCGCATGTTCGTGAACGCGACGTCGGAGATCCGCGGTACGAGCAACGTCATCGCCGACACGCCGGGCGGACGCACCGATCGCGTCGTCGTCGTCGGCGCCCACCTCGACTCGGTGCCTGCAGGCCCGGGCATCCAGGACAACGGCAGCGGCTCGGCGGCCATCCTGGAGATCGCCTTGCAGATGGCGGAACTCGGAATCGAACCCCGCAACCAGGTGCGGTTCGCCTGGTGGGGCGCGGAGGAATCTGGGCTCCTGGGATCCCAGTTCTACGTCGACAACCTCAGCAAGCGCGACATCAAGGACATCGCGCTGAACCTGAACTTCGACATGATCGGTTCGCCGAACTTCGTGCGCTTCGTGTACGACGGCGACGGCTCGGCCACCCCGCTGGCGGGTCCGAACGGCTCGGCGGTCATCGAGGACGTGTTCCTCGACTACTTCGCCTACGGCCCGTTCATCGCCGTGGGAATCCCCGCCGGTGGGTTGTTCACCGGCGCCGAGGGGATCAAGACCGAAGAGCAGGCGGCGGTGTACGGAGGTACGGCAGGTGAACAATACGACCCCTGCTACCACCTGGCGTGCGACACCTTCGACAACATCAGCATGGAGGCGCTCGACCAGATGTCGGACGCCACAGCCCATGCGGTATTGACGTTCGCCATGACGACGTCGTCGGTGAACGGCACCGACAAGGGCAACGACAAGGCGACGAAGTCCCTCGAGGAACTCGAGTTCAAGGGCTCCGCCGCCCAGAAGTAGCAAAACCGACCGTCGACTGCGAGGAGGCGGCCTTGGGGCCGCCTCCTCCGCGGGTGGGCCGGTCCCCGAGTACCGTTTACGGGGCGGCGTGCCGGGGGGCAGTGCCGAGCGTCGGCTCGACAGGTGGAGACGCCCGCTGCGACCGGTTCGACGGGGCAACCTCCGGCCGTGAGGAGGCCTTCAACCTTCCGGGCCGGAACCTCTTCCGGGATCAGGGGAAACTGGCCCACCAGCACCGGCGGCTCATCGGACCGTAGCCCGCCGGGAGCCGGCAGGAAGTGCCCGGGGGAGGATTCGAACCTCCACGCTCCCTGAGGAGCAGCGGATTTTAAGTCCGCCACGTCTACCAGTTTCGTCACCCGGGCTCGGCCGCCTCCAGGGCGAGTCCATCGAGGATATCGCTCTCCGAGATCATCAGGCGGCTCGCGCCGACGTGGCGCAGCGCCTCGGCCGCCACCACCGCTCCCCCCAACAGCACCGGCGCCCGGGCCGGATCGAGAGAGGGGATGGCGGCCGTCTCCTCGACGGTGAGGACGGCCAGTGTGTCGACCAGGGCGTCAAGGGTCGTCTGCGAAAGCTCGGTTCGATGCACGAAGTCGCGATCGTAGGCGGGCAGGTCCAGCGCGATCGCTGCCAGGGCGGTGTAGGTGCCCCCCACCCCCACAACGCAGCCCGGCGATCGGGGCAGCACGGTCGGGGCGAACAGGCGGCGCGCTTCGTCGACCGCCGCCGCAACTTGTTCCCGGCGAGCGGGATGGTCGGGGAGGCGGCGCTCGGTGAGGCGGACCGAGCCGATGTCCACGCTGCTGATGTAACCGGGCTCGGCGTCACCGAGCACGAATTCGGTGCTGCCCCCGCCCGGATCGATCACCAACACCGGCCTCTTCGGGTCCAAGGCGGCCACGACCCCTCGGAACGAGAGGCGGGCCTCCTCGTCGCCGGTGATCACCCGGGGAGGCGTACCCAGCACGGTCTCGGCCCGCTCGAGGAATTGCCCACCGTTTGAGGCATCCCGGGTCGCCGAGGTGGCCACCGCGGTCACCGACTCGGCACCGTGGGCGCGGACCGCACCGGCGTACCCGATCAAGACGGCCTCGGTCCGGGCCATGGCCTCTTCGCCGATCGATCCGGTGGCATCCACTCCCCGGCCCAGGCCGGTGACCACAACTTCCCCGTACACCCGGTGGATCCGGCCGTCGACGACATCGGCCACCAACAGACGCACGGTATTGGTGCCGATATCGACGGCGGCGACCCTCACGCCGGCTCTCGCCAGCTCGGGTTCGATATCGCCCCATCGTCGGCGGGCACGACACAGGGCTCGGCACAATCGAGCGGCTCGACCCACGGCGCGGTCATCTCCCCGATCGGGTTGTCGTGCCCGGCTCCGAAATCGGCATAGTGGGCATGGAGGCATTTGACCCCGACGCCGTCGCCCCCGCCGATGCCCCCCGAGGGACGCGGGCCACCGCCCTCGGGCAATGCTGCGTTCCGGTCGGCTGCGTATCGGTCGTGAGCAGCCGCCAGCCGCGCTCCGAAAGCGGCGTCGGCCTCGGCCCGCCGCTGGACGGCCCTGACGCCTCCGGCCCCTTCCAGCCGGCCGACCCGCCGAACCGCCAACGGGCACGTCAGCCAGTAGCGGGTGGGGAACGGAGTACCGTCCTCCAGCAAGGGTGGCATCCGCACCACCACCGGTAGGCCCAGATGGCATCGGGTCACCACATCGGCCCGGGCGCGGGCAGGCCGGCCGATCTGGGCAGCGATCACGCCCCGGTCGTCCATGGGTCGATTATGGGTCGGCGTCGCGGCCGGTGAGGAAGTCGAAAATTGGCTCCCACCAGTTGGTCCGGGAGGCTTCGAGTGGCCCTGCCGGGGCCGGGCCGGCGACTGCCGGTTCGTCCGACCCCACTACCACGTAGGCGACCTCGCCGGGCAGGATGTAGCCGAATTGCTCTCGGGCCAGCCGCTCGACCTCCTCGGGAGTGTCGAGCAATGCGATGGACTCCTCCAGGCGGGCGTTCTCGGCCTGGAGTGCTGCCAGCTTCTCCTGGGCCAGATCCACGGCTCTCCGCTGGGCGATCATCTGGCGGAACGGGAATATTCCCGACATCGTCGCCGCCGACACCAGGAGCAGCAGCAGGATGAGCAGCGGAAAACGGCGGCGGCGTCTCGTCGACCTCACGAGCGCCTCCGCAGGGCCCCCCAACCCGGAAAGCGTGCCTGAGCGCCCAGGGCCTCCTCGATGCGTAGCAGCTGGTTGTACTTGGCCGTCCGCTCTCCTCGAGCGGGAGCACCGGTCTTGATCTGGCCGGCGTTGGTGGCCACGGCCAGGTGGCTGATGAACGTATCTTCGGTTTCGCCCGAGCGATGGCTCACCATCCGGCCGTATCCGGATCGTTCGGCCAGCTCCATCGTGTGCAGCGTCTCACTCAGCGAGCCGATCTGATTGAGCTTGATGAGGATGGCGTTGGCCACCCCGCCCTCGATGCCCTTGCGGAGCAGGTCCTCGTTGGTCACGAAGAGATCGTCGCCCACCACTTGGAGACGGCCGCCCAGGCGCTCGGTGAGGAGGGCCCAGCCCTCCCAATCGCCCTCGGCCAGGCCGTCTTCGATCGAGACGACGGGGAAGCCGTCGGCCAGCGCTTCCAGATAGTCGACCATCTCCTCGGTCGTCAGGCTGCTTCCTTCCAGGTGATAGCGGCCCTCCCGGTAGAGCTCGGAGGCGGCCACATCGAGGGCTATCCCTACCTCATCACCGATCTCGTAGCCGGCGGCGCCGATCGCCTCTTCGAGCAGCTCGAGGGCGGCCCGGTTGGCGGGAAGGTCGGGAGCGAAGCCACCCTCATCGCCGACGTTGGTGGCCAGTCCCCGTCCGGCCAGCACCTTGCGCAACGCGTGGTAGGTCTCCACTCCGGCCCGCAGCGACTCACCGAAGGTCGCAAACCCACCGGGCACCAGCATGAATTCCTGGATATCCACGGAGTTGGCGGCATGGACGCCCCCGTTGAGCACGTTCAGGCACGGGATCGGCAACTCCCGAGCGGAAGGCCCGCCCAGGTAGCGAAAGAGCGCCAAGCCGCTGTAGGCCGCTCCGGCCCGGGCCACGGCCAGAGAGACGGCCACGATGGCGTTGGCGCCCAGCTTCGCCTTGTTCGGGGTCCCGTCCAGGTCGAGCATCGCTTGGTCGATCGCTTCCTGATCCAGGATGCTCCGACCCACCAGCTCGGGAGCAATGGTTTCGTTGACATTGGCGACGGCCCGCGCCACGCCCTTTCCGCCGTAGCGGTCTCCGTCGTCTCGAAGCTCGATGGCTTCGAGTGCCCCCGTGGAAGCTCCCGATGGGGCGGCCGCCCTGCCGAAGGCTCCGCCAGCGACGAACACCTCGGCCTCGACCGTCGGGTTACCCCGGGAGTCCAGGACCTCGCGGGCCCGCACCCTCTCGATGGTGCTCACGGGCCCTCCGTATGTCAGTTGTCAGGCAAGCTAGCAGCAGAGGTCGAAGGAATCGCGCAATGGAGGAGACGCCGCCCCACGGCGAAGGACCGGCCGCCGGCCCCTAGCCCTCTTTGGCCGCCCTCCACCTCTCGTCCAGTTCCTCCAGCGACAAGCCACTCAGCTCTCCGTCGGCCTCCATGGCCCGAAACCGGTCTGCAAAGCGGTCTGCCGAGCGGCGCAAGGCCATCTCCGGATCGATCCCCAGGTGGCGGGCCAAGTTGACCACGGAGAACAGGAGATCGCCCAGCTCATCGGTGGCCCTTTGTGGATCGCCGATATCTGCCTTCAGTTCGACCGCTTCCTCCACGATCTTGTCGAGCACACCGGTCGGATCGGGCCAGTCGAACCCCACGGCTGCCGCCCTTCGCTGGAACTTGTCGGCTCGGAGCAGGGCCGGCAGTGAAGCGGGGACCCCGTCCATGAGCGAGTCCCGGTCCTTCTCCTCGCGCTTGAGCCGATCCCAGTTGGCCAGGACCTCCTCGGCATCGTGGGCCTCGACGTCACCGAACACGTGGGGATGGCGCCTGACCAGTTTGCGACGAATGCCCTCGGCCACCTCCTCCACCCCGAATCCGGCCGCTTCGGTGGCCAGAGTGGCGTGGAACACGACCTGGAGCAGCAGATCTCCCAGCTCCTCCTCGACGGCACCGTAGGCCCCGTAGTCGACCTCGCCTCCGGGTGCCTGCGGTGACAACGCCGACAGGGCCTCGACCAGCTCGTAGGTCTCCTCCACGAGGTGGGTGACCAGGCTGTGGTGTGTCTGGCGGCGATCCCACGGGCACTCGGCCCGCAGACGCCGGTTGGTCTGTACGAGCCCGGGCCAGCCGGAAGGAGGAGGATCCAGAAACAGCGAGGTGCGGGGACCGACGGAGACCCGGTGCAGGTCTCGGAGAGACATCCTGGTCACCGCCTCCTCTGCCCCGCCCAGATCGGACAGGACGGTCACCTCGGTCTCGGCGGGCAGGACCCGTCCCAGGGCGTCCTGGGCAGCCTGGGCGACGGCCGGGCGATCCACCTGGCCGATCACCGTCGGTAGGTGGAGGAGGAGCGGGTCGGGAAGGGCCCGGCCGTCCAATACCTGCAGCCCGTGCTCCAGCGGATCCATGCCCACCCGGTCGAGGATGAGGCCCAGGAAGGACTCGCCGGGCACCACCTCGACTGCGACGCCGGCCCCGGCGGCCCTCGTGCGGATGAGGGCCACCGTGCGCTCACCGACCAGCGGACTCCCGGGGACTGCATAGACGACGTCTTCCCCGGCGGCCGCCCCCAACACTCGTTCGGCGACCGCCCGGTACACCTCGTCGAGGTCCTCGGACGACTCGTAGAGGTCGTCGCATGTCTCGATGCTGCGCCGCTCGCCGAGCTGGGCCGCCGCGGGGTGGTGGAGGGTGCGTACGATGACGCGTGCGCCTCGGTCTTCGAGTCGGACGAGCGCATCAGGCCCCGTCCGGTCCAGACCGGCCGGGCCCAGGCCGACGATTGTGAGCGAACCCATCAGCGGCCCGGTGGAGCGATGCTCCCGGTCGAGGAATCCCACACACCCACGGTCGAGGCCACTTCGATGTCGGCCGTCGCAAACACGCCGTTCAACCAATCGCGCCAGCGGTCGGCAGTCACCTCCTGTGGCAGGCTTCCCATCGGGTCGGCGGCCAGGTCGTCGAGCGTCGGCGCCGTACGATCGTCGACGATGAGCAGGTGCCAGCCGAATTCGGTCTCCACCGGCCCGAACAGTTCCCCGATCGGGGCCACGACGGCGGCCTGGGCAAAAGGTGGCACGTACCGGCTCGCCGCCGAACAGCCCAGGTCGCCGCCGGGACTGCCCGGATCGAGGGACACTTCGGCGGCCACCTCCGCGAAGTCCTCGCCCCCGTCCAGCCGCTCCGCCACCAGCGCGGCTTCCTCCTGGGTGGCCACCAAGATGTGGCGCACACACACCTCGGCCAGAGACGACGGATCTCCCTCGACGACCTCGAGAAGGAACGCTTCGTCCGACATCACCGCCGGAATTCCCCTGTCTATCAAGAGAGTCGTGTAGGCGGACCGACGCAACATGGCCTCGGTGGCGCCGGGAATCCCCAGCGCCTCTTCCACACTCTGGCCTGCTCCCTCGAACTGCGAGGACAGCTCGGCAGCGGTTTGATCGACCTCGGCGGCCGAGATCACGACGCCGAAGTCTTCCCGGAGTGCCTGGGCCACAGCCTCTTGGACCAGAACCAAGCTCAAGTCTTCCCGAAAGGCGGTCCCCTCGGCCACTCCGTCGTCGTACGTCGTCCGCAAGGCGGCGATTTCCGACTGGGACACGGTGAGATCCCCGACCCGCCCCACCTCACTGTCGTCGGCCGAACAGGCCGCCGCCAGTAGGGCGGCACCGAGACCGAGAAGCAGCAGGGGGCGCAGGGTCATCCTCCTGAGGGGGGCCACATTGTACGGACGAAGCCCACCAGCCACTCCACAGGGCCGTCCGCTGGGGCGGGCACGAACAGATCGCGGCCCCGGAGGACGGCGTCCCGGGCCAGGCGCTCCAGCCTGACCTCCTGCGGCTCGGACAGATCGACCGGAGACAGCTTGACCTCGCCCCGCAGCTGGACGATCTCCTCGAGGCCCGCCCGCAGGGCCTCCACCCTCAGATGGGCTACGTCGAGTAGCCATTGGGCTTCCGTGGGAAGGGACCCAAAGCGGTCTTCCCACTCTGCGGCCACGTCCTCCACTGCGGCGTGGTCCTCCGCCAGGGCCAGCCGCCGGTAGGCCTCGAGGCGTGCCGGCTGATCGGCTACGTAGTCGTCCGGCAGATGGGCGTCCACGGGAACATCGATGCGGACCCGTCCGGGTTCGGTCGAGACGACCGGTTCCCCCCGCAGCTCGGCCACCGCCTCGGCCACGAGCTCCGAGTACAGATCGAGTCCGACCGCGTTGATGTGACCGGACTGGACCTCGCCCAAGATGCTTCCCGCCCCGCGAATCTGCAGGTCCCGCAGTGCCAGGTCGAAGCCCGCGCCGAGATCGCTGAACTCACCGATCGCCTCGAGTCGTCGATAGGCCTCCTCGGTCAGGCTCTGGTGGGGAGGGTGGAACAGATAGGCATAAGCCCGCTGTGCCGAGCGTCCCACCCGGCCCCGCAGTTGGTACAGCTGGGCCAACCCCAACATCTCGGCCCGCTCCACCATGAGGGTGTTGACCTGGGGAAGGTCGAGGCCCGATTCGATGATTGTCGTCGCCACCAGAACGTCGTAGTCCCGGTCCCAGAAGTCGAGCATCACCTGCTCGAGCTGCCCCTCGCTCATCTGCCCGTGGGCAACGGCATAACGGGCGTCGGGGACCAGATCGCGCAAGCGGGCTACGGCTCGCTCGATCGATTGGACCCGGTTGTGAACGTAAAAGACCTGACCCTCCCGTAGCAGCTCGCGGCGGATGGCGGCCGAAACCGCTTGGGTATCCAAGGGCCCGACGTAGGTGAGGATGGGGTGACGATCCTCGGGCGGAGTGCGGATGTGGCTCACCGGGCGAATTCCGCTCAGCGCCATTTCCAGCGTACGCGGAATCGGAGTGGCGGTGAGCGTCAGCACATCGACCGATGTCTTCAGCGCCTTGACGCGGTCTTTGGCCGCCACGCCGAATCGCTGCTCTTCATCCACAACGAGAAGGCCGAGGCCGGCAAAGCGCACATCGCTGCTCAACAAGCGGTGGGTGCCGATGACGACGTCGACCTCGCCGGTGGCCAAACCGGCCACCACCCCGGTTTGTTCTTTCGGCGTGAGGAACCGGCTCAACATCTCCACCTCGACCCCAAAGGGTGCGAACCGGTCACGAAACGTCTCCAGGTGCTGCTGGGCCAGCAGCGTGGTGGGGACCAGCACCGCCACCTGGCGCCCCTCCTGCACGGCCTTGAAGGCCGCCCGCATGGCCACTTCGGTTTTGCCGAACCCGACGTCGCCGAAGATGAGTCGGTCCATCGGTGCCGACGACTCCATGTCCTCCTTGACCTCGGTGATGGCCCGCAGTTGATCGGCGGTCTCTTCATACGGGAAAGCGGCCTCGAACTCGGCCTGCCACGGAGTATCGGGGTCGTAGGCGTGGCCGGCGGCCACCGCCCTTTCCCGATGCAGCCGAACGACATGCTCGGCCACCGCCTCGAGTTCCCGCTTGACCCGCTGCCGGGTTGCCGACCAGTCGGCGCCCCCCATGCGGGAGATGCGGGGAGCCTCACCCCCGCTGTAGCGGCGGACGGCGGCCAGCTGATCGGTGGGAACGTAGAGCCGGTCACCGCCGGCGTAGCCCACCACCAGATAGTCCCGTTCGATCCCGGCCACGGTCTGCGTGCTCAGCCCCTCGAATCGACCGATGCCGTGTTGGTAGTGAACGACGTAGTCCCCGGGCTCGAGGTCCCGATACGTCCCGTCCCCCTCGGCAGGGCGGCGCCGGCCCGGGCGGCGATGGGCCCGGCGGCGACCGGCCACCTCGGTTTCGCCGAGCACGGCCACCCCGAGGTCGGGAGCAACGAAGCCGCGGTGGATGCCGGAGCCCACAACGGCCGAGCCCGGCTCGTCTAACGCCTCGCTTCGGCCCAGGTCGATACCGGCCCCGGTCAGCAGGCGGGCCACCCGATCGGCCGCGGGTGCGCCGTCCATCGCCACCACGACGTCCAAGCCCTGGCCCCTGAGTCGAGCCAGGGCGGCGGCCACCGACTCGGCCTCGCCGGGGACTGCGTCCAGCCCGCGCACGGCCAGCGCCGCCTCGTCCGGGCTCGCCGGGGCCGGGGGAGCCTCAACGATCGGAGCCGCCCCGAGCACCTGCTCCAGGGGAAGGTAGAGGGCCGGATGGGCACCGGCCTCAGGTGCCCCATGCCCCCAGGTAGGCGCCAAGGCGGCGGCCAACTCGGCCTCCTCCTTCACCAGTTCCCTGCTGCGATCGTGGCCCCGAACCGGGTCGAAGTCGATCACCATCGTCGTGGCTGCCACCTCGTCCAGGATCGAGCGCTCCGGCGACAGCCAGGGAAGCCACGACTCCATGCCGGCGAACATCATTCCCTCGGCAATCCGGTCCCAGGTAGAGGCGGCCCATGCCTCGGCGGCGACGAACTGTGCCGCCCGTGCTCTCACGGCGACATCGGGCCTGAATTCACGGGCCGGATAGACCACCAGCCGCGCCAGGGAGCCGCTGGATCGCTGGGTGGCCGGGCTGAACGGGCGGACTTCCTCCACCACATCTCCCCAGAACTCCAGCCGGACCGGATCTACCCCCTGAGCGGGAAACACGTCGACGATCCCGCCCCGCACCGAGAACTCGCCACGGCCCTCCACCCGGTCCGTCCGCTGGTAGCCGAAATCGGCCAGCCGGCCGATGAGCAGGTCCCGGTCGAATTCCTCGCCGATGCCGATCTCGACCGGTGCAGTCGCCGAAGGGCTGACCCTCTGAATCAGGGCCCGCACCGATCCGACGACGATCAGGCCGTGCTCTCCCAACGCCAGGCGGTGACGCGCCTCCGCCCGCTGAGCCATCGTCCCCTGATTGGGGGAGATGTGCTCGAACGGCAGCGTCTCCCATGCCGGCAACGGCACGACCGCGTCTGAGAACAACGCGGCATCCTCGGCCAGATCCTCGGCATCTCGCTCGCCGGGCACCACCGCCAGCACCGGGCCGGCACGACCGGCGGCGAGGCCGGACAAAACGAAGGCGCGCAGAGACGGCGGCACCGCCACCCGGCCGGGGGGGTCGGGAATGATTCCGGGCCGCCAATGCTCGACGAGCGGTGCGAGAGGCGCCGCCACTCGGAGCAAGCGTAACGAGCCGGCGTGGCTCTGGTGCGTCCCGACCTATCCGAGTAGTTGGGTGGGCCCGCGCCGGTCGACCACGGCATCGCGCCTGCGGGCGGCCCATCCCGCCACCTTGCGCAACATCCGCTGGCCGGCCCGCAGGGCATTCTCGGCAGCCGCACCATCGCCGGGACGGAGACAGGCGGCCAGGGCCGCTTCGTAATACTGGATCGTGGCCCGGTACAGCTTGGCCAGGGCCGGATCTTCGCCGGCCAGGGCCAGCAAACGGGAGCGGTTGAGGGACCACACCAGGCGGGGATCACCGGTGCTGACCGACACCGCCCGGTACAGGGCCGGGGGGAACATCCAGCGAACGCCCCTCAGGTATTCCCACAGCTGGTCGTCGGAGCGCCCGAGAGCATCCACGCTTATCCGCTCGGCGTCGCGGCCGGCCTGGGCCAACCCGAAGCGGTCTCGCTGCAGCAAGACGTCGGTCGGCGGGACCTCGGCGGGTGGAGGGCCGCCGGCCATGACTTCGTAGGTGCCGGGGATGACGGTCCACCAGTCCGGCAAGTCACCGGAGTCGAGTACCAGAAGCTGGAGCGGGCTGTCGACCGGTGCCGGACCCACCCCGTCGAGCACCCGGCGGCGCACCGACCAGGGGTCGGCAAGTGGACCGGGGCGGTAGACATGGATGTCCACATCGGACAAGCCGGGCAGGAAGTCGAAGGGACCTTCCCACGGCTTGTGCGTCGAGCCCTTCCATATGATGCTGACGTAGTCCGGCAACGCCTCGGCGGCCGCGTCGGCCACCGACCGGGCATAGGCGCTCAGGTCGTCTCGGGTCACCGACTTCGGAACCGGACGAGGCGCGGGCACACCTACCCCGGCGGGTAAGTCGGCAGGGGTCGGCGCACGAAGCCCAGATCGACGTACCACTCCACAGTCCTCCGCAGAGTCTGGCGGACCGGCGTGTACTGCACCCCCAATTCGGCGACGGCCTTGGACCCGTCGTAGGCATGGCCGTGCAGCAGCGTCCGGACCATCTCCTTACACATCGGCGCGTCGGCGCGGCGAACTTGAGCCAACCGCTCGGCGACGGTGCCCAGGGCCAGCGCTGCAGCACCGGGGATGAACATCACCCGGCGGTGCAGGCCGGTGATGTCGGCGAGCAGGGACAATGCCTCCCGCACCGTCAGGGTGGCCCCGCTCAGGACGTAGCGCTCGCCGGGGGAGCCGTGGCGCTCCGCCAGTAGATGCCCCTCGGCGCAGTCGCCGATGTCCAGGATGCTGAACCGGGTGTCCACCGCCGCCCGTAGCCGGCCGTTGAGATAATCGATCAGCAGCCGGGCCGAGCCCGTGGTCCGGCCCGGTCCCTGCACCGACGAAGGATTCAGCGTCACCACCTCGACGCCCAGTCGCTCCCCTGCCTCGAAGACCCCTCGTTCGGCTTCGTACTTGGAGCGTTCGTAGTTGGAGAGAAACCACCCTCTGTGGGCCGAGCGCTCGCTGCCCGTCGAGCCTTTCTCCTCGCCGAGAGAGGCGGCCGACGAGGTGTACACGAGCCGGCGGACGCCGGCGGCCGCTGCTGCCTCGACCACGTTGCGCGATCCGGTGACGTTCACCTCGAACAGGGGAGCGGGGTCGCGCAGGCACATGGCATTGAGGCCGGCCAAGTGAAAGACCACGTCGCAGCCCTCCATGCCGGTGCGCAACGTGGGGGGCTCCAGCATGTCTCCCATGACCGGTTCGGCCCCCAGGGCGGCCACCAGGTCGCCGTTGGTCCGGGTGCGGGCCAGGGCTCGAATGGGACGTTGCTCGGGCTCGAGGGCGAGGCCCTCCAGCACTGCCTTGCCCACGAAGCCGGTCGCACCGGTCAGAAAGACACCGCTCATCGAGAGGCGAGCGAGCGGATCACGCCGGCCGACCGAGCGAAGTACTCGATGCCGGAGGCGACCGTGATCACCACCGCGGCCAACATCCACCACTGGTCGAGGTAAAGAGGTCCCCAGGTGTCGGCCAGCCTCAGCATGGCGAGGCCCATTGCCACGAACTGGACGGCCGCCTTCCACTTGCCGAGAGGCGAAGGGGGCACCCGGACCCCATTGAGGGCGACGATGCCCCGCAGGCCCATGACCGCGATCTCCCGGCCCACGATCACAAACGCCGCCCACGCCCACACCCGTCCCACCTCGACGAGGGCAAACAGGGTTCCGGTCACCAGGAGCTTGTCGGCGATCGTGTCGAGGAAGGCTCCCCCGACGGTGGTTTGCCCCCAGCGGCGGGCCAGGTAGCCGTCGACGAAGTCGCTCGCTGCAGCTACGGCAAACACCGCGGCGGCGATTCCGTACGAATGCTCGAAGCGACCGTCGGCGAGGACCAACGCCATCACCACCGGGACCAGGGTTATGCGGAACCAGCCGATGCCATCGGGAAGGGAGATGGATGCTCTCCTGTGCCGTTGGGGCGATGCTAGGGAAATGGATCGTCGGATATCGGCCGTCGGCGATCGCCGGCGGCGTCTCGATCACTCGGTCCAGGCGAGTGTCCGCTCCACGGCCTGGTGCCAGCGCCGGTAGAGCCGATCCCGCTCCGTCTCGGCCATACCAGGCTCCCAACGTCGGTCCTCGGCCCACAGTTCGGCCAGTTCGTCCCTGCTCGACCACACACCCACCGCCACTCCGGCGGCGAAAGCGGCCCCCAGGGCGGTCGTTTCGGTGACGGCCGGCCGAATGACCGGGGCGCCGAGGATATCTGCCTGAAACTGCATCAGCAGCGGGTTGGCCACCATGCCTCCGTCGACTTTCAGCGACTCGATCCGCACCCCGGAATCCGACTCCATGGCTTCCAGCACGTCCCGGGTCTGGTACGCGGTCGCCTCGAGCGTCGCCCGGGCCAGGTGACCCGCTCCGACATAACGGGTGAGGCCGACAATGGCGCCGCGGGCGTCCGACCGCCAGTAGGGAGCGAAGAGGCCCGAGAAAGCGGGGACGAAGTAGGCATCTCCATTGTCGGGCACCGAAGCCGCCAGCTCCTCGATATCAGAGGCCTTCTCGATGAGGCCGAGGTTGTCCCGCAGCCACTGCACCGCTGCCCCGGCGATGGCCACCGACCCTTCGAGCGCATAGGCCGCCGGTTCCTCGCCGAATCGGTAGGCCACCGTGGTAAGCAGGCCGTGTTGAGAAGGGACTGCGTCGGTTCCGGTGTGGAGAAGGAGGAAACAGCCGGTGCCGTAGGTGTTCTTGGCCTCCCCGGCCTCGAAACAAGCCTGTCCGACGAGGGCCGCCTGCTGGTCCCCGAGGATGCCGGCCAGTGGGACGCCGGCCAGCGGGCCGCTCGCCTCCGCATAGACCTGGGACGAAGGGACGATCTCCGGAAGCATGTGCGCCGGCACCCCGAAGGCGTCGAGGATCCGAGGATCCCACTGCAGCGTTTCCAGATTCATCAGCATCGTTCGTGAGGCATTGGTCACATCGGTGAGGTGGCGGCCGGTGAGTCGCCACGCCAGCCAGCTGTCGATCGTGCCAAACAGGGCCTCGCCGTCGGCGGCCCGCTCGCCCAGCCCGTCGACCTGCTCGAGCAGCCACCTGAGCTTGGGGCCGGAGAAGTAGGTGGCCAGGGGCAATCCGGTCGCCTCTCGGAACCGGTCGGCACCCTCGCTTCCTGCCAACGCGCGGCACAGGTCGTCGGTACGGGTGTCCTGCCAAACAATGGCCGGATGCAGCGGGGTCCCTGCTCGATCCCACACCACCGTCGTCTCCCGCTGGTTGGTAATGCCCACCGCGGCCAGGTCCCCCAATTCGATTCCCGCCGTCTCGAGCGCCCCGGCGATGACCTCCTTGGCTCGGGTCCAGATCTCGTCGGGATCGTGCTCTACCCACCCGGGTCGCGGGTAGATCTGGGAATGCTCCCGCTGGTCGAGGCCAACGATCGCTCCTCTCCGGTCGACGATCACGAACCTCGTGCTGGTGGTGCCCTGGTCGAGAGCGCCGACGTACTCGTTCACGACCGACCCATCTCCCCCGCTTGCTGACGGGCCTCCTCCGGTCCCTTTTCCACGAAGATCTCCAAGGCGTCTGCCGCTTCACTCACCATGACATCCACCAGAGGACGCTCGCGAACGGTGAACCTTCGCAACACGTAATCGGCCGGATCCTGGCTGCCCGGCGGACGTCCCACCCCCAGCTTCAGGCGCCAGAACCCGGACGATCCGAGCGAACCGATGACCGAATCGACGCCGTTGTGGCCGCCCGACCCCCGGCCGAACTGGACCCGCAACTTGCCGAACGGCAGATCGATGTCGTCGTGAAGGATCAGCAGCTCGGACAGCTTCACTCCGAAGTAGCGCAGCAGCGGACTCACCGCCTGGCCCGAGATGTTCATCCCGGTAGTGGGAAGCGCCAGGACCGCACCCTCCGCTCCGGTTCCGAACCGGGCCACCAGGGCCCGGGTACCGCGCCGGGCCCGTCGGAAGCGGAGTCCGTGACGGCCGGCCAGCGTCTGGATCGGCTCGGCCCCGACGTTGTGCCGGGTGCCGTCGAATTCCGGTTCGGGGTTGCGCAGCCCAACCAGGAGATACAGGGCGGACCCCTACTCCCCTTCCTCGGCACCGCCTTCGGCGGGCTCCTCCCCTTCGACTTCTTCGGCGCCCTCTTCGGGTTTCTCGCCCTCGACGAGTTCGGCCTCCTCCTCGGGAACCTCTTCGACCACCTCGACCTCGATCCGCGGCGCAACCACCGTGTAGAGGGTCGTCTCCGGGTCGTCGATGATGTCGACCCCCTCGATGGGGGCCAGGTCGCCGACGCTGAGTGAGTCGCCGATGCCGAGAGCGCTGATATCGACGGTCACCGAGGGCGGGATTTCGGTGGGTAGCGCTTCGATCGTCACGAAGTTGCGGACGGTTTCGAGCACGCCCCCGCTCTCCCTGACGCCGTAAGGCGTGCCGATGGGCTCGAGGACCACCTCGGCCTCGATCTTCTCAGTGAGAGAGATCTTGACGAAGTCGAGATGGATGATGTCGTTGCGCACCGGATGGCGCTGGACCTCGCGGGCAACGGTGAGGTAGTCGTCGCCGTCGACCTTCAAGTCGATGACGACGTTGAGGCCGGCGTCGGTATGCAGGGCCCCGTAGAGCTGTCGGGCGTCCACCGACACCGAGACGGCCTCGGCGCCCCGGCCGTACAGCGTGGCGGGCACGCGGCCCTGCCGTCGCAACCGCCGTGCCGGGCGGCTGCCCCGTTCTGAGCGCTTCTCGGCGGACAGCGTCACCTGTTCCATGGATGAGACTCCCGAATGCCTGGAGGGCAATTATGCCGGGCCGAAAGGCCCGCGCCAACACGCCCTCAGGCCGGGATGAAGCTCAATCGCACTTTGCGGTCGGGGTTGTCGGCGTTCGGATCCACCACGACCAGCGACTGCCACGTGCCCAATGCCAGCCTGCCGCCGACGACCGGAATCGTCACCGAGGGGGCCACCAGGGCCGGGAGGACGTGATCGGCGCCGTGCCCGGGTGAGCCGTGACGGTGGCGCCACCGCTCGTCGCGAGGCAGCACCTCGTCGATGCGTTCCAGCAGATCGTCCTCGCTGCCCGCCCCGGTTTCCATCAGGGCCAGCCCAGCGGTGGCGTGCGGCAGGTACGCCGACAGCAGGCCGTCGCCCTTGCCATCCACGAAGTGGGCCGCCTCTGCGGTGATGTCGAAGACTCCCCGGCGAATCCCGGTGGTGAGGGTGATGATCTCGGTGTCCATGGTTTCAGCGCCTCGATGACCGGCCCGGTCTTCGACCGGCCGGTACAGATCAGACGTTCTCCCCCATGAAGATGTCACTCACCGACTCGTCGGTGAAGATGGCCCGCAATGCGTCGGCGATCAACGGAGCCGAGGAGAGCACGGTCAGCTTGTCGAGATCCCGGGCATCATCGGGAAGCGGCAACGTGTCGGTCACCACCACCTGTTCGATGGGAGCGTTCTTGATGCGGTCGACGGCCGGCGGCGAGAAGACGCCGTGGGTGGCCAGCGCCGTCACCGAGACTGCGCCCCGCTTCTGAAGGAGCTCGGCGGCGGAGACGATGGTGGCGGCGGTGTCGATGATGTCGTCGAGGATGATGGCATGGCGGTCCTTCACGTCGCCCACAACCCGCAAGGCGGCGGCGATGTTGTGCTCCTCGAGCGGCCGACGCTTGTGAACGAACGCCACTCGGGCGTCGAGGTGCCGGGCGTACTTCTCGGCCAGCTTCACCCGACCCGAGTCCGGCGAGACCACGGTCATCGGTCCGTCGATCATCGAGGTCATGTGATCGATGAACAGCGGGAGGGCGGTGAGGCTGTCAAACGGCTTGTCGATGAAACCCTGGATCTGCCCGCTGTGCAGATCGAGGGAGACGATGCGATCGGCGCCGACCGCCACGAACAAGTCGCTGATCATGCGGGCGCTGATCGGCTCCCGAGGCAGCACCTTCTTGTCCTGGCGGGCGTACCCGAAGTAGGGCACCACCGCCGTGATTCGCAGGGCCGATGCCCGACGCAGCGCATCGATCATCAGCAGCTGCTCCATGATGTGGTGATTGATCGGGGGGGCGTGGGTCTGGAGCACGAAACAGTGGGCGCCGCGGACGCTCTCGGTGAAGCGAACGTAGATCTCACCGTTGGCAAACACCGAGCGCTCGACGCCACCCAGGGGCACATCGAGGATGTGGGCGACGTCCCGTGCCAGCTGAGGGTTGGCAGAGCCCGTGAAGAGCATCATTCGCTTCTCGCCGGTCACCTTCACGAATCGTTCCGCCTCTTGTGCGCTCGACGCTTCCTTCTGGCAGCGTAGTCCGGGACCTCTCGCTGCTGCGAACGCTCGATGGCCAGTGATCCGGGCGGCACGTCCCCGGTGATAGTCGAGCCCGCTCCGGTATACGCGTCGTCCCCGACCTCCACCGGCGCCACCAACATCGTGTCGGATCCTATGAAAGCCCGGTCGCCGATCGTCGTCGGATGCTTGTCCACGCCATCCCAGTTGCACGTGATCGACCCGGCACCGATATTGGCGTCCTCGCCGATCGTGGCGTCGCCCATATAGGAGAGATGGGGCACTTTGCTGCGCGCCCCGACCTGGGTGTTCTTCATCTCCACGAACGTCCCCGCCTTCGACTCGGCAGCGAGCACTGTGCCCGGGCGCAGGTAGGCGAAAGGGCCCACGTTGCAGCGGGCTCCCACCTCGGCACTATCGAGGACCGCATAGCGGACCCGGGCCTCCTCACCGATTCGGGAATCGCGGACGTGGGCCTCGGGCCCCACCTCGGCACCGGCGGCCACCGCCGAAGAGCCCTCGATGTGGACACCGGGATAGATGCGGGCTCCAGCCGAAAGCGATGCGTCGGCGTCGATGTACACCCGACCGGGATCGAGCATCCACACTCCCTCGGACATCCAGCGCCGGTTGATCCGATCACGCATCAGTGCTGCGGCGTCTGCCAGCTGGTCGTAGGAATTGACACCGACCACCTCCTCGGCCGAAGCCGACACCGCAGCCAGCGGCGCCCGGCTGCCGGCCAGCACGGCCACTACGTCGGGCAGGTAATACTCGCCCTTGGCGTTGTCGGTGCCTACCCGTTCCAGAGCTCGGGCCAAGGGCCCGGCGGCAAAGGCGTATATCCCGGTAGCCACCTCATCGACGGCCAGCTCCTCGGGCCCGGCATCGGCGTGCTCGACGACGGCGACCACGCCGCCCTGGGGACCGCGCATCACCCGTCCGTACCCGGTCGGGTCATCGATCCGGGCCGTCAAAAGGGTGGCCGGAGCGGCGGATCGACCGTGCTCGGCCACCAGAGCAGATAGCCTTTCGCCGCCGAGCAGAGGGGTGTCGCCGGGGACGACCAGGATCACCTCGTCCTCCGCCGGACTCAGCTCGGCCAAACCCACCGAGACGGCGTGGCCGGTGCCCAGCTGTTCGGCCTGCAAGGCCACGACCACTCCTTCCGGCACGACGCCGGAAACCGCCTCGGCCTCGTGGCCGACGACAACACAGGTCCGATCGGGCCCGACCTCGGCGACCGCGTCGAGGATCCACGACAACATCGTCCTTCCGGCGATCTGGTGCAGCACCTTCGGCTGGCCGGACTTCATCCTGGTGCCCTGCCCGGCCGCCAGGACGATTGCACTCAGGCCCATACCGGCTCCTCGATCTCGCGCTGGGGGGACAGGACTCGAACCTGTACTAATGGGACCAAAACCCATCGTGCTGCCACTTACACCACCCCCCACTACCCGGCTCCGTTGAGTGTACCGTCGGCCACCTGCCAGCCCCGCGGGACCGGGGACACCGCCTGGGCGGCCCGGGCCCCGGCCGGGAGGTCGCGCAGCGCCTCGGCGGCCTCTTCCACATCGAGAAAGTAGCCGAAGAGGGCCGGCCCGCTTCCCGACAGCGACGCCGGGCGCTCCCAACGGGCCGACAACTCGGCACGCCACTCGTCGAGGGCGGGCCGGAGGGCCACCGCGGCAGGATACAGGTCGTTGCCCAGCGGGTGATACTCGCGCAGCCCCGGAGGCAGAGCGGTTGCCGGCAGCGACGGAGCCTCGGGCTCGTCGAGCCGATCCCAGGAGGCGTAGACATCGGATGTCGACAGCTCAAAGGGCGGGACCACGATGGCCAAAGCGAAGCCGGTTATCGATTCCCGAGAGGACACCCGTTCCCCGTAACCGGTCACGACGGCCAGGCCGCCTGTGAAACAGAAAGGAACGTCGGCTCCCAGCCGGGGGGCCAGGTCGCCCATCTCCTCCAGCGGAAGCCCGAAGAGTTCGGCCGCCAGGCCGAGGGCGGCAGCGGCGTCGGCGCTCCCGCCGGCCAGACCGGAGGCAATGGGAAGGCGCTTGGTCAGACCCAGGGCGACGGCCCGGTCGGTGCCGGCCGCATCGCGCGCCATCTCCACGGCCATCCAAGCCAGGTTGGTGACGTCGTCGGGGACAGCCCCGGGAGCGTCGAAGTGGTCCTCGGAGGCCGCTTCGAGCTCCAGGACGTCACTCCATCCCACCGACTGGTTGAGGCCGGTGATCGGGTGATAGCCGGTTGGATCCGGGGAATGGACGCGGAGGCCCAGGTTGACCTTGGCGTAAGCCTCAGCCCGCATGATCGGCCAGCCGTAGGAAGTCCTCCGGGGAAAGGGCCTCGGGTCGGGCCTGCGGATCGATGCCGGCCCGCCGGCAACGGGCCTCGGCGTCGCCGAGGGCGTCGGCCAGCGACCGGCGGAGCATCTTCCGGCGCTGTGAGAACGCAGCGGCGGCCAGGCGGGCCGCGTCCTCCCGGCGCCGGTCGGGTGAGAACATGCGCCTCAGCACCACGATGGCCGATTCCACCCGGGGAGGTGGGTAGAAGACGGACGGCGCCACCCGGAAACCCATCTGTACCGCGCAGTAGAGGCGCACCACGACACTCGGCAGCCCGTAATCCCGGGAGCCCGGTCCGGCGGCCAGCCGCTCGGCGACCTCCTGCTGGACCATGACCACGAAGCGCTCGATCTGGGAAGCCTGTCGGACCAGATCGAGTAGGAGCGTCGTTCCCACCTGATAAGGAAGATTGGCCACCATCACCCACGGCCCGGGGCCGAGCGTGCCGGCCAGATCGACCGAAGCTGCATCGGCAAACCGCAACTCGACGTCCATCCCCCCGACGACCTCCTCGAGCACCGGCCTGAGCCGGTCGTCGACCTCGTAGGCAACGACTCGGGCCCCGGTCTCTGCCAAAGCGCGGGTGAGCGTGCCGGTTCCGGCCCCGACCTCGAGCACTTGATCCCCGGGCCCCACCGCCGCCAGCTCGACGATCTTGCGGACGATGTTGGGATCGGCGAGGAAGTGCTGGCCGAGCGCCTTACGGGGACGCAGACCGTGCCGCTCCAGGAGACTGCTGATCTCCGCCCTCCCCTGCGGCCCCTCAGCCACCGAACACCGCCGCGGCGGTAGCGCTGGTGCGGACGGCCACCTCAGCGGGATCCTCTCCCCACACCTCGGCCAGAGCGGCCCCCACCACCGGGACGTTGGCCGGCTCGTTCTCACGCTCGCGGTGGGGCGGAGGGGTGAGGTAGGGCGTGTCCGTTTCCACCATCGTGCGGTCCGGCGGGGCCGCCGCCGCCCCTCGCCTGACCGTGTCCCCGGTCGGAAACGTGATCGGGCCGGCAAAGGAGAACCGCGCCCCCATCTCGGCGAACCGCTGGGTCCAGCGGGGACCTCCGGTCCAGCAATGCAGCACAGCCAGCCGGCCCGTAGCGGTGTCCTCGAGGGCCGCGTGGACCTCGGCGAAGGCGTCCCGGCAGTGGACCACGATCGGTTTGTCGAGCTCGGCGGCCAGTGCCAGCTGGTCGCGAAATGCCTCCTCCTGGGCGGCCCGGGGAGCCAGGTCGCGGTAGAAGTCCAGGCCGCACTCCCCGAGCGCGGCCGCCCGGTGGGCGAGGGCCGCAATGCGGTCACGCTCGCTGCTCCAACGGGCCGAATAATGCGGGTGGAGGCCGGCGGTGAACACCACCTGCCCGGGGTGGCGGTCGGCCAGCCGGGCCGACTGCTCGGAGCTGGCGCCATCGACGCCGGGGCACACTACCCACTCCACCCCGGCGGCCCGAGCCCGGGCCAGGAGGTCGCCGGGCTCTCGAGCCGAACCGTAGAGATGACAGTGGGCGTCGACCCAGAATGGCCCGGAACCATCTCCGGCGGCTACGACTCCACCTCGACTTTGGAGAACAGCGGGGCCGGGGGGCCGAGCCTGGTCCCGGCCGGCAACTCGGGGCGCTTCCACCCCATGGAGGTGACATCCCCCTCCAGTCCCAACCGTCGATGGAGGTCGGACGCCGTGAAGGGGAGGTAGGGCGCCAGAGCGACATTGATACCGGCCACCGCGTTGGCGGCCACGTACAGGGTGGCCGCGGTGCGGGACTCGTCTCGGGCAGCCGTCTTCCACGGTTCGGTGGCGTTCAGATAGGCATTCACCTCGCCGGCGGCCCGCATTCCACTGGCCAGCCCCGCCTTGAGCTCGACCGCCTCGATGTGCCGGCCGGCTGCGCCGATGTCCTCGTCGATGGCCGCCAGCAGCCGGCGGTCTCGGTCGTCGAGAGGGCCGGGGGCCGGCACGGTCCCGGAGAAGTAGCGATGAATCATCGACACCACCCGGTGGGCCAGGTTCCCCCAGGTGGCCACCAGCTCGTCGTTGATACGGCGCAGCATCTGGTCCTCGGTCAGGTCGGTGTCCTGCTGTTCGGGCAACGTGGCCGCCAGCGCGTAGCGCAGGGCGTCGGGCTCGAAGCGCTCGAGGGCCCCGCCGATCGTCAGCCCGATGCCCCTGCTGGCAGAAGCCTTGCCACCCTTGAACGTCACGTACTGGTTGGCGGGAACGTCGGTGGGCAGGTTGAGGCCCCCGTATCCCATCAGCATCGCCGGCCAGATGATGGTGTGGAAGGGGATGTTGTCCTTGCCGATGAAGTAGTAGCTCTCCGCCTCCGGGTCCTCCCACCACTCCCGCCAGGCCTCGGGGGTCCCTTGGAGCGACGCCCACTCCTTTGAGGCGGACAGGTAGCCGATCACGGCGTCGAACCAGACGTAGATCCTCTTGCCGGGCCCCAAGTCGTCCACGGGGATCTCGACCCCCCAATCGATGTCGCGGGTGATGGCCCGATCGCGCAGGCCTTCTTCGATCCAGCCAAGCGAGAAGTTGAGAACGTGCTTGCGCCAGCCCCGGCGAGTGTTGAGCCAGTCGGCGAGAGGGGTGCGGAATTCCGACAGGCGGATGTAGAAGTGCTCGGTCTCTCGCTGCTCCGGGGTGGCCTTGCTGATCGTCGAGCGAGGCTCGATCAGGTCGATTGGGTCCAGGGTGCGGCCGCAGTTGTCGCACTGGTCCCCGCGGGCGTGGTCGTACCCGCAGTGGGGGCACGTCCCCTCCAGGTAGCGGTCGGGCAGAAAGCGCTGCGCCTCGGGATCGTAGAACTGCTTGGTGGCCCGCTTGTCGATGTATCCGGCCTCCAGCAGCTTGAGGAACATGTCCTGAGTGACCGCATGATGATTGGGCGTACCGGTGGAGGTGTACAGGTCCCACGAAATCCCCAGCGCCTCCCACTGCGAGACGAACTCTCCATGAAAGCGGTCGACGATTTCCTGCGGAGAGACTCCCTCCTGATCGGCCCGAAAAGTGATCGGCGTTCCGTGCACGTCCGAACCGGACACCATCAAGACCCGGTTGCCGGCGGCGCGGTGATAACGGGCGAAGATATCGGCCGGCAGGTAGGCGCCGGCCAGATGTCCGATGTGGCGTGACCCGGAGGCGTAGGGCCAGGCCACGGCCACCAGGATCGAGCGGGGGGAGGTCACGGCGGCGGGATGGTAGCACCGGGCCCGGGCTGCCCCGACCCGGCCTCCAGTTGGGAATTTCCACCGGGCCTCCCGTTGGAAATTTCCAGTTTCCGGGCGAAGGGGACAGGGCCTATGATGACCACGGGGAGGTCGGAGCTCTCCAGTCCGAGGGGAAGGGGGCGCTGACTGCCCACCGCAAACCAGGAGGTGGGATGGATACCGGCATGACCCGCAAGATCGACGATCTGGGCCGGATTGTGATCCCCGCCGAGACCCGGCGACTGTTCAACATTCGCGAAGGCGATCCGCTCGCGATCTCGGTCGAGAGCGACGCGATCATCCTTCGCAAGCTCGAGGCGACGTGCACGTTCTGTGGTTCCACCAGGGACGTGAGCCCCTACCGGAGCAAAGGCGTCTGCCGCCGCTGCCGTAGGGACCTCCAGTAGGCACCAGAGCCCTTACTCGCCCCCCGACGGGAGAGACGCCTCGTAGAGGGTGCGTCGGCTGAGGCCCGTCTCCCGGGCGACGCGCCGCACCGCTTCGGAATGTGGCATCCCCTCTGCAACATGACCGACGATCCGAGCCACGGCATCGTCGAGATCTGCCGGTAGAGGGCCGCCGCCGCCCACGACCACGGTGAACTCCCCGCGCTCGACCCGCCGGCCCCATCGCGCCGATGCCTTCGCCAGGGTGCCCCGCCACACCTCCTCGAAGGCCTTGGTGAGCTCACGGGCAATCGCCACCGGGCGGTCGCCGCCCAACGCATCGGTCAAATCGGCGAGGTCCCGGCCCAGCCGGCCTTTGGCGACGAACAGCACGATCGTCTCATCCTGATGCGCCAGTGAGTCCAGCCTGCTGCGGCGCGCCGCCCCACTCTTGGGCAGGAATCCCTCGAAAAGAAACCGATGGGACGGCAGGCCGGAAACGGCCAGGGCGGTGGTGACCGCACTGGGCCCGGGCACCGCAGTCACCGCAGCACCGACTTCCAGGGCGGCCCGGACGGCCGAGTACCCGGGATCGGCGATGCCGGGAACACCGGCGTCGGTGAGCAGGGCGACCGTGTCCCCGGCGGCCAGGCGCTCCTTGAGCTCCTCGGACCGATACTCCTCGTTACCGGCGAAGTAAGAGCGCATCGGCCGCCTGGTCCCCAGCGCTTCGAGCAGCACCCGGCTCCGCCGGGTGTCCTCGGCAAACACCACGTCGGACTCTGCCAGGGCCCGGCGCAGCCGAGGCGAAGCATCGTCGAGGTTCCCTATCGGGCTCGAGCACAGGATGAGGCGGCCGGCCACGAGGCCACGATAGGCCGGGCCACCAGCCGGACACCCTCCGCCGGAAGGGGATGCCCGGCGGGGAGCTCGAGCACCCAGTGGGCTCCGGGCACGACTACCCGTCGGCCGGGCGCCAGGACCCGGGTGGCGGTGACCCGACCCTGCCGGTCGAGCCCGACCATGCCCAGCGCTTCTCGCATTCCGAAGCCGTGGACGGATCGTGTCCGAATGAGCAATCCACCGCCCCGGGCCTCCGGTCGAAGGCCCGCCAACCTCTGCCACCGCCCCCGCGCCAGAAGCACCGGCGGAGACGACCAGCCGGGAGCGTCGAGCTGCAGCCAGACCTGGTTCGATCGACGAGCTGTTACGATCCCCGGCACCGTGGCCAAGAAGACGCGCCGCAAGCTGCGCGCCCGACGCCGCAAGGCGAACCACGGCCGCCGTCCCAACGCCGGCCGCCGCTGAGGCGCGCCGCGCGCCTTCTCCATCACCCGAACAACGTACGCCGCCGCGCCGGCCCTCTCCAGGGGTAGCGGTCAGGGGCCTTCTTCTGGACCGCCCTCGCCGTCGTCACCGCCGAGACTGCGGAAGTCGTCGGATCCGGGGAAGGACAACCCCGCCTCCCGCATGGCGCTGAAGGCACCATACGTAGTCATCAGGCCGGCGATGATCGCCAGGAAGAGCCCGAACTTCGTCAGACTGGTCTCGGTGATCCAGCGCAGGAGGATGAGAAGGGTCCCCAGGCCGGTCAGCAGCAGCGCAATCTGCTCGCTCTGGAGGGTCCCCGCTTCGAAGCTGCGGGTCCCGAAAGCCTTGAGGGCCAGCACCACTGCGCCGGCTATGGCGATGAGGCTCCCGCCCCAGGCCAGGAAGCCCGAGTCGAACGCGTTGATGTTGATGCCGAGCACCCCGTACCACGGCAGGAACAAGGTGATGACGAGCACGGCGCCGCCGGCGATGCCCAGTCTGTGCCCCACGCCGAGCTTGTCCCAATCCACGTATGCCTCCCGAGAGTCGTCGAGGCGATTCTGCCACACGACCTGCGACACTCCTAGATTCTCAGGGCAGCTCGACGACGTCGGCCACTCGCCGCCCTTCGACGGCATCGGTGGCTGCCACGAAGACCACCTGTTCGCCGTCCCGATCGACCGCCGCAAAGGTGTTCTCGCCCTCGAAGACGACGAGCCCGTCGACTTCACTGCCCTCTCCGCCTCCGATGGCCGCGGTGTAGCCCTCCAGAGCAGCGGCCAGCTCGGCGGCGTCCCGGTCGGTGTCGGCCCGGTAGCTGAGCACGAAGAGCACGTCGTCTTCGTCGAATAGCACCCGGTAGACATCTCCGCCCCAGCCGTCCCCCACCTGGGCGGCCAGGCCGGGATCCTCCACCTGCCCGAACATGAGTCGGAGGCTGAGCTCGCCCCACACCGACTCCTCGTAGAGGTCATAACCGGGAACCTCGAAGGCAGCGAGTGTCACCGGCTCGGCGCCCTCTCCGTCGAAGTAGCGGGCCGGGTGAATGATCTGCTCGGTCGACGTGGGCGGCTGCTCGTATGCCTGGTTGACCGCCTCCACGCCGCCGGATTCGATCAGGCGCAGCACGAACTGGAATCCCTCCAAGTACGGGAACATGAGCGACTCCTGTAGGAAGTAGGGAGACGCACGGAACGCATCGGCATCGGTTCGATTGACCTCCAACGCCAGTTCCAGTCGCTCGGCGGTGGACAGCCGCTCGGCGGCGTAGAGGGCCTGGAAATAGGTGGCCTCTCCCTCCAGCAGGGCCTGATAGGCGGCCGCCTCGTCGTAGCGCTCTGCATCGAGCATCTCCCGCCAGATCGCGAAGTGGTCGAAATGCTGGTCGCTGAGGGCGTGAATCAGCTCATGCACGACGTTCGACTTGGAGAGCGGCGACAGCTCGGCGTCGTCGCTGGCCACCACCAGTTCGGCAGTGTCGCCGTCGTATTGGCCGACCACGACCTCACCCAACACGTCCTGATAGAGCTGCTTGAGGTCCACGCCCTGATCGAGCAAGCCGAGGAGCTGCAACAGGCGGGTTTCCACGTCGACGTCCTCAGGCGTCAGCTCCTCATCGATACGGTCCTGGACGCGCGCTTCCATCTCGGCCTTGGTCACCACGGTGACCTCGGGCGGCTCCAGGAAGCGCAGACCGCGGATGTCCTCGGCGACGGCGGCCAGTTCGGCGATCTCCGCTTCGAGAGCCTCGGCCACGTCCGGGTCGACGCGGCCGTCCTGGGCCTCCTCCCGGCCGTCCGTGGCCGCAGTCGTGGAGTCCGGCGTCGTGGTGCTGACCGACACGGTTGAGGTCGTGCCGGATGTGGAAGCCGGCGCAGGCAGGCTCGTCGGCGCCGGCGTGGTCTCTCCTCCGTTGGAGGTGCAGCCGGCGGCTACCAGCGCGATCAGCCCGGCGAGGACCAGAGCGCGTCGAGCGACGGGAGGAGGTCGGTGCACGGGGGCAGGGTACCCGGGGGGACGGAGTCAACCCGATCGCTCCATTGCGAACGTCCTCCGCGCCGGCCCAAGAACGCGCCGGAAATAGGTGAAGGGCCACGGAGTCCGTGACCCTTCACCTCTCCGGCGGTCGCTAGTCGAGCGCCATCTCCACCTCGGCGAACTGGTTGGCCGGGGTATACGTCGAGGGAGCGATCGACGCCTCGACGTCCGGCAGTGCCGCCTCGACCTCGAGGAACGGGTTGGCCGGGGTGTACGTCGAGGGGGCGACGGCCGGTGTGGCCAGCGCCATCTCGACCTCGGCGAACTGGTTGGCCGGGGTGTACGTCGAGGGGGCGATCGACGCCTCGACGTCCGGCAGTGCCGCCTCGACCTCGAGGAACGGGTTGGCCGGGGTGTACGTCGAGGGGGCGACGGCCGGTGTGGCCAGCGCCATCTCGACCTCGGCGAACTGGTTGGCCGGGGTGTACGTCGAGGGGGCGATCGACGCCTCGACGTCCGGCAGTGCCGCCTCGACCTCGAGGAACGGGTTGG
>CAYFYE010000022.1:0-27444 GCA_964347285.1 uncultured Acidimicrobiia bacterium
AGCCGGCCGTTACGTGGTCGATCGCCGGGCTACCGGCCAAAAGGGCGTGGGTGGCCGGGCTGCTGTTTTCGGCCAGCGGGCCCAGGAGCGGGTCGAGGCCCACCAGGTCGTTGGGCGCTCCGGTGAACGAGCAGTCGGTGGGCGCCATCGCCCCCAACAGATTGAAACCACTCGTCGCCACCGAACCGGCAAAACGGAAGCAATCGGGATTGGGGGCCACGCCCGAGGTGGCCGTGTTCCCGGACAGGATCGTGGCGCCCAGGGTCGCCGACCCTCCCTGCACCCACGCCCCCCCGCCCCGGAACGCGGAGTTGGCGTAGATGGTCGAGTGGGTGGAAGTCAGCGCTCGACCGCGTAGGAAGAACCCTCCCCCCTGGCCGAGTCCGCTCCCCTGGACGATGTCCAGGGTGCCGGCCTGGTTGCCGCTCAACGTGACGTTGGTCATAGTCACGGTGCCGCTACCCACGGCGTTGAGGCCTCCGCCGTCGTTCCCGGCCCGGTTCCCGCTCAGTGTGCTGCGGACGATGGTTGCGGTCCCCATGTCGGCCAGGTGGACCCCTCCGCCGTGGTTGGCGGTGGCGATGTTGTCCTTGACGGTGGAGTCGGTGATCGTCAGTTGATTGCCGTTGCCGACCGAGGAGATGCCCCCGCCGCTGGACCCGGCCGTGTTGTCGACCACCGAGGTCGAGACGATCGAGACCGTGGCCCCCCGGTTGGCGATCCCTCCGCCGTTGGCCACCGCCATGTTTTCGGTAACGACGCTGTCGCCCAACTCGAGCGAGGTTCCGGCCCCTTCGACGCGGATGCCTCCGCCGCCTCCACTCGGACCGGCGTCGCCGTTGGAGCCCCTGCGGATGGTGACGCCGCTGATCTTGACCGTGGCACCGCCGGTGACCGTGACCGTCGTCCCGGCCAATCCTCCGTCCAGGAACGTAGCGGCGGCCCCGGCCCCGCTGAGGGTGAGGTTCTTCGCGATGGTGAGGTTCTCGGTGCAGACACCGGCGCCGATATCGATCGTGTCGCCGGGCGCAGCGGCGTCGATCGCCGACTGAAGCGTTGGCGGGCCGGGACAGGCGACGGTCGCCGCCTCCGCCGATGCGGACGAGACGAGTGCCAGTGCCGCCCCCAGCGCAAATACCGCGCTCCCGATGACGAGTCTCCTATGAGGGACGATCCGCCGGGCCTCCATGTCACTCCCCGATCGCGCTTCGGGCAGCTTTCGGTACGTGGCCTACTACGGCCCCACTGCCCTGCTTTTCCAGAGCGTACCGACGCGGGCGGACAGACGTCCGGGAAGGGGCCGGCGAAATGCGGTCGCCGCCGCCCAGTTGCCTTACCGGCGCGGTTTGATCCCTTCGATGGTGAACGACGCCACCGGGGTCTCGTCGTGTCTCGATACTTCGACCCCCTCGTGGCGCGGCCGTACCTGGACTTCTTCGAAGCCGGCCTCGGTCAGCCAGCCGGTATGGTCCTCGACCGTGGCCGCGCCCCCCACACACGAGGCGTAGAGATCGGGATCATTGCGAACCTCGGGTGGAAGGGGCGATACCGCCACGAGGTCGCTCACCGACAGCCGCCCGCCGGGACGCAGGACCCGGTAGGCCTCCCGAAACACTCCCGCCTTGTCCGGGGACAGATTGATGACGCAGTTCGAGATCACGACATCGACGCTGTCGTCGGCCACCGGAAGGTGCTCGATCTCGCCGAGACGGAACTCGACGTTGTCGAAGTGATTGCGGGCCGCGCTCTCTCGGGCCGAACTCAACATCTCCGGCGTCATGTCCACACCGATGACCTGGCCCTCCGGGCCGACCCGCCGGGCCGCCAAGAAGCAGTCGAACCCACCACCCGAGCCGAGATCGAGAACGACCTCACCGGGACGGAGGGCGGCCAGGGCCACCGGATTGCCACAGCCCAGGCCCAGGTTGGCTTCGGCCGGCATCGATTCGACGTCCTCGCTCGAGTAGCCGAGTCCGGTGACGTCGGTTGGCGACGCCTCGGGTCCACAGCAAGATGACCCCTTGGCGGCGATCTCGGCGTAGCGATCGCGCACGCCCCGGCGCACCGTGTCTGCTTGAAGCTGATCGACCATGACTCCTCCATATATCGATCTATGTCGATATATTAGGGGACGCATAGATGGATGTCAATATATAAATGAGCGCCTGAATTCGATTTACTCCTCGTATCCGGGATGGGCGATCTTCCCGACCGGCTGCCTCCCGCCGACCGTCAACGCCGAAGGGATGTGCGGCATCGAGCGGCGCAAACCCTGCAGTAGCACATACATCGAGGCGGCCTGCTCCAGCGAAAGGACTTGCCCCTCGGCGGCGGCACCGTTGGGCTCGGTTTCCAGCACGGAGAAATCGCCGGTATCGATCCGGGCGGTGAACGCCGGTGAGGAGTACCGCAAGTCGCCGTTGAGCTCGATGCGATGGGTCTCCCCGTCCCAGCGAGCCACCAGTGCGGCGGTGTCGCCCTCGTAGAACATCATGAAGGCGTTGTCCTTCTGGGCCTCGAAGTCCTCCCGATCGAGGTAGAGGCGGGGCTTGTCCCGGTAGGGCTCGCCCGAGGTGGGACAGAAGGTGACGCAGTTGCCGCACTCATTGCAGAAGTCGGTCAGCACCACGATCTGGTAGCGCTGGTCGACCTGCCACGGCGACCTCTCTCCCGCCACGACCTTTCCCCCACTCACCGTCAGCTCGGCCAGCTCGACGGCGAACGGCTCTATCTGGTACGTCATCAGCGCCATGTTGGGGCACACCCCGACGCACAGGCTGCACAGGTTGTGGCAGTCCAGGCAGCGGCCGGCCTCAGCCATGGCCTCTTGGGGAGTGAAGGTGACGATGGTCTCGTTGAAGTTGTTGCGCTGGTCGAGCGGGGTGTGGGTGATCGGTACCCGGTACTCCCGATGGGCCCGGCGGATGATCAGGTCGTGGAAGTCGAAGGTCTGGGGCACGGCCCGCTCGCCGTTGGGCGGACCCTTCACCCTGGCGATGAGGGCCTCGGCCATGGTTTTACCGTCGCCGGCGGCCATCACGATGGACTGTGGGCCGTGAGCGGACACGTCGCCGATGGCAAACACCCCGTCGATCGAGGTCTCGAAACGCTCGTTGGTGGCGATGTAGCCCCGATCGGTCAGCTCGGGCGGGGCGTATCCGAAGAAGTCCAGAATCGAGTGCTGACTGATCGCCAGCAGCAGGGTGTCGAGCGGGATCTCGAACTCGGACCCCTCCACCTCATGAGGGATCTTGCGGCCCGAGGCATCTCGGTCGCCTCGATACTCGTTGCGGGCGCACACCAAAGCGGCCAGCTTCCCGTTTTCGACACGGAGCGCCTTGGGCTTGGCCAGCTCCACCACCTTGACACCTTCCGCCGTAGCGGCATGGACCTCCTCGCGATCGGCCGGCATCTGGTCGATGGTGCGCCGGTAGATCAGCGATACGTCGCTGGCACCCACCCGCCAGGCAGAACGAACGCAGTCCATGGCCGTGTCGCCGGCGCCGATGACGCCCACTCGCTTTCCGATGTCGGGCGGCTCCCCGTGGCGCACCGCCCGCAAGAAGTCGATACCGTCCATGATGCCCTCGGCGTCCTCACCGGCCAGTTCCAGCTTTTTGGGGAGCTGGGCGCCCACGGCGATGACCGTGTACTCGTAGCCCTCGTCCTCGAGCTGCTCCAGGGTGAAATCCACTCCGGCCTCTACTCCGTAGTGGATCTCGACGCCCAGGGCCTCGAGCACCGCCATGTCTTGGTCGATTTGGGCCTGGGGCAGGCGGAACTCGGGGATGGCACCTCCCACCATGCCGGCCGGGTAGGGATGCATCTCGAAGATCGTGACCGTGAATCCGGCATACGCCAGCTGCTCGGCGGCGGCCATGCCGGCCGGACCGGCTCCGATGATCGCCACCTTGACCCCGATCGGCTCGGCCCGCGGCAAGAGATACGGCTGTCGCTCGTGTTCCATGATGAACCGCTTCATCTCCCGGATGGCCAGCGGCTCGTCGTAGTGGGTGCGGATGCACACCGCCTCGCACAAGTGGTCGCACACCCGGCCCAGAATGGCGCCGAGGGGGTTGTCCTCCCTGGTGATGGCGACTGCCCCGGCGAAGTCGCCCTCCCGCACCGCTTGCATGTATTGCGGCACCTTCTGGTCGACGGCGCACCCGTCCTGGCACGGAGCCTCGATGCAGTCGAACAACCCCAGATGGCGCGGGGTCTTGGAGCGGTCGGTGCGGTAGGTGTCCTTGATATTGCGCTTGTCGGTCCGGGCGGCGGCGGCGTAGTGGCGCAGGTTGACCAAGGCCATCTCCGCCGGCGACATGCCCTCGGTGTCGCTGTGGCGAGCGGCCGACGTGGCGATGAACTCGTCCAGGTTGCCGGCACCTACCTCGTCCTGGGCCTTGCCCAGCTCCTCGAAGTACTGGAGCATCCGCAGGTAGCCGCCCGACTTCAGAAAGTCGGAGCACACGGTGACCGTGCGCATCCCGGATCGGAGCAGCTCGGGGGTGTTGAAGGCATCGGCTCCTCCGGCGAAGGAGATCAGCATGCCGGGGAACGCCTCGGCGATGCGGAGCGCCAGATTTGTGGTGACCGGATGCAGCGCCCGTCCCGACAGGTACATCATTTCGTCGTCCGGGAAGACGGTGCGCCAGTTCTTGACCTCCAGGGTGTTGGTGAGCTTGACGCCGAAAGTCAGACCCTCCCGCTCCCCCACCTCCCGCAGGTTGGTGAACATCGGCACCGCGTCCTCCCACCACAGGTCGTGCCCGAAGGCCTCGTCGGGGACGGGGACGTCGCGGAAGCCCAGCTCGTCGTTGACGATGGTGCGCACGGCTTCGGGACCCAGCAGCGTCGGGTTGCACTTCACCGAGGTATGCAGGGCCTGCTCCTCCATGAGGTAGGTACAGATGGCCTCGATCTCATCGGGGGGACAGCCGTGCATGGTCGACAGCGTCATCGAGTCCGATAGGCGCTCCGGTATCTCGATGTCGGCCACCTCGGGGCAGTGCCGGGCGACGATGTCGATGTACTCCTGCTTGTAGGCCGAGGCGTCTCGCATCCGGTCGAGGTACCACTGGACATTGGGCTTCTTGATCCCGGCCAGGTCGTACCCCACGCTCATATTGAAGATCATCCCGGGCGAGTCGCCGGGGAAGCCCAGCCGGCGGTGCAACGCGTGGATGAGCACCCAGGCCCGCAGGTACTCGTCGAACGACTCGTAGACCTTCAGCTCCTGAGACCATTCGACGTTGTAGCCCTCGTCCTGGCAGTCGATGCAGGGCTTGTTGATGTCGAGCTCGTCGAGGGTCTGGATCGTCTTCAGCTCGAGAAATCGAGACCCGGTCAGCCAGGCCACGACGATGTTCTGGGCCATCTGCGAGTGAGGCCCGGCGGCCACCCCGAGCGGCGTTTCCAGCCGGTGCCCGTACTTGTGGGTGATGAAGCGGTCGGAGCCGGGCCGGAAGAATGCCCGGCGGGGGATGCCGAAGATGGCGTCGCTGTGCTCCAGCTCGGTGAACACCCAGTCGGTGAGCTGCTCCATGGCGATCGGATGAAAGCGATCAGACACGACTCACCCTCCCCGTGCGCTCGATGCCAACTATGCCCGATTCCTCACAGCCGGGCATGGAGCCGGGCCGCCTGCTCCCGGGCCTTGGCCCGCACCTCGTCGGCGTCCACTCTGGTGGGTTTGCCGTCGGCGAACACCACCTCTCCGCCCACCTCAACCCGTAAGGGCCGGATCCCGGACGTGAAAGCGATGTGCCACGGATCCATCGGCTCGTAGGACCAGGTCACGGTGTCGTTGCGGGCTTCGGGGACCAGGTCCCAACCCTTCTCCAGCCACGACCAGGCCGGCTCGGGGGTGGCCGTGACGTCGACGGTCCGGTGCAGCACGTAGGCGAGGCGAAACGCTTCGATCATGTTGGCGCCGATGCCGTCGGTGCCGAGCGCCACCGGGTTGCGGAAGCGCACCGGGTCGGCGTAACCCACCGAGTTGTTCATGTTGGACCGGGGATTGTGGAGGATGGTTCCCGCCAGCTCGTGGTCGGTGGGCAAATGGACGCCGTGGGCCAGCAGCCATCTCTCCTTGGTGAGGCCCGCCAGCCGCTGCGGGGCATCGATGTCCTCGGGTCCCTCGGCGACGTGGATGTGGACACCCACTCCCAGATCGTCGGCCAGCCCGGCGGCAGCCGCCAGCGTCTCCTCCGAGCAGGTGAACGAGGCGTGAACGCCGACCAGGCCCCGACCTCCCTCCTTCAGAAATCGCTCGTTCTCGGCCAAGCCCCGCTTGGCGCCCTCTGGGCCGTGGCGGTCGGTGACCCCGTAGGCACACAGCGCCCGAACGCCCACCTCGGCGCAGGCCTCGGCGATGACGGACAGCGACCCCTCGATGGCGCCGGGCGTCTCGTTGTGGTCGACGATGGCGGTGGTGCCCGCCTCCAGGGCCTCGACGGCGCCGAGCATCGCCGACCAGCGCAGCATCTCCAGGTCGAGGGCGGCGTCGAGCCGCCACCAGATCTGCTCCAGGATCTCCTGGAAGCTCGTGGGGGTCTTCGGGGGCGGAGGCATTCCCCGGGCCAGCTCTGAGTAGAGGTGATGGTGGCCGCATACCAGGCCCGGCGTAGTCGCGGTCAAGCGTCGACCTCCAGGGGCTCATGGACGTTGAAGGGGAGGCGGGTCCGCCACTTGCCGTCGACGGCATGAAACGCCGCCGCCACCGCCCCGGCGGTGGGCACCAGGCCGATCTCACCGATGCCCTTGATGCCGTACGGCGAATCGGGCTGGGGCTTCTCCACCAGGATCACCTCGACGGGAGGCATGTCCTTGGGGCGGAGGATCGCCAAGCTGCGCAGCGTCATGTTGGTGGGTCGGCCCTCATCGTCGCACGGAAAGTCCTCGCTGAGGGCATAGCCCAGACCCATGTGCACCGAGCCCTGGATCTGACCCTCACACAGCGAGGGATTGATGGCCTTGCCCACGTCGTGGGCGGCGATCACCTTCTCGATCTTTCCGGTCTCGGGATCGGCAATGACCATCTGGGCGGCGTACCCGAAGGTGGAGTGAATGATCGGGCTCTCCACCTCGTCGTAGAGGGAGTTGGTCCAGTTGACCCGGTACTCGCCCAGATAGTCGATCCCGGTGTGGCGTCCGCCCTCTTTGGCGACCCGGCATGCATCGGCGACGGCGCCGGCCCCCATCAGCGTGCCCCGCGATCCGGTGGTCTGGCCGGCATTCAGGTCCCTGGTGGTGTCGACCACGACCCGTACCGAGGCCGGATCGAGTCCCAGCTCCTCACAGGCCACCTGGCGGGCAACGGTGTGGATTCCTTGGCCCATCTCGGTCCAGCAATGCCGGACCTCTACGGTGCCGTCCTGCTCGAAGCGGACGACCGCCCGGGAGATCTCGTTGGCCCCGTTGCCCAAGCCCGAGTTCTTGATGCCCAGCCCAATGCCGACCGCCCGGCCCGCCTCGCGGGCGGCGTCGTAGGCCGGCTTGAGCGCCTCCAGACAGGCCTTGGCCCCGAGGCTGCCGTCGTCCATGACCTGGCCGGGACCCCACACCTCGCCCGGCTCCACGGCGTTGCGCCATCGCATCTCCCAGCCGGAGAGGCCCGCCGCCGCGGCGAGACGGTCGATGATTCCCTCCATGGCAAACTGCGCCTGGTTGGCCCCGAAGCCCCGAAAGGCACCACACACCGAGTTGTTGGTGCGCACCGCCACCGACTCCACGTCGATATTGGGGAAGACGTAGGGGCCGCCGGCGTGGCCGGCCGCCCTCTCCAGGACCTTCATCCCCACCGAGGCGTAGGGACCGCTGTCTCCGATCATGCGGGCTCGAAGGGCGGTGAGCTTGCCGTCGACGTCGCAGCCGGCCCACGCCTCGATGCGGATGGGATGGCGCTTGGGGTGGAGCAGAAACGACTCCTCGCGTGACAGGGTGCACTTCACCGGCCGGTGCAGCAACCAGGCGGCCAGCGCCGTCTGGGCCTGGTTGGACATGTCCTCCTTGGCTCCAAAGGCGCCACCGTTCGACACCAGCTCGACGACCACTCGATCCGGCTCAACGCCGAGCACGCTGGCGATCTGGCGCCGGTCGTCCCACACCCCTTGGCCGCCCGAGTACACGAGGAGTCGACCGTCCTCGAGGTGCATCGCCAGGGTGGACTCCGGTTCCAGGAAGGCATGCTCGATGCGCTGGGTCTGGAAGACCTCATGAACGGTGTGGGCCGAGCCGGCCAAGGCGGCATCGACGTCACCGCGGCTGTAGCTCGAGGTCGAGAGGATGTTCCCCTTGAGTCCCCACACCGCATCCTCGTCGCTCGACATTGCCGACAAAGGATCGGTCAACGGCGTCAGGACGACGTACTCCACCTCGACCAGTCGGGCCGCCTCACGGGCGATCTGGCGGCTGTCGGCTACCACCATGGCGATGACGTCGCCGAGGTAGGACGTCCGGCCGCCTTCCGGAATGAACACCGGCCAGTCCCGATCGATCAGGCCGACCCGGAGCTCGCCGGGCACGTCGTCGGCGGTGAGCACGCGCACCACCCCCGGCATCTCCTCCGCCTTGGTGGTGTCGATGCGAACCACATCGGCTCGGGCGTGGTCGGCCAGCCGGAAGGCCCCGTGGAGCAGGCCGGCGGGGTTCATGTCGTCGACATAGGGGCGGTCGCCCAGGGCCAGCTCCAGCGCCTCGTACTTGATACCGGACTTGCCGATCCCATCGGCCAGCTCCGGCATGGGAATCTCCCCGGCCGCCAGCATCTCGATGGCCTCGAAGATCTTCGTGTAGCCGGTGCACCGACACAGATGCGCCCCCAGGCGTCCGGCCGCTTCGGCCGCGGTGAGATCCGGACCCTTCTTGTCGAGAAGCGCTTTGGTACGCACCAGGATGCCCGGCGTGCAGAACCCGCACTGCAGGGCGCCCGTCACGGCAAAAGCCGTCGCCAGGCGCTCCCGTTCATGGTCGGGGAAACCCTCCAGCGTGGTCACCACGGTGCCGGCGGCCTTCTCCATGGAGGTCTGGCAGGCAACCACGGCCTTGCCGTCGACGAGCACCGTACAGCAGCCGCATTGGCCGGAAGGGGAGCAGCCGTCCTTTGGCGAGATGATGCCCAGCTCGTCACGGAGAGCAGCCAGCAAGTGGGGGTGGTCAGCCGACACCGTCACTGCGGTGCCGTTGACCTCAAGGTTCACGGGTCCGTTGGGCGAGGTCATGGAGCATCAACCATACTCCGCACCCGATATTCGGCGGCCGCGTCTGCTCAGGGCAGCTCTTCGACCGAGAAGCCGTCCTCGGTGGCCACCACCAGCACCCCATCGCCCTTGGGCAACGGCGGAATAGTGATACCGGTCAGGCCCAGCACCGCGGCCTCGTTGGTGGGGCTGTGGCCAACGACCAGGGCTCGTCCCCCATCGGGAAGGGCGTCGAGGATCCGCCGGAGGGCGGCACTCAGCGCGGCAGAGTCCTCCTCGACCAGCTCGGGATCGGCCGCTCGCAGCGAGTCGAGGTCGCCGGCTCCGGCCTGTTTGTAGGCGGCTCGCCACCGATCCTCGAAGGCGGAGCGCAAGGCGGGCTCGACCACGATGCCTCCCAGAATCCGCTGACCGAATCCGGCCAGGAGGCAGGCCAGGGTCTGGGTGGCCCGTTGTGCCCCAGTGGATACGGCCACGTCGTATCCGCCTCCGAGGGTACGCCCGATCTCCACCGCCTGGCGCACCCCGATATCGGTCAAGACGTCCCCGTCGCTGTCGGTGTGCCGCAGCAGTTCGATGTATTTGGCCATGCTCTCACCTCTCCCAGCACCATTCTGCCCGGCCGGTCAGCTCGGCGCCGCCCACGGCAATCCCATCGCGTTTCGCCGTCCTAGGGTGGGCGCCATGTCGATTCCCACCGACCTCGACATCGCTCGTAACGCTTCACTCCAACCCATCGCCGAGATCGCGGCCACGATGGGCATCGGCTCCCATCTCATCGAGCAGTACGGCGAGCATGTCGCCAAGGTCCGGCTCGATGCCATCGATGAGCTGGCCGACCGCCCCCCGGCCAAGTACGTCTTGGTCTCGGCCATCACCCCCACGCCGCTGGGCGAGGGCAAGACCACTACCAGCGTCGGCCTCGGGCAAGGGTTCAAACACCTCGGCAAGCGGGCGGTGCTGGCCCTCCGGCAACCCTCCATGGGCCCCACCTTCGGCATCAAGGGTGGAGCAGCCGGGGGCGGCTACAGCCAGGTCGTGCCCATGGAAACGCTCAACCTCCACCTCACCGGGGACATGCACGCGGTCACCGCCGCCCACAACATGCTGGCGGCGATCATCGACAACCACCTGTTCCGGAGCACCGCTGTCGACCTCGACCAACACCGCATCACCTGGCAGCGGGTATTGGACGTGAACGACCGGGCGCTGCGCAAGATCATCGTCGGCCTGGGGACCCGCGGGGACGGCATCCCCCGCCAGACCGGGTTCGACATCACCGCCGCCTCCGAGGTCATGGCGGTCTTGGCCCTCGCCACCTCACTCCAGGACATGCGAGAGCGCATGGGTCGCATCGTGGTCGGGCAGAACCACGCCCAGGAACCGGTCACCGCCGAGCAACTGAAAGCGGCCGGCGCCATGACCGTGATCATGCGGGAGGCGGTCAAGCCCAACTTGATGCAGACCCTGGAGAACACCCCGGTGCTCATCCATGCCGGCCCGTTTGGCAACATCGCCCACGGAAACTCATCGGTCGTCGCCGACCTGATCGGAATCCGCGGCGGTGACTACCTCATCACCGAGGCCGGCTTCGGTGCCGACATGGGCGCCGAGCGCTTCTTCAACATCAAATGCCGCACTTCCGGGCTCAAGCCCGATGCGGCAGTGATCGTGGCCACGGTGCGAGCACTCAAGACCCACTCGGGCCGCCATCGCATCGTGCCGGGACGCCCGTTGCCCCCCGAACTCCTGGCCGAAAACCCCGACGACGTCGGGGCCGGGGCGGGCAATCTCCTCAAGCACATCGAGAACATCCGTCTCCACGGCATCGAGCCGGTCGTGGCCATCAACGCCTTCCCCACCGACCACCCATCCGAGCACGACGCGATCCGGGAGATCGCCGATCAAGCGGGGGTGATCGCCGCGGTATCGACCCACTTCATGGAAGGCGGAAAGGGTGCCGTGGAGCTGGCCGAGGCGGTGACGGCCGCGTGCGAGCGGCCCCACGACTTCCGGTTCCTCTATCCGGAGAACATCCCGCTGCGAGACAAGATCCACACGATCGCCACCAAGGTGTACGGAGCCGACGACGTTTCCTACGACCACCTCGCCGCTCGCGAGCTCGACTACCTGGAGTCGAACGGCTTCGGCGATCTATCGATCTGCATCGCCAAGACCCATCTGTCGATCTCCCACGATCCCGCCCTCAAGGGCGCCCCCTCCGGCTGGGTGCTCCCGGTCCGCGAGCTGCGGGGTGCCATCGGAGCCGGGTTCATCTACCCCATCTGCGGGGACATGCGGACGATGCCCGGTCTGGCCACCAGTCCTGCTGCCGAGCGCATCGACATTGACGAAGACGGCCAGATCGTCGGCCTGAGCTGAGACGAAAGCACCTTCATGCCCGCGTCCGACCGGCCCGGCACGGCACGGCTACTCTGCCCCACAGCCCCACCCCGGGGAGGAAGGGAGGTGAGTAGATGGGCAAGCGCTACCCACGCCTCACCGAGCCACTCGTGAGGGACGACGGCGAGCTCCGATCCAGCTCGTGGGACGAGGCCCTCGATCGGGTGGCCTCCGGGTTTCGTGAGGTAATGGAGATCCATCCGGGGACCGCCTTCGGCATGTTCAGCTGCTCCAAGGCCACCAACGAGATGAACTTCATGGCGCAGAAGTTCGCCCGTGTGGTCCTGGGGACCAACAACATCGACTCCTGTAACCGGACCTGACACGCCCCCAGCGTCTCCGGTCTGGCGGCGGTATTCGGCGCCGGTGGAGGCACCAGCAGCTACAAGGAAATCGAGGACACCGACCTCATCATCCTGTGGGGCTCGAACGCGCGCGAGGCCCATCCGATCTTCTTCCATCATCTCCTCAAGGGAGTGCACCGCGGCGCCCGGATGTATGCGGTCGACCCCCGCCGCACCTCGTCGGCGGCCTGGGCCGACGTCTGGCTCGGTATTGACGTGGGCTCCGACATCGCCCTGGCCAATGCGCTGGGTCGAGAGATCATTCACGCCGGGCTCACCAACGACGCCTTCATCGAGCGAGCTACGACCGACTTCGACGCGTACGCCGAAGCAGTCGAGCCCTACACGCCGGAACGGGCCGCCGAGATCACCGGGGTCCCGGCCGGGGCCATCAGGGAGCTGGCCCACGACTACGCCGGCGCCTCCACCGCCCAGCTGTGCTGGACCCTGGGCATCACCGAGCACCACAACGCCACCGACAACGTCCTGGCCCTCATCAATCTCGCCCTGCTCACCGGTCACGTGGGCCGCTACGGCTCGGGGCTGGTGCCGCTCCGGGGCCAGAACAACGTCCAGGGAGGCGGCGACATGGGAGCCCTGCCCAACAAACTCCCCGGGTTCCAAGACGTCGAAGACGACGAGAAGCGGGGCAAGTTCGAGGCCGAGTGGGGAGTGGAGATCCCGCCGGCGGCCGGCTGGCACCTCACCGCCATGTTCGAGGCCATGGACCGGGGCGACCTGCGGGCCCTCTACATCATCGGCGAGAACCCGGCCCAGGCCGAGGCCGACGTCGGGAGAGCCCGCCGCCTGCTCAAAGGCCTGGACTTCCTGGTGGTCCAGGACATCTTCATGACCCGCACCGCCCAGATGGCCGATGTGGTCCTCCCGGCGGCGGCCGCCTGGGCCGAGACCGACGGCACGGTGACGTCTTCGGAGCGCCGGGTGCAGCGGGTTCGCAAGGCGCTCGATCCGCCCGGCCGGGCTCGGGACGATGTTGCCATCCTGTGCGATCTGGCCGGCCGCCTCGGTCACGACTGGGGATACCCCAGCGCCGAGGAGGTCTGGGATGAGCTGCGCAGCCTGTCGCCCGTACACGCCGGCATGAGCTATCGGCGCCTCGAAGAGCATCGCGGCCTGCAGTGGCCCTGCTACGACGAGGAGCATCCCGGAGAACTGTTCCTCCACGGGCGGCTGTGGGCGGACGATCCCGACGAACGGGGACGGCCGGCGCCGTTCAGTCCTACCGAGTGGGTGCCGCCGGTCGATGAGCTCACCGAGGAGTTCCCGATCCGGCTCACCACCGGGCGGCGCCTCGATTCGTACAACACCGGAGTGCAATCGAGCGGCTACCGCTCACCCATTCGTTCCGCCGAGACGATCGATCTCGATCCGGTCGATGGCGAGCGGCTCGGCATTGCCGACGGGGAACGGGTACGGGTGGTGTCGCGGCGGGGGGCGGTGGAAGCGCCGGCCCGTTTCGCAACCGACCTGCGGCCCGGGCTGGCCTTCATGACGCTGCACTTCCCCGATGAAGTCGACACCAATCTGCTCACGATCGAAGCCTGGGATCCCAAATCGGGGACGGCCGAGTTCAAGGCCACCGCCGTACGGATCGAGAAGATCGGGGTCTGACGGTGGATCTCAAGCTGATGGCGACCGCCCCCACTGATGCGGAGCGGGCTGCCGTCGACGGCGTTCTGGGCCCTCCCGCCAGTGGCTGGTCCGGCGGGGTGCGCTCCGAAGCCGATCTCCACATCGCCAGGGGCGGGCATGCTGCCCGGGCCCGGCGCCACCTGTTGCTGCCGGCGCTGTGGGCCCTGGCCGACGACATCGGCTGGATCAGCCCCGGGGGTCTCAACTACGTGTGCGAGCGGTTGACCGTGCCCCCCGCCGAGGCGTACGGGGTGGCCAGCTTCTACGCCCTGTTTTCAGTCGAGCCCCGCCCGGGGAGAGTGGCCCACGTCTGCGACGATGTGGCCTGCCGGGCGGCCGGTGCCGAAGAGCTGTGCGCGGCGCTGGAGCAACGGCTCGGCCCGGCGGCCTCGCCGGACGGCGGGCCCACCTGGGAACGGAGCCCCTGCCTCGGCCTGTGCGACCGTGCCCCGGGCGTCCTCTATCAGATCGCCGGCGGTACGCACTGGAGCGCCGGCGCAGCCACGGCCGAAAAGGTGGCGACCGCTCTCGGCGCCGGGGTTCCCGGGCCGGGACGGCCGGCGACGCCCCAAATCACCGAAGAAGCGGACGGCTCACTCCGCCTCTTGCGCCGGGTCGGGGTGGTGGATCCGGCCTCGCTCGACTCCTACCGGGCGGCCGGTGGGTACCAAGCTCTGGCAAAAGCGGTGGCCATGACTCCGGCGGCGATCATCGAGGAAGTCACCGCATCGGGGCTTCTAGGGCGGGGCGGAGCGGCCTTCCCGACCGGGCGGAAATGGGCGGCGGTGGCCGCCGAGCCGACCCGGCCCCGCTACCTCATCTGCAACGCCGACGAGTCCGAGCCGGGCACGTTCAAGGATCGGCTGCTCCTCGAGGCGGATCCGTTTACGGTGGTGGAGGCGATGACGATTGCCGCCTTCGCCACCGGCTGCGAGCAGGGCTATCTCTACATCCGCGGGGAGTACCCCGAGGCCACCCGGACAATGGTGGCCGCTATCTCCCAGGTCCGACAGGCCGGGATGCTCGGGGGGGACGTCATGGGGGCCGGATTCTCTTTCGACGTCGAGATCCGCCGCGGAGCCGGCGCCTACATCTGCGGTGAGGAGACCGCCCTCATGGAGTCGATCGAGGGCAAGCGGGGCGAGCCGCGTCAGAAGCCGCCCTTCCCCACCCAATCCGGCCTGTTTGGAAAGCCCACCGTCATCAACAACGTGGAAACGCTGGCCAACGTGCCCGGCATCATCGAGCACGGTGCCCGGGACTACCGCTCCATCGGAACCGAGCAGTCGAGCGGCACCCGCCTGTTCTGCGTCTCGGGGGCCGTGTCCCGCCCGGGAGTGTTCGAGGTGGAGATGGGGACATCGCTTCGGGAGCTTTTGGAGCTCGCCGGCGGCGTCGACGGCGAGCTGCAGGCCATCCTGCTGGGCGGGGCGGCCGGTTCGTTCGTCACCGACGAGGCCCTCGACCTCCCCCTCGCCTTCGAGGACGCACGACGGGCCGGGGTGAGCCTGGGATCGGGGGCCGTGGTCGTCTTCGATCGGACGACCGACATGACCGAAATCGTTGCCCGCATCGCCCGCTTCTTCCGCGACGAGTCGTGCGGCCAGTGCGTTCCGTGTCGGGTGGGTACCGTCCGCCAGGAGGAGGCGCTGGCCCGTTTGGCCCGCGGCGGTGACCGTGGCCGCGATCTCGGACTGCTGGCCGACATCGATGGCGTCATGACCGACGCCTCCATCTGCGGCCTGGGCCAAACTGCCGCGTCCGCGGTCCGCTCGGCCATCGATCTCGGCTTGGTAGGTAGCTGATGGAAACGACTGTCCCCTTCCCCGCACGCGCCGTGGAGCTCACCGTCGATGGGTTGGAGGTTCGGGTGCCGGACGGCTCGACCATCCTCGACGCCTGCAACGCGGTCGGCATCGAGACACCCACTCTGTGTTTCCTCGAGACCCTCACCCCGGTGAATGCCTGCCGGGTGTGCGTGGTGGAGATAGAGGGATCGCAGGCGCTGGTGCCGGCCTGTTCCCGCCGGGCGGAGGCGGACATGGTGGTGCGCACCGGTACCGAACGGGTCCGCCACAGCCGCAGACTCGTTCTCGAGCTCCTGGCTTCGTCGGTGGACCTGTCGCTGGCCGCCGGAACGTCCGCCTGGGTGACCGAATACGGCGCCGAGCCTGATCGATTCGGCCCGGCCGCTCCCCCCGCTGCGCCGGGAACGCGGGACCGGCTCCGCGCCGGCCATCACGAGGCCCCCGACGGCACGACCTCGGCAACCGTGGCCCAGCCGGTCAAGATTCACGACGACCTCTACATTCGCGACTACGGCCGCTGCATCCTCTGTTACAAGTGCGTCGAGGCCTGCGGCGTGGATGCGCAGAACACGTTCGCCATTTCGGTGGCCGGACGGGGCTTCGACGCTCGGATCTCGACCGAGTTCGACGTTGCGCTCCCCGAATCGGCCTGCGTCTACTGCGGCAACTGCATCGGGGTGTGCCCAACCGGAGCCCTGCTGCCGAAGAGCGAATTCGACATGCGGGCCGCCGGCACATGGGACCCGGTTCGACAGACCGTCACCGAGACCATCTGCCCCTACTGCGGGGTGGGATGCTCGCTCGAGCTGGTCGTCCAGGACAACGAGATCGTCAAAGTCACGTCGCCGCTCGACCACGACGTGACCTCCGGCAACCTGTGCATCAAGGGCCGCTTCGGCTGGGGCTACGTGACCGGCTGAAGGTCCAAAAACGGACAGAGGGCCCGACCATCGAGGCCGAGCCCTCTCTCTACGGGATTGGTCTCCTACTCGGCGACCCGATCCTTGAGGCCCTTGGCTGCGGTGAACTTGGCGACCTTGCGGGCCGGGATCATGATCGTGTCACCGGTGGCCGGGTTGCGGCCCTCACGAGCCTTGCGACGGCTCGTGCTGAACTTGCCGAATCCGGAAATCGAGACCTCGCGGTCGGCGTCCAGTTCCACGGCGATGATGCCGTGGCCTGACTTGGTCGAGAAGATGGCATCGATCACATCCTCGGCCTTGGCCTTGGGGATGTCGACCTTGCCGGCCAGCTTCTCCGCCATTTCGGACTTGTTCATGTTCCTCCTTTTCCATCCGCCCACTTTGGCGGGAACCCAAGTCCCGGCCCAAAGCTACCGAAATCTACGGCAAAAGAGGGATCATCCGGGGAAAAACGCCGCCGAGCCACCACTCAGAGTGTTCGTACTCCCGGCGTGGACGCAAGGGAAGTCAACCGTTCGCGCCCGGACGCCCCGTCGCACGGCGTTGCGTGGCAACTTCAGCCGGCCGCGTCCGCCTGGATGGCCCGGAACACCCCGAAGAAGGCGCCGCGCTCCTCGACCACCCGCAGCCCGGCCTCAGCAACCAGCAGGTCCGGCTCCTGCGTCCAGCGGCAGCCGGCCGACCGATAGTGCTTTTCGGCCCGTCGTTCCTGGAAGCGGGCCAGCCACCCGGAAGAGCTCCGGCCGTGCTCGAATAGCAGCACCCGGCCGCCCGCCTTGGCCACCCGGCCCATCTCCCGCAACGCCCCGACGGGATCGGGAAACGTGCATGTGGAGAGGGCCGATGTCACCGTATCGAACGTGCCATCGGCGAAGTCCAGATCCTCGGCGGCCATCACCCGGACGTCGACCTCCATTCCCAGGCGACCGGCCCGGCGTCGGGCCTGTTCCACCATCTTGGGACTCAGGTCGACGGCGATGACCGAATCCGCATCGGCGAAGTAGCGGAAGTTCTCCCCGGTGCCGCAGGCGACGTCCAGCACCCGCCCCGACGCCTTGGCCATGACCCCCCGGCGCAGCCTCCTGGTTCTGAAGAGGCGGTCGTTGATCCAGGCGGCGTATCGATAGCCCGAGGCGAACCGGTCGTAGATCCTGGCCAGGTCTCCGTGGTCGTAGCGCCGGTCATCGCTCATCGCCGCATTATGGACGCAGGGCTCGGCACGGTTCCCCCTCGACGGCCATGGCGCTTCTTCGGCAGTCTCGAGCTCCGACCTCGCAGCCCGACTGCTCCCTAAGCCGACAGCGCCGTGATCTGGGCCGCAGTTGCGGCATCCCCGGTGGCGGCGGGTAGCCACAAGGAGAAGGTGGACCCGCGACCCGGCCCCTCCGAGGCCGCGGTGAGGCGCCCGTTCATGGCATCGGCGAAGGTGCGGCTCACCGCCAGGCCCAGCCCGGTGGAGTCGGACCTGCCCTCGCCGAGGGTCGCCTGCTCGAAGGCCCCGAAGATGCGCTCGAGGTCCTCGGTTTTGATCCCGGGCCCGTCGTCGACGATGTCGAAGCGAACGCCGTTATCGGCGAGAGAGGTCCGCACGACGATCTTGCCTTTGTCGGAGTACTTGATGGCGTTGGCCACCAGGTTGATGAGCACCTGCTGGAGCCGGCCCTCATCGGCGCGACACACGGCGGCCGGGCACAGCTCGGCGACAACTGCGAGGCCCTTCTGGGCCGCAAGCGGCAGCATGCGGCGAACGACCCCGCCGGCGATGTCATTACCGTCGACGTCGGCGAGCTCGATGCTGATGCCTCCCGTCTTGAGCCGGGCGGCATCGAGGAGATCGTTCACGACCTCGAGTAGGGCACGGGCAGAGCTGTAGATCTCGCTCAGGTAGCCGCCGACTTCGGTGGGGGCGATGCGGAGCTCCTCGGTGAGGTGGCTGTAGCCCATGATGGCGGTGAGCGGCGTGCGCATCTCGTGGGACAGGGCGGCGTAGAAACTCTGCCGCTCCTCGAGCGACTCGGCCAACTGCAGGTTGGCGGCGTGGAGGTCGGCCGTCCAGGCGGCTGCGATCTGCCAGGCCTGCTCCTCGGTGCGGCGGCGGGCATGGACGAGCTTCAGGTGGAGCGATCCGATGAGGAGGCCGGCGATGCCGAGGACCGTGGGCAACATGTCGACCACCCACATCAGGGAGTGCCGATCATGGAGTTCGGCGAACGTGAGCGGGCCCGACTGGGAAACGGCAATCCTCCAGGCAAGCATCACCATGGCGGCGCCGAGCGCGGCACCTGCCAGGGCCCAGCGGGCGACGTAGAAGCGCGGCGCGGGTTCGAGGGCCATGTACGGCCGATATCGGCAAGCGCAACGGCCGGCTTGATACCCGGGCACCCCGGCGGGGTCGCTCCAGCGGCTCGCCCTGCTCCCACTCGAGCCAGGAGCGGGCGCGGGCATCGCCGGTGCCTTCGAGCCCCGCCTGCCGATCACACCAGTTCACGAACGACGAGCACCGTGGCGTCTCGTCCTCGGTCGCCTTATGGTCGAGGGCTTCGTGGAACCGACGATCCGGGGATTGTCCCCGAAGCCCCTATCTCTTCTACGCCGATGGCCATCTCGCCCCTGGCGAATTCCAGCCACACGGGATCCGGCCCCCGCGCCGCACCTTCATCTGCGCTGCCCGACCCGAGTCCCTGGAGCCGTGCGTAGAAGCTGTCGGGCAACAGGCGCCCGCCGGTCGCGTCGGCGTGCTGCGTCGTCACTTTCCCGCCACTGAACAACAAGGGCAGCATCGGCTTCCCGGTGGCGTGCTACGCCGGCTCGTTCGCCAGCCATGTGGATGCCTTGGAGCTCTCGCTCATGATCACCAACACTGCCACGCAATTGTCGAGGTGCTCCTTGATGACCCCGGGGTACTCGTCGCCGTACTCGATCTCGTAGTCCATCCAAACCTCGATCCCACGGTGGCGCAGGCTCTTCGTGAGCTTCGCGCGTACTCCGTGTCACGGCGGCTATAGCTGAGGAATACATGGGCCACAGCAGCCCTCCGGTGTGGGAGCGGGTCACCATGGGCGTGACGGCTCGGAGGCGGAAGGGCGTTGCTGCCGCAGAATCGGGGCCGGACGCCGACACACCCATACGGACAGCGCGGCGCCGCGGCCGTTGCCGACCACGCGCCGGCCCCCCGAGCCGGTGACCCGGGGGGCCGGATGAGCAGGTCGGGTGCGCACCGGCACCCCGACCTGCGTCGCTTCGCTACTTGGGTGGAGGCGGGACCAGGCAGGACACCTGCGGTGAGACCGCGCCCAAGCCGTCCACCGCGAACGCGGCCGCATCGCCGGTTCCCCTGATGTGCCAGTCAACTGCGTTGGCCTGCCCGTTACCGCTGCCGTTGTTTCCGCCCATCGGCATGATCGACGGGGTCGCCCCGTTGGCCTCCGTGTACTTGATCTTCGTGCCGCTGGGGAACGGTCCGAAGATCATGCCGCTGCCCGTGTCCTCGACCCAGACCTCGAGGGGGTCGGGGCCGTCGGCATCGTCGGCCGAGACCTCGTAGAACCCGTCCTCGTTCTGGCCGCCCTTGGGTCCCGGCAGCGTGGAGCTGCCGGCAGGCGGGACCGTCTTCCCATGCGGGTTGACGGTCTCGTTGCAGAACGCCTCCGGCGGCGTGTTCAGCTGCAGCGCCAGCCCGTACGGGGTGCCCAGGTCCGACAGCTCGACCTGCACGTCGGAACCGTCGAAGTTGGCGCTACGGATCTCCCCTGCGCCCGGCGCGGTGTACCAGATCCGCTGGCCGATCGGGTCGATCTCGATGTCCCAGTACCCGGTGTCGGGGTCCTGCCCCACGGCCGGGATGATCTGCGTCTCCGTTCCCAACGCGATGTCGTAGGCGAAGACCGCACCCCCGGTGCCGGGGCTCAGCGGGTTATGTGAGGTGAGGAAGATCGTCGAGCTCACCGGCTCGAGCGCAAATCCTCGGCCCCGCCCGGTCACGTGGGGCGTGAGCTGGGTTGGCAGCGGCCCCACCGCGAGGGTGGAGGCGGTCATCTGGTTCACCGACCCGTTCGGCGGGAGGAACAGCACCCCGATGTCGCCCCAGTAGAGAATGTCGTTGACGGGGTCGTGCGCCAGGCCCGACGGGAACCACCCCGGCCCGCCGCCCCCGCCGGCGAGGAACGAGACGGTGTAGCCCGCACAGCCGGGACCGTAGTTCACCCGGGAGACCTCGTGGTTGTCGTAGCTGACACCGCGGGTGAAGTAGATCTGCTGGGCCACGGGATCGAGCGCCAGCTGGTGCACTGCGTCCCCCAAAGTGCCCGGACCACACACCGGCGCGAGGCCCGTACCGTCGGTGTTCACCTGGTTGATCGTGCCCTGGCTGCCGGGGAACCCGACAGGGCCCCAGTCGGCGAAGTAGAGGACGCCAGCCGCTGCGTCCAGGTCGACGTCTTGGAGACGTCCACCGGTGGGAGCGACGAGCTGCTTGGTCACGCCGCTGGCCACATCGGTCACCGAAACCGTCGCGGCGTTCCGGTCGGTCCAGAAGACGCGGGCAACGGCGCTGTGTCCGGCCGCGTCCGCACCGCTGCCAGCCACGGCCAACAATGCGCCGATCATGGCGATCAGCACGAGCAGTACTCGCCACTGCTTGGCTCTCATGTGATACCTCCCTGTAGAGCGCGTGGAACGGCCCGGTGCGCCAAGGCTGGTGAGCTACCCCCGAGATCCCAAGGCACCCTCCCCGATGCTGGACCGCGGCGGCCAGCCTACATGCTCGCGCTCGTGTGGGGCAACCAGGCCGGGGGACCGGCTACAAGTAGTCCGCACCCACGAAGACCCCCAAAAGTCAACGACGCTTGGCGGCGCGACTCCGCCAAACGGCCCTATTCGGCGCCGCCCCGGCGCGCAGTACGATCATGGTATGGGCAAGAGGAAGCACGAACACGACGACCACGAAGTGACCGGTGTCTGGGTTCTCAACGAGAGAGCCGTCGCCCGCTTCCACGCTGCCCACCCCGCCGACCATTCCGACGAGATTAAGGGCAGCACGCGCAGTCACCGCCACCACGGAAGGCACGGCAAGGCTGCTTAGCGGGCTGTCGAGGTCCCCCCGAGCGCTCGCCTGAGCCAAAAGGGGGAGAGGCAATAACCCCTGGACGCGGGTGCTCGGGGGTTGCGCGTGTCCAATACTGAGGACGGTGTGTCCGCTTTCGTGTCGAGGACCTGGCGTGGACTCGGACCGGGGCCCCCTCCGACAGCGGGTAGTGTGCGCCAGGTGAGTCCGGCGCCGATCATCACGATGGTGGTGGAAATCCCCCGGGGCAGCCGCAACAAGTACGAGCTCGACCATGCCACCGGAGAGATCTACCTCGACCGTATGTTGTTTACTGCGACACGGTACCCGACCGACTACGGGTTCGTCCCCGACACCATCGCCGAGGACGGCGACCCTCTCGACGCCCTGGCCCTGGTGTCGGAGCCGACGTTTCCCGGTTGTCACATTCGGATACGGCCGGTGGGGCTCTTCCTGATGGAAGACCAGGGACTGCCCGACCACAAGCTGCTCGGTGTGCCGATCGGTGAGCCGGTGTGGGCCGAGGTGGAGCGGCTCGAGGACGTTCCCCACCACTTGCTGAGGGAGATCGAGCACTTCTTCGCCGTCTACAAGGAACTCGAAGCCAAGAAGACGGCGGTGCTCGGCTGGCGCGACCTCGAAGAGGCGCTCGATGTGTTGGCCCGGTCGCAACGGGCCCATGCCGACCAAAGCGGGGCCTGAAGGCCCGATCACACCCGGTAGCCGCTCAGCAGGTCCCGGTAGGCGTCGTGGTGACGGGAAGGCTCGACGTTCTCGAGGGCCGGCTTCCGTTCCCGGCCGGTGGGCGTCGCTGCGCCGTCCCGGAAGACCATCCCCACCGCCATACGGCCCTCGAGGCTCGCCTCGACGGATACGGCCAGCGCACCGGTGCGGTCCGCCGGGTCGTAGGCGGAATCCTGGTCCACGTCGTGAAGCATGGCCTCCCACTCCGGGTAGGTGTCGTTGTAGGTGACGCACGGTGACAGCACCTCGAGGAAGGCGAAGCCGAGGCCGGCGCGCGCATGCTCGAGGGCAGCAGTCGTCAGCTCCACCAGCTGGTCGCTCCAGCGGGCAAACCCCCGCGCCACGAACGTGGACCCCGCTATCGACAGGCCGAGGCTCACCGCGTCGATGGGGCGCTCTCCGGCCGTAGCCTCGTCCAGCGTGGGAGAGGCCTGGCCCTTGGTGAGCCCGTAGATCCCGTTGTTCATGACGATGTAGACGAGCGAGGGATTGCGCCGGAAGGTGTGGACCAGATGGCCCATGCCGATGGCATAGCCATCGCCGTCCCCTCCGGTGGCAATGACGGTCAGGTCGGGATTGGCCAAGTGGACACCGGTCGCTGCGGGAAGGACCCGTCCGTGGAGGGCGTGGTATCCGTAGGTGCCAAGGTTGTTCTGGATGGTGCCGCTGCATCCGATGCCGGCCAGCACGATCACCTCGTGAGGCCGGATGCCCAGATCGTCGAGTGCCCGAATCAGAGCTGCCTGCACGCCGAAGTGCCCGCACCCGGCACACCAGATGGGCTGAGCGGGGGCATAGGTATCGGTCACGGCGCCCCCCGTTCGGCCTCGAGGATTCGCTGTGCCAGCTCACCGGGCCGGAAGGGCTCTCCGTCGAACTTGAGAATGTTGCGCAGCCGGTCGTGGGGAGCCCCGACCGAGGCCAGCAGGTGGGCCAGCTGGCCCTCGGCGTTGTGCTCGATCACGTACACCCTCCGTCGCTCTCGAACGAACTGCACCGTCTCCTCGAGCACCGGCCACAAGGTGCGGGGATGGTGGCAGGCCGCCGCCAACCCGGCACCGTCGAGGAGCTCCGAGGCTTCCTGCATCGGCCCTACCTCCATCCCGATCCCCAACAGGCCGACCGCAGCGCCCGGGTCGCCCCAGAACCGGCCGCTCGGCAGTTCGGAGCGGATGTGATCGACTTTGCGCATGCGCTTGAGCAGCATCTCCCCCCGATTGGCCGGTTCGGTCGACACGTGTCCCCATTCGGTCCGCTCATTGCCGGTGATCAGGCTCATGCCCCCCGGAGTCCCCGGCAGCGCCCAGGGGGAGACGCCGTCTTCGGTGATGAGATAGCGCCGGTACTCGGCCATTCCGGTCAGGTCGTCGCCGGACAGGCGCTTGCCGGGGGCGACGGACACCGAGGCGAAGTCGAACGGCTCCACCGTGGCCGAATCTTGGGAGACCTTCTGGTCGAGGGCCAGGTACACCGGGCACTGCAGGCGCTGGGAGAGGTTGGTGGCCGCCGCCGCCAGCTCGAAGCAGTCGGCCGGGTCGCCCGGTGCCAGCACGACGCGGGGGAAGTCGCCGTTCCCGCCGTGGACCAGCATGTTGATGTCGCTCTGCTCGGGCTTGGTCGGCATTCCGGTCGACGGCCCGGATCGCTGGCAATCGACGACCACCATGGGGATCTCGGCCGATCCCAGGTGGCTGACCCCCTCCTGCATGAGGGCAATACCGGGACCGGAGGTGGCCGTCATGGCCCGGGTGCCGGCCAGCGCCGCCCCGATCCCCATGTTGATCGCCGACAGCTCGTCCTCGGTCTGGACCGCCACCCCGCCGAACTTGGGCAAGTTCCTCGACAGCCACTCGAGGATCTCCGAGGCCGGGGTGATCGGGTAGCCGGTGTAAAAGCGCCCGCCGGCCGCCACGAAGCCCATGGCGATGGCCTCGTTGCCACTGATGAGAATGCGCTCGTCCCGCTCGACCCGGGCCAGCGTGAAGGGCCCCTCGCCCGCTCCCAGACCGTGCTCGTCGGCATAGGCGAAGCCGGCCCGGAGCGCCCGCAGGTTGGCCTCGATGAGCGCTTCCGAACGGCGCCGGAACCGGTCTCGGAGGCAGGTCACCGCCTCGACGTCGTCCACCCCCAGCGTGCGGGCCACCACCCCGAAACCGAGGCTGTTCTTGAACAGATCGCGCCGCAGGTCGCGCACCGCCATCCGGGCGAAGGGAACCTCGAAGACCCGAGCGGTGTCGGGCAGGTATCCGGGGGGGACCGGGCCGGCCGAGGCGTCGAAGATGACCACCCCCTCCGCCGAGAGACGGCTGCCCGCCTTTTCGATCGCCTCGCCGTCGAAGGCAACCAGCAGGTCGAGCCGGTCGCCGATGCACCCCCGGGGCACGGTGGACCCGCGTAGCAGAGCAGCGGCATGGCCTCCTTTGATGCGCGAGGCGACGTTGCGAGCCGTATACATGTCGAATCCGCGGCGGGCCAGCAGCTGTCCCAGCAGCGTGACCACGGTCAGCGATCCGTCGCCGCCCTGGCCGGCCACCATCACGTTGATGTCGGTGAGCTTGGTCCGGGCCCCGACGGTCATGGCCCATCGCCTCCGTTGGGACCGGCCGCATCAGGAGCCCCGGGACCCTTGGTGTAGAAGGTCTTCGGGTCCAGATGGTCGAGCGCAATGCGCTCGTCGAGCGTCGGCATCTGGGCGGGCAGGGGCCGATTCCGCTTCTTGTCGGCGGAGAGCTTGTCGAGGAGAAACTCTCCCCTGGGCTCGTCGTCCAACGGCCTGGTTTCGATCCAGCCGTCGTCGACCGCAGCCTGAAAGGCCCGATGGCCTTCCTCGGTCCTGATCAGGGTGTAGGTCCACCCATCGAGGCCGATTCCCCCGGCCCCGATGTCGGAGTTCTCGGCCCCGTAGTCCAGGCAGTACAGGCAGGCCGGCCTTGCGAACTGCCGGTATTTCTTGAGCGAGGTGGTGACGACTTCGTCGTCGTCGAGGCGCACGATGACCTTTCCCTTGATGTTGATGTTCTCGATCCGCCCCGGCTCCACGTCGATCATCTCCCCCAGCTTCTCGATGCTCTCGTGGGTGAAGCTTTCCGAGCAGAACAGTCCAATCACCAGAGAGATGTTGTCCCGGTACCAGTTGGCCATCTCGAGGCGGATGCTCGAAAACTGCTGGAGCCGTACCCCGTCCACCTGGCATGGCACACCCACCACCGCCAGCGGGCGGACGTCTCGTCGCATCGCCTCCAGGAGAGCGAGGGTGTTCGGCGAGTAGGTGTAGCGGGATCCGGCACAGGCCAGCACCTCGGACCGGGTCCGCGCCAGCTTGTGACGGCCGATCTGGGAGTTGTCGGGCATCACATCGCCGAGGATCGCTCCGGCCAGCGTGCCGGCTTCCAGCCCATGGATCACCAGGGCCGACACCATTCCGCCGTCCTGGCCCCTTCCGAGGATCTCGGGATCGACGGCCCGGGCGTAGACGCCGTAGCTGTAGGTGCCGTAGACCGAGTCGTGGGCCGGGGGGCGGAATGCCAGCAGCTGGGGCAGATCCTTGTCGACCGGCCGGAGCACCGGGCACACCTCGGCGCACAGCACGCAGAAAACGCACGCGTCGGTTCGGGTATCGACCGGGCGCTCGTCCAGGTAATCGAACACGTCGACCGGGCAGATGGTCACGCACGAGGCGCACCCCACGCACTTGCCGGATTCGACGATCTCCTCCATCAGGAAGTCGACGGCACGAAACCCGCCGCGGTTCAGCTCGGTGCGCCAGGAATACGCCCATTCGTGAGGATCGGCGCCTTCCGCCAGGAGCCGGCGATATCGGTCTCGAACCCGCTGCGACCCACCGTCCGACCGGGGATAGCGACTCGCCGCAGCGGGATCGGTCATCGGTCCGCCTCGGTACGAGTAGCTGGCACGGCGCCGGATCCCGTCTACATCTCCACGATGAGGTGGACGCCGTCCGCCACGTCGTACGACCCGCAATCCTCATCACTGACGAAGAGGCACACCTCGAGGGGAGGCTCGGGGTGCTCGTCGCTGAAGTGGGCGAATCCATCGCCGTCCGTGGTTTCCGAGCTCCAGGTCCGGGGGCTGCCTTCGTAGCGGTAGCGGGCGCCCACCTCGAGGTCGGGTACCGGGATGCCCTCGCCGTCGACCACCTCGACGGCGAACGAGACCCTGACGGCCATGATCACGCCTTTCTGCCGGGCTCGACGCTGCGAAGGGGCGACGACCACGGCACGGTCAGCTTACCGGAGTCCGCCGCGCCCCAAGAGGCGGGGCGCGCAGGCTCCCCGACTCGGGGAGCCTGCTGCGAGGAGGAGCGGAGTAGCCTCGTCCCCATGCCCCTCGACGACGACCTCAGGGCGCTGCTGGGCGACGAGCAGGTGCTGACCGAGCCGCTGGAGCTCCATCTCTACGGCACCGACGCCGGGGTGCGGCGCGGTGAGGCGGCGGCGGTGGCGTTTCCCGAGACGACCGAGCAGGTGGCCGCCATCATCGAGATCGCTCGGCGCTACGAAATCCCGGTGGTGGCCCGGGGGGCCGGAACCGGCCTGGCCGGAGGAGCGGTTCCCACAGAGCCGTCCCTGCTGTTGGTGCTGACCCGGATGAATCGCATCTGGGAGGTCGACGGCGACCAGCAGCGGGCCTGGGTGGGACCGGGGGTCATCAACCTCGACCTGACCCGCCACACGGCCTCGCTGGGGCTTCATTTCGCGCCGGATCCCTCATCCCAGCAGGCGTGCACCATCGGCGGCAACGTGGCCACCAACTCCGGGGGGCCTCACTGCCTGGCCGAGGGGACCACCGTCAATCACGTCCTGGCGATCGAGATGGTCACGGCAGCCGGCGATGTAATGACCCTGGGCGGAGAGGCACCCGATCCGCTCGGCCTGGATCTGCGGGCGGTGGTGGTGGGCTCGGAAGGCACGCTGGGCATCGTCACCCGGGTGCTCGTCAAGCTGACGCCAGACCCTCCCGCGGTGCGAACCATGCTGGTGGCCTTCGACTCGATGGAGGAGGCCGCCGCCACCGTCTCGGGAATCATCGCAGCGGGTGTGGTCCCCGCCGCCCTGGAGATGATGGATCGCCCCATGGTCCGCTGCGTCGAGAACTGGCTTCACGCCGGCCTGAACACGGAGGCGGCCGTCCTCCTGCTCACCGAGGTGGCCGGCCACCCGGCGGCCGTGGCCCCTGAAACCGAGGTGATCGAGCGCATCTCCCGCGAGCACCGGGCGGCCGAGATCCGGGTCGCCCGGGACGAGGCGGAGCGGGCCCTGCTGTGGAAGGGGCGCAAGTCGGCGTTCG
>CAYFYE010000023.1:0-25312 GCA_964347285.1 uncultured Acidimicrobiia bacterium
CCTGGGGGCGATCGCCGCCAGTTGGGTTGCCCGCGAGGTTCCCGGGCCCTCCGCGGTGGTGATTCCGGTTGCGATCGTCGCCGGCATCGTCGGAGGGACGCTGTGGGCGCTTCTGGCCGGAGTGTTGAAGACCCGGGGCAAGGTCAACGAGATCTTCGGGGGCCTCGGACTCGACTTCGTTGCCACCAGCCTCGCCATCTATCTCGTCATCGGGCCCTGGGCTCGGGAAGGGATCGCCTCGACCAGCGGCACCGACCTGTTCCGGCGGGAGGCCTGGCTTCCCACCGTCGGCAACACCAACCTCTCGCTGGTCGCCGTGGGCCTGGTGGTGGCCGGAGTCGTGATGGTCTACATCCTGATGCGGGGGACCCTGTTCGGACTCAAGCTGAAGGCCGTGGGCCGCAACATCCGTAGCGCCTTCCTGCTCGGCATTCCCACCGAGCGTTTCTTGCTCGGTGCCTTCGCGCTGTGTGGAGCCCTGGCGGGGATCGGCGGAACCGTGCAGGCCATCGGGTTCCACCACAAGCTGGTGCCGGCGGTGTCGGGAGGCTACGGATTCCTCGGGATCCTGGTCGTCCTCTTGGCCGGATTCCGAGCCGCCTGGGTCGCCCCCATTGCCCTGTTCTTCGCCATGATCTCGGTGGGCAGCACGCAGCTCCAGCTGCGCCTCGATCTCGACACCTCGCTGGGGGGCGTGCTGCAGGGCGTGCTGGTGCTGTTCGTCGTGCTGGGCGGCGGGTATCAGCTGTGGCGCTCCTTGCGGGCGCCCGCTGCCACACCGGGGGAGGAGTAGCGCGTGGACGCGCTGGAAGCCATCCGCGACGTCTTCACAGTGGCAGGCCTGGCCTCCATCGTGGCCGCCGCTTCTCCCCTGATCTATGCAACGATCGGCGAGACGATCACCGAGAAGTCGGGGGTCATCAACCTCTCCCTCGAGGGCAGCATCATGCTGTCGGCGATGGTCGCATTTGCCGCCTCCTTCGTCAGCGGAAACGTGATCGTCGGCTTCCTGGCGGCTGCGGCGGTCGGGTTGGTGATCGCCGCCCTCATCGCCTTCGCCTCGATCGAGCTGCGCCTCAACCAGATCGCAGTCGGGTTCGTCCTGACCCTGCTGGCCGTCGATCTCAGCGACTTCCTCGGCAATTCCTACGTCGGCCAGCCCGGGCCGCGCGTTTCGCCGATGGCGATCCCCTGGCTGTCGGACATCCCATGGGTAGGGGAAGTCTTCTTCGACCACAACCTGGCGGTCTACGGAAGCTATGTGGCCATCATCGCCGCGTTCGTGTTCATCTACAAGACCCGGCGCGGGCTGGAGCTACAGGGGATCGGCGAGCGGCCCGAAGGTGCCTTCGCCCGGGGCGTCCCGGTCAACAAGCTGCGCTACTTCTACACGGTCCTCGGCGGAGCCCTGGTCGGAGTGGCCGGGGCCGCCTTCTCCCTCGACCAGAGGCTGGGCTGGCGGGACAACCTCACGCTCAACCTGGGCTGGATCGCTCTGGCGATCGTCATCTTCGGGGGCTGGCACCCGATCCGGGTCGCCATCGGCGTCTACTTGTTCGGCTTTCTCCAGGCGGTGGCGCTCAAGCTGCAGCCGGTCTTCCCGGACCTGTCCCAGGTGCTGCCGACCGCTCCCTTCCCCATGATGATCGCCATGCTGCTCATCGTGTACACCCAGTGGTTCCGACGCATGGGCGACCGTTACCCAAACGTGCGCGGGTTCTTGTCGTCCGATCCTCCGTCCGGCATCGGGGTGGCCTTCCACAGGGAATGACGCGGTGGTGCCGTCAGTCGTTGGCGGCCCCGTAGGCGTCGACCTCCGCCAGGTAGCCCGCCTTCTCCCCCTCCGGTAGAAACGAAGCCTCGAACGAGTTACGGGCGAGGGTCAGCAGGTCGGTGCGGCTGAGCTCGAGCGCTCGGGCCGTCTCGAGGTAGTTGTCGCCGATGTAGCCGCCGAAGTAGGCGGGGTCGTCGGAGTTGATCGTGATCACCACTCCCCGATCCAGAAGGCGCTTCAGGTTGTGCTCCTCGAGTGCGGGGAATACCCGCAGCTTGACATTCGACAAAGGGCACACGGTCAGCGGAGTGCGTTGGTCGATGAGGCGAAGGAGAAGATCCTCGTCGTCCTCGCAGCGAACGCCATGGTCGATGCGATCTGCGTCCAGGTGGTCGAGTGCTCCGGCGATGTAATCGGCCGGCCCCTCTTCGCCGGCGTGAGCCACCGTCCGCAGCCCGGCGGCCCGAGCCCGGGCAAAGACTTCGGCGAATCTCTCGGGAGGGTTGCCCACCTCCGACGAGTCCAGTCCAACGGCAACGATCTGGTCCCGAAAGGGAAGGGCCTGGTCCAGAGTCTCCATGGCCGCTGCTTCGCTCAGATGGCGAAGGAAGCACATGATGAGGTAGGACGAGATACCCAGACGTTCGGCGGCGTCGGCTCGGGCTCGGGCGAAGCCGTTCATGAAGGCCTCGAATGGGAGCCGGCGCTCGGTGTGGGTCTGCGGGTCGAAGAAGATCTCGGCGTGCCGCACACCGTCGGCGCCGGCCCGCTCGAAGTAGGCGGTCATCAGCTCGTAGAAGTCCTGTTCGTTTTGGAGGACGGCCGCCCCTTGGTAGTAGATGTCGAGGAAGGACTGCAGGTTGGTGAACTGGTACGCGGCCCGAACCTCGTCGACGGACTGGAAGGCAAGCGAGACCCCGTTGCGGGCCGCCAATTCGAACATCATCTCCGGCTCGAGTGTGCCTTCGATGTGAACGTGCAACTCGGCCTTGGGAACACCCCTGACGAAGGCGTCGAGCATCGCCAGATTCAAGCAGGTGGAGACCAGCGATGAGAGCGACGAGCGCTCCGCGAGTACAGTCCCGTCCGATGCTGGTGCTGGCCTCCCGCTCGCCCGGTCGCCGCCTCGTCCTCGAAATGCTCGGGATCGACCACGTCGTCGACCCGGTCGCCATCGACGAGGCCCGCCGCCCCGACGAGGCGCCGGTCGCCTACGTCTCCCGGCTCGCCGCCGAAAAGGCACACGAGGCTGCCCGGCGTCATCCCGACACCTGGGTTCTGGCCGCCGACACCGCCGTGTCCTTCGACGGGCAGATTCTCGGCAAGCCACCGTCTGAGTCCGGAGCAGTGGAGATGCTGGACATGCTGTGTGGCCACCGCCACGAGGTGGTCACCGCCGTGGCGCTGGGCCGCGACGATGCGGTGCGGACCGGTGTCGACGCCACCTCGGTATGGCTGAGGCGGGCCAGCCTCCGACAGCTCGAGGCCTATGTGGCGACCGGCGAGCCGATGGACAAGGCCGGCGCCTATGCCGCCCAGGGCAAAGGGGCGTCGCTGGTCGAGCGAGTCGAGGGTGACTACTTCGGTGTCGTCGGGCTCCCGGTCGGCGTACTCGTCGGCCTGCTCGAGGGCGCCGGCATCCCCTACGGCTTCGCCGACTAGCCCTGCGGGCCCGGAGTCTCCTCCATCCACCACTCGACGAATTCGCTACAGCGGCCGCCGTCGGCCAGCCGAATGACCCACAGGTTGCTGTAGGCGGTGGGAGGATCCGTATAGGTGGTCCACCCCCGCACCAGGCCCAGGTCATCGGCGATCGCCAGGACCTCCCAGCGGAAGGTCCACTCGTCCGGCTCGTCCCGGTGCTCCAGCCACCCGGCCACGATCCCCTCGCCTCCCCGCCACGGCTCGCGGAAGGGAGCGGTGTAGTAGAGGGCATCCTCAGTGAACAGGCTGCCGATGTCACCGGGGTCGTTGCTCTCCCACGCCGTTAGGTAGCCCCCCATCCACACCTCGAGGTCCTCGACCTCCATGCTGCCTCCTTCTCTCCCGTCGTTCAGCCTACGTCGCCGACGCTCGGGCCCGCTGGTAGCACGTGGTTGCACCGGGCAGAATGTGGGTGGACTGCCAGGCGAGGAGACCAGACCATGGGCGAGCAATTGATAGGAACGGTGACCCACTACTTCGGCCATATCGACGTCGCCGCCTTCGAGATCACGGACGGTGGACTCAAGGTCGGCGACACCATTCACATCGTCGGTCACACGTCGGACTTCACCCAGACGGTTGACTCGATGCAGATCGAGCACGAGCAGGTGGAATCGGCCACGGTGGGGGACCAAGTGGGAGTCAAGGTAGGCGAGAAAGCCCGGGAGCACGACAAAGTATTCAAGGTGACGCCCGACTGAGGTAGTCGTACCTCGCCGGGGACGGGGTGCATGCGAGGGCGACTCCCTTTGGCGCTGGGGGCGGACCGGCGACCCCGAGATTGTTGCTACCTTCGGCGGCCGTGACCGCCCTGCCCTTCGTCGTCCGTCGGCCCTGGCTGCTCGTCCACGGGACGCTGGCCAATCGAGACCGGCCCAACCTGACCCGGCTCCGCTCGATGGAAGATCCAGAGAGGTTCGTGTGGGCCATTCTGCCCCACGCCGCCCGGACGTTTGCGGCCAGCATCGCCATGCTGCCCGCCGCCAAGGCACGAACCGCCGCGGTGGCCTACCTCTACTGCCGGATGCTCGACACCTACGAGGATCTCCATCCCGATCCCCACGCCAAACAAGTCGCGCTCGGCACCTTCGCCACTCGCCTCGGCGAGGAGCCCATGCCCGACGCCCCGGCCCTGCCGGGAACCGAAGCCCGCGACCAGCGCGATCTCGTTCACCTGTTGCTGGTCGACCGGTGCGCACTCGTCGATCGGGTCTTCGAGAGCCTTCCGCCCGAAGACCAGAAGAACATCAACAAGCTGGTCCGCTCGATGGCCGGGGGGATGCGCTGGTCGGCCGAAGCATTCCAGACACAGGGAGGCGTACTTCTCTCGGACGAGCAGCTCGACCGCTACTGCCACAACGTCATCGGTGAACCTGCCCTGTTCACGATCAGGCTGCTCGTCCCCGGACCGATCTCAGAAGCCCATCGTCGGGATGCCATGCGGGTCAGCGAAATGATCCAGCTGGCCAATGTGACCCGCGACATCGAACGGGACCTGGAACGCGGCATCGCCTACCACCGATCCCTGAAACCGTTCCTGGGCCGTTCGGTCACCGAAGATGCCAAAATCGGCCACCGAGTCCGCGAGGTACGGCGAGAGCTGCTCCTCCGGGCCCTGCAAACCGCCCCCGCCTATCGGCGGCTCGTGGAGGAACTCGATCTGCCGCCCGTCAGCACGGCCCGGGCCTCGGCGGTGTTGATGCTCCTGTTCACCGATCGCTACTACCGGTCGTGCACGGCCCGGATCGATGGGCCGGTGTGGAGAGGACCCACCAGAACCTCGGCACTCGTGCTGTCGGCGGCCATGGCCGCGGTGTCCCCCCGCTGGGCCACGAGAGTCATGGCCCGGGTAGAGGACGACTTCCGGGCCGCCTCCCTGGCGATCGGCGGCGCCCCGTGATCAGTCCGGTTTGAGAAACACGATCGGGATCTCTCGATCCGTCCGGCCCTGGTAAGCGGTATACCCGTCGTAGGCGTCCACGGCCCGCCGCCACCAGTCCGCCCGCTCGGTCGGCCCGGCCGTACGGGCGCGGACCCGCCGTTTCTCACCGCCGACGTCGACCTCGGCGTCGGGATGGTCCACCAGGTTCAGGTACCACTCGGGGTGCCGATCGCGACCGCCCCACGAGGCAATCACCACAAACACCTCACCATCTTGCAGATACAGCAGCGGAACGGTGTGCGACCGGCCCGTCTTCCGGCCCCGCGTCGTCAGCAACAGCATGTCGTTTCCGACCAGACGGCCCCCCAACCGACCCCGGGTCGTCCGGTACAGGATGGTGTGCATTCGGGACAAGCGGCGCGCGGTGGCATCTCTCACAAATCTGATGTTGGCCCTTCGGTCGGGGTTTCGCACCCCCGGGGACGACGGCCCGGACCGCGCGAAGCCGCCTGCGGAACCACATGACGAGCCGAGAGGTCTCGGCTCCGGTAGCGCCGGGCCTCGACCGTCCATCCCGGGAGGCCGGCCTCGCCGCCGGAGCGGAACGTAGTGCCTTCCACCAACAGGATCTCTTCGACGTTCCGCCGGACCTGGGTTGTGACCTCCGGCACTGTCAACGAACTCGGTCCGGGTCCATGATGAGCCTGAGCCCGCATCGCGCGTGGATGCTGCCGGAATGCGCAAGATCGGCTTGCTGGTTGTGGCCTTTACGCTGACGGCTGTGGGCTGCGGCGCGTCTGAGACCACCTCGGTGACTGCAGCCAGTTCCCAGCCGCCCACCACTCCGTCTTCGACGACCGGCATTCCGACGACCGCAGCAATTTCCACTACTACCACCACCACAAGAACGACCACCACGACCGCACCCTTCACCGTCGAGCCGATCGAGGACGACTGGACGCTTGCCGAGATCACGTGGGGCGTACAAGCGGGATGTTGCGAACTGCCGGCGCTTGGGCCGGTCTCTCCCGAAGGCCCGATCCCCGCACAAGGCTGGCCCGCCGACGGCTTCTACGACGTGACCGCCACCCGAATGGGCGATCCGCCCGGCGTCCTGGCGCTGGCAATCAGGCGCTGGGTGCCCTGTGCCGATCTCCCCAATCGCTGTATCCACGACGCTCCGAAAGAGGGCATCGTCGCCGACCCGGCGAGTGAGGTCGCAAGGACCCTGATCATGGACGAGGAACTCACCATCGTGATCCGTCCGATCCAGCGCTTCGAGGATGGCCGACAAACGTCGATCGGACTTACCGGCACCGGACGGGCTCTCCAACGGCTGCTGTCGGGCTTCTGCGCCGGCTATCTGCCGCCACAGAACACCACGAATTGCGGCATCGACCACGCCTTCATCGATTGGGTCTGGGACCCCTACCAGGATGGCCGGTCGATCGATGAAATCGAGCAGCAAATCGTGGCCCACGGCACCGATCCGGCCTTTCCGCTCGGAATGTTCGACGACGGATCATCGGCCATCCCCTGTTCGGCCGACCGCCGCTGTCCGATTGCCTATCGAGGCCCGCACGGTGCCCACCTCGTGATCGATCCGGGACTGGTCGAATGGGTCGAGGGGTTCCCCGGCTCCGTGCTCTACGGGTGGTGGACCTCACTCGAGATCCGGAAAGGGCGCCCCATCCTCTACATCGATGCCGGTCAGATCGCCGGCTGAGGCTCGGGGTCGCAGCACCCGCCGACTCACGGAGACCTCAGCCCAGGGTTTCCGCCATCCGCCCCGTCAGGGAACCGAGGACGAGAACCGAAGGCCTATCGTGTCCTGCGTGCAAGGACGGTCATGCAGCGACAATTGATCAAGTACGTCCTCGACCGGGAGGACTTCGGGTCCGAGGTGACGGTCGCCGGATGGGTTCGGACACGCCGGGATTCGAAGGGCGGCTTCTCGTTCCTTGAACTCAACGATGGCTCGAGCTCTACCGGACTACAGATCATCGCCGATGACGGCCTCCCCAACTACGAGTCGGAGGTCCTGCGTCTCGGCATCGGCAGCGCCGCCCGGATCACCGGTGAGTTGACCGAGTCGCCCGGGGCGGGACAGCGGATCGAGCTCAAGGCGACGGAGGTCGAGGTGTACGGCTTCGCCGACCCCGACACGTACCCGCTCCAGAAGAAGCGGGTGTCCTTCGAGCGGCTGCGGGAGATCGCCCACCTGCGCCCCCGCACCGGCACCATCGGGGCCGTTACCCGGGTCCGCAATGAGCTTTCCTACGCCACCCATCGCTTCTTCCAGGATCGGGACTTCCTGTACCTGCAGACGCCGGTGATCACCGCCAGCGACGCCGAGGGCGCCGGAGCCATGTTCCGGGTGACCGCGCTCGATCCGGCCGGGCCCCCGCGCACCGATGGAGGGGCCGTCGATTACTCCGAGGACTTCTTCGGCAAGCCCACCTTCCTCACCGTGAGCGGACAGCTCAACGCCGAGGCCTTCGCACTCGCCCTGGACCGGGTCTACACGTTCGGTCCCACGTTTCGAGCCGAGAACTCCAACACCCGCCGCCACCTGGCCGAGTTCTGGATGATCGAACCGGAGATGGCCTTCGCCGACCTGAACGACAATGCCGACCTGGCCGAGGACTACGTGAGGTACCTGGCCCGGTCGGTCCTGGACAACTGCGGCCCCGATCTCGAATTCTTCCACCGACTAGACGAAGGGCTCCTCGACACCCTCGCCTCCGTGGCCGATACCGAGTTCGAGCGCATCACCTACACCGAGGCGATCGACGTGCTCGCTCGGGCCGACGAAGCGTTCGAATACCCGGTTGCCTGGGGAGCCGATCTCCAGTCGGAGCACGAGCGCTACCTCACGGAGCGAGCGCTAGGGAAGCCCACGATCGTCACCGACTTCCCGTTCGACTTCAAGGCCTTCTACATGCGCCGCAACGACGACGGCAGGACCGTGGCCGCCATGGACGTGCTTGTGCCGCGGGTCGGCGAGATCGTGGGCGGCAGCCAACGTGAAGAGCGGCTCGACGTGCTGGTCGACAGCATGGCCCGCAAGGGCCTGGACCAGGACCATTATTGGTGGTATCTGGATCTACGGCGCTTCGGCAGCGTCCCCCACTCCGGCTTCGGGCTCGGTCTGGAACGAGTCGTCCAGTTCTGCACCGGGATGCAGAACATCCGCGAAGTCATCCCATTTCCCCGCTCGCCACGCAGTGCCGAGTTCTGACGCCGGGCTCCTCGCCGTATTGAGAATCTAGACGGCCGCCCGACGCCTGCGGTGAAGCTCGAGCAAGGGTTTGTAGAGGCCGTAATGCTTCATGCGGGACAGCGTCAGGTTCCGGTAGTTGAAATCGCCGCTTTGCGTTTGCAAGAACTCTGCCACGTCTGCCTCCAGTGAGGCACCGTATTCTCGCCGATAACCTTCCAACAACTCCTGCTTCACATAGTCGTAGAGCTGGAGGTCGGCGGCGTGGGCTTCGGCGATCATTTCCCGCGTCCTCTCCGTCGAGAGCAGGCGCTCCTTGATGGCATTGGAGGAAGCGACGTTGACTCGTTTGTAGGAGATGTTCAGCTCGTTGAACCGGAGTCTCTTCAGCAACACCATCGATTCATCGAAATGCTCGGCCAGGCCCACGAACATGTTTCTCTTCTCGATGATGCGGATCGCTTCGTTCACATCATCAACGCCGGCAATCTGCTTCGTCGCCGGATTACGCGTCCAATCCTGCTGGATCCAGTCTTCGAAAGCGATCTTCTTCCCCGATACTTCCTTCTTGTACTGATAATGCGAAGCCGATGACTTGACGGGATCGCGGATCATCGTGAAATAGTCGAACCGGTCGCCATCGTCCCCGAGGTCGACGTAGCCGGTGACACGATGCCCGGCAATGCTCCTCAGATTCGGATACAGCTTGCGCAGGCGCTCCAGATCTTGGATCGAGAAGGGCGGCCCGGTCCACCGGGCGTGCCAGGGCTCCACCTGACAGTGTCGCAGACCATAGGTACTACGAAGGATATAGGTCACGGTCGTGCCACCCGACTTACTCAGATGAACAAATACACGCATGAGCCACCTCGTGCCATTGGCGGATAGACCGACCTAATCGAACTCTTCAAATACTTGTTCGCCTCCGCTGACCGCACCGAGTATCGCCTCTGCGACTTCCGGCCGCATGAACCACTCGGGAGGTGTTTCGCCCCGTAGGAACATGGCCCTTGCTTCGGTGCCGCTCAGCAAGTAGCGCCTATCTCCGTCCGGCTCGGACTCGCCATTCACCTCCACATAGCCGTCCAGTTGTTGCGAATAGACGACTTCCCTGAACTTGACGATTGTCATCCCCAGGTCGGCAAAGGCGTCGAACAGCTCATGCGAGGCATAGGGATCGTAGAAGCTTCCCACACCGGTGTGATCGCGACCAACAATGAAATGACTACAGCCAAAGTTCTTTCGACACAGGGCCGTGAAGAGAGCCTCTCGAGGTCCGGCATATCGCGAGAACGTGGCAAATGCGGCGCAGACCACCGTATCCTTCGGGTAATAGCGGTCCATCATCAACTCGTAGCTCTTGATGATGTATTTGGGCTTGAAGTCTCCCGGCTTCTTTCGACCGACCACCGGTTGCACCAGAATGCCGTCACAATGCGTTTCTTCCATTGCCCGCAGCTGCATGAACTCGTGACCTCTGTGGATGACATTCCGAGTGTGGAAGCCCAGGACCCTCGCCCAGCCGCGTTCGTCGAAGAGTTTGCGTACCTGTTTCGGCGTCAGCTCGTACGCTCTGGTTTCTGATTGCCTCCCCTTGACCAGGTCTATTCGGCCGGCCAGCAAAACCTCCCCGGCGGCTTGGATCGTCCTGACCCCAGGATGGTCACGATCGCTCGTGCCGTACAGCCGCCGGGCTGTGTCCTCTCGGTCGAACTCGAACTTCTCATCCAAGCGAAGAAGAGCCATGACTTCGCTGCGATCATCGGTCAAGCCAACGACCTGGCCGATCGACAAGCTATCTGCCGTGTCCTTTGCGACATCTAGGGTGATCGGAAGCGGCCACACGGTACCGTCGGCCAACCGCATGTCCGACAAGACCGAGCGGAAGTCCTCCGCGCCCATGAAGCCTTCCAATGGGCTGTAGGTTCCGACTGCTATTTGCTCTACTTCCATCTGCTTGTTCGGATCGAGCCTGACCTTGGGCAATGCGGCCAGGAAGTCTTTGTCGGGCACCTCGCTGAGAACGCGGTTCACCAAGGATCCTCCGTGGGGCGGTATGAGGGACCCCGTGCCGTTCTGCAGCAGGTAGGGTGAACGCTCGAGGACCTGAACAAACCCCGGGTAGCCGCGATCGTGGCGACTCTCGCTCATGACTGCCTCCGCGTGGAGTATCAGCCTGTTCAGCATGTTGATGCACTCCATGGGATGTCTGCCGATGGCCGTTTCCGCCGCCAAGGTGAGGCCCTGCGCTCCATCGAGGATTGTGTTCACGACGTCCTGGACTTCGGCTCGGGTCGGCTTCCGATTCTCGATCATCGTTTCGAGCAGGTTCGTGGCGACGAAGACCCCGGTATCGTGTTGACGGGCCTTGGAGATGATCACCTTTTGGGTGAACGGTATCTTCTCTATCGGGATCTCTTTGCTGAGATCTCCCCGATCGATCAATACGAGATCTGATTTCTCGATGATTTCGTCGATGTTCTCCAGCGCATCGACCGACTCGACCTTCGAAATGATCTTCATCTTGCCTTGTGTGGCCCTTCTCGCCTCATCGATTGAGGCTCCGGACCGCACAAATGAGACCGCAATGTGCTCTATCCCGGCTTCCAAACCGAGCTCGATCGACTGATAGTCCTTCGATGACAAAGGTGGGAGGTCCAGCTTCTTCGCGAAGACGGGATCCACGACGACGGCCTTGTTTCTCCCGACGTAGCCCCCAAAGATGGCCCTGGCCGTGACATAACCCGCTGATGCTGTGGATACATCCATGACTCGCAAAATCAGCGTGTCGAAGTCGACGTGGATCAAATCACCCGAGGACAATTGGTTGATTACGAAGCCCGGCCGGAGATGAATGTTGCGAGCGTCGCCGACTATCTCGTCCGAACAAAGCCTGACATCATCGTTCTCGGCAAAATAGACAATCTCATTCTCCAGATCTCCGGTCCTGACCTGGGATCCTTCGGTGTCGAGGATGAAAGGTATGCCAACGCTCTGGGCCATTCCGATGCAGCGTTCCAGGTACTCGAGACTGGAGTGGGACATGTTCACCCTGACGAAGTCGACGCCCCGGTCTTTCATCTTCGTCAGATAGGTCTCGGTGTGCGAGGCCGGCCCGAGGGTGACGATGATCTTCGTTCTTCTTTGGTCCACGGCTCTCTCTGCACCGAGGGGTCGCCGGGCTGGGTGATGCAGCCAGAACCTGGTGGCTCGGCCCCACGGCATATCGGCGGTCTGCTTCGTGGGCGAACCATGAGCTCCCTGGCCTTGCTCCGCCCGGTGGAAAGGATACCACTTTAAGTGGTTAGGGTGACCCAGCGAGGCCGAGAGGACCACCCCCCGCGTTCGTGGATAGCCTGCATGAGATGCGCGCCCTCAGCGCGAGTCGACGTCTGACCGATGACCGGGCGCCCCTCAGTTACTCCACAGGTTCGAAGGGGTCGCCCGTGGAGGCCGATCTGCGCCCCCCTCGCCCCCCCGAAGAGAGGGAGCGCCCTTCGGAAGCAGCGACGGTCGCCTAACCGAAGAACTCGTCGACGGCTCGCTGGTCTTCGTCCACGACCCAGAGCTCAGTGATCTTGTCGCCACTCAAGTGATATACCACGACCCGGTTCGAGCTCAGGCTCTTTCCGCCCCGCTCGGCGTGCATGATGCTGAGCACCACCGCATGGTCGTCGCTGGCCAGCAAGTCGTGCTCTTCGATGCGCATCGAATCGACCATCCCGGTCGCCTGGGCCAGGTACCCGGCGAACTCCGCCTTGCTCCCATAGACACCGCTCGTGGGACTGTGACCACCAATGTGGGCAACCAGATCGTCGGCGTAGAAGGCGGTCGCTCCCTCGAAGTCACCCGCCGTCATCCGATTCAGATACTCTCGCATCACCTCGAGCGTCCCCGACATCAGTCCACCCTCCTCTCGTGTGGCCGGAACCCCGCCGAGGCTACTCGTCCCGACCCCTCGGGCGCCGACAGGCATCAACCGCAGAAAACGCCGACCAGTTCCACGAGGATCCGCCGGCACGTCTCGACCGTCTGCAGATCCACCCACTCCCGACGGCTGTGGAGGCCGTCGCCGCCCGGCCCGAAGACGACCGCCGGTATTCCCGCCTCGGTGAGGAGGGCGGCATCCGTCCAGAACGGCGCTCCGCCGATCGGCGGAGCCCGACCCAAGACGTTTCTGGCAGCGGCCGCCAGTGCGACCACGATCGGCTCGTCGGCCGAGAGCCGCAACGGCGCCCGGTACAGCGAGGCGGTGTGCTCGACGGTGGCGGGCGGCTGCACCAGCGCCGCCAACCGGGCCAGGTCCGCTTGCCAGTCTTTGGGCTCCTCCCCCGGAACGATGCGCCGCTCCAGATGTATGACGCACTCCCCCGGATACGACGAGATCTCCTGGCCACCACTGATCAACGAGGCGTGGACGGCACCATGACCCACCACTGGGTCGGACGCCCTCTGCTGCAACTCGGCGTGGAGATCGGAGATCCCCCTCAAGACGGGCCCGGCGTGGGCGATGGCGTCGACGCCGACGTCGGCGTTCGAGCCGTGGGCGGCAACGCCGTGGACGGTGAGTTCGCCCCAGGCAAACCCGCGATGGGCGACGGCGATCTCGAGGTTGGTCGGCTCGACCACCACTGCGGCGTCGGCCCTCCACCCGGCGACGACCGCCTCTGTCCCCTTGCTCCCGGCCTCCTCGTCGATCACGCCGGTGAAGATCACATCACCGGGAAGATCCATCTCGGCGGCGGCGACGACGGCTTCCATCGCAGCTACGACGCCGGCCTTAGTGTCGAGCGAGCCCCGCCCGTAAAGGCGATCACCGACCACGGACGGGGTGAAGGGATCGGGGTATCCGTCGACTCCCACGGTGTCGAAGTGGGCGTTGAGCATCAAGCTGCGGCCGCCGCCCGAGCCGTGGGCGACGGCGACGACGTTGGGGCGGGTCGGCTCCACCTCTTCAATCGAGACCTCGAGTCCCGCGCCCCCCAGCCAACCGGCGACGGCGTCCGCCACCGCTCCCTCCCCTGCCCCGGCCCCGAGATCGGGGTTGGTGGAGTCGATGGCTACCAGTTCACGGAGCATGGACGGACCGTCGAGCACGGGCCCAGGGTATCCGGAGAGACACAGCCGGCACCCCGCCGGCGGAGGGCAGGACGCTGCTGTCCCCTACCGCCGGCCCACCCCCGAGAACCGGGGCATCCCCACATCGGCACGGCCCGTTGGCGGGGTCGGGGTTTACGTTCGGCGGATCCGTACACTGCACGGCGACCACCACACCAAGGGAGACCAACCAATGGCCGTGACCTCGACCATGCTGCCGCTGGGCACCTCCGCCCCGGCTTTCGAACTGCCGGACACGGTGAGCGGCGACCGGGTCTCGATCGAAGACTTCGCCAATAAGAAAGCGCTGTTGGTGATGTTCATCTGCAATCACTGTCCCTACGTGCAGCACATACGACACGGCTTGGCCGCGCTCGGGAACGATTACGCCGACAGCGACCTGGCAATCGTGGCGATCTCGTCGAATGACCCCGAGACCTACCCGACGGATAGCCCCGATGGGATGGCCCGGGAGGCAAGGGAGGTTGGCTACCGCTTCCCCTACCTCTTCGACGAGAGCCAGAAGGTGGCGAAGGCGTACACCGCGATGTGCACGCCGGACTTCTTCCTCTTCGGCCCGGACAGGACATTGGTGTACCGGGGCCGCTTCGACGGGGCCCGGCCCAACACCATCGGCAAGGTGACCGGGGCCGACCTGCGGGCCGCCATCGAGGCGGTGCTCAACGACGAGCCGGTGTCGAATGAGCAGTTCCCATCGATGGGCTGCTCGATCAAGTGGAAGCCCGGCAACGAGCCCCACTACTACTCGGGCTAGGCGGAGCGGCTCTGGCGCCTCCACAGCCGGCGGGGACAGGCTCCAGGCGGGCGGGTGATGCCCGGCATCGAGAACCTCCTCCGGCGCCACGGCCTCGGCGTTCCCCGGGCCCTTCGGGCGACCACACGCTGGAGATCGAAGCCCTAATCGGCGGGTACGAAGTAGACGTCGGTGGGCTTGAGCTTGCTGTTCCGTAGAAAGCGGGGGCTCACCTGCATACCGATCCAGTCCAACGACGCTTGGGCATGGTCGACCCCCAGTAACCGACCGAGGAAGAGCGTGTCGACCCCCTCGTACTCGATGAGCGCCAAGACGAACGGGGTCTCCGGCAGAAACTCCTCCGAGCCGAAGTAGCAGACGGTGAATGCGTGCACTCGGGCCTTCCGCTCGGTGATGTCGAGCCAATCGGTCTCCTGGCCCGAGTACATGTCGTGGCCCCTGGGAGTGGCGTAGGTGTATCCGGACTCGGGATCGGTGCTGGCGAGCAGGGTCTTGTTTGCGGCTCCGGCAAACCACGGGCTGTCCTGGGCGTAGGAGTGGAGATAGGTGATCGAGTACTCCTGCTCGATCTGAATCGGAGCCATCCGCTTGAGAAAGGCCAGGGCATCGGCATCGGTCTCCCGGGGAAACGGTATGCCGTGAACGATGTACCCGCCGAGAGTCTCTTTCCGCTTCGCTTCGCTCATACCTGCCCTTCCCTCTCCAGGATGGTCACGGTGACATACGTTCCGGTGCCGGCGTGGGAGTGGATCGCGCCCCGCCGGGCGTCGGCGACCTGAAGCGTGTCATCGAGGAAGTGCTTGCCGATGGTGCCTTGGAGCTGCCAGATGGCAAACACTCCCTGCATGAGGCCGGTGGCACCCACCGGGTGGCCGCAGGCGATCAGACCCCCGGACGGGTTCACCGGGCACACCGGTTCCTCCTTCAGGTCGAGTCCGTACTCGATCCCCGGCATGAAGGCCTGCCCGGAGGCAGCGAACGGCCCGCCCTCGCCGTACCGGCAAAGTCCTAGATCCTCGTACGTCTGGATCTCACTGGAGGTGTAGGCGTCGTGCAGCTCGATGAAGTCGAGCTCGTCGAGGGGGTCGATGATCCCGGCCTGGCGGTAGGCCATGTTGCCGGCGGCACGGCCGGCCCGAAAGGAGTGGACTCCCGGATAGCGGGTGCCCCGGTCCCACAGCTCCCGGTAGTAAGCCCGAGTCTCGTCCGAATCGCGCTCCCGGTCGGTGGCGTACTCCCTCATGAACGTTTCGTAGTCGACGCGGGGACGGTCGGCCATCCGCATCGCATCGGTCCCTCGGCCGATGCCCACCACCTCGACCAGGGGCCGATGAATCTGCGCCCCGGCCGCCTCGAGCTTCTGGATGCCTTCCTCCGAAGCCAAGATCACCGCCGCAGCCCCGTCGGACATCACGCAGATATCGAGGCGGGTGAGGGGCCAGGCCACCATGGGAGCAGCCCGCACCTCATCGATCGTGTAGCGGTTGCGCTTCTGCGCATAGGGGTTGTGATACGCATTGAGGTGGTTCTTGACGGAAACGTGCGCCATCTGCTCTACGGTGGTGCCGTACTCCTTCATGTGCCGGGTGACCATCATCGCGTAGTAGCCGGAGTAGAACCCGCCCACCGGGTAATCCCACGACACGTCCGAAGCCAGGGCGATGAACTCGTTTCCCTTCCACGTCTCGACGTGACTCATCGTCTCGAAGCCGTAGGCCACGCACACGTCCATGTGCCCGCTCGCCACCGACTTCCATGCCTCCTGGAAGCACAGCCCGCCCGTAGCGCCGCCCCCTTCCACCCGGTGGCCCGGCTTGGGACAGAGGCCCAAGTAGTCCTGAGCCATGATCCCGGCCATGAGCTGACGGCTGAAGTGATCGGAGAAGTACGAAGCCACCGACCCGTCCACGGTCCAGGTGAAAGTGGGGAAGTCGAGGGCCAGATCGGCGATCGCGTAGTCGTAGGCCTCTTTCACGACCGCCTGGAACGTCTTGTCCGGACGTGCCTTGGTGAACTTGGATACCCCTCCCGAGAGCGCGTACACCGGGCGCATCCGTGCCCCTCTGCGTGAGCCGATAGGTGAGGCGGATCCTAGCGAGGCACTCCTTGGGCCCATTTGTCGCCCGGTGAGCGATCATCCAGAGCCGGCGCTGGCTCGACCCGACCGCCGGCTTCGGCTGATCACGACGCCAGCGCAAAGATCTGGCCGAGCCGGAGGCTCTTCTCCCGCGCTTTCGGTACCCGATCGATGCACGTCGTTCGGCCTCCTGGGCCCGTGGGTATCGCCGGATCGGCGGACTGCCGTACCGTACCTCTCGATACGATGGGACCACCTGCGGGGGTCAGCCTCGCCCACAACGGAAGGAGCGGATGATGCCGGGACCCGAGTCGATCCCGCACACGATGGACGCTCTCCGTCTCCTCGGACCCAATGAGTTCGACATCGCCACCGAAGACGTGCCGGCGCCGGCCTCGCACGAGGTCCTGTGCCGGGTCGAGTCGGTAGCGATCTGCGGTACCGACCGCGAGATCATCTCCGGCAACTTCCTCGAGAAGGGATGGCCCCGCGCCTACCCCTATACCCCCGGCCACGAATGGTCCGGGGTGGTGGCGGCACTCGGCGACCGCGCCGCCGACTTCGGATTCCGATTGGGCGACCGCGTGGCCGGAACCGCTCATGCCGGATGCGGGTACTGCCGGATGTGCGCCACGGGGAGGTACAACCTCTGCTTCAACTACGGGCGTGAGGATCTCGGGCACCGGCACTACGGCCACTACTCGACGGGTGCCCTCCGGCAGTACCACAACTCCTCCATCAAGAGCGTCTTCCCGATTCCCGACTCGATGACCCTGGACGAGGGCGCCCTGGTGGATGCCTCGTCGATCGCCCTCCACGCCGTGAAGAGGGGGCGGGTCGAGTCGGGTGACACGGTGGCGATCATCGGACCGGGCGCTCAGGGTCTGCTGGCCGGACAATGCGCCGCCACCTTCGGAGCGGCCCGAGTCGTCGTGGTCGGGCGGGGGGAGCGGCTCGCCAAGGCATCGTCGTTCGGTTTCGAAGTCGTCGACAACACCGACGTCGACGGCCCAACTGCGGTGAGGGAGTTGACCGGCGGGCGGGGAGCCGACATGACCGTCGACACCGCCGCCCGAGGCGAGACCCCGCGCCAGGCGGTGGACATGACCCGCAAAGGCGGGAGGGTGGCTTTGATCGGGGTGCCGCTCGAGCCCTGTGTCCTTCCCCTGCAACGGATCGTCTTCGAGGAGATGGACATCTTCGGGGTTCGAGCCAACCCCAATACATGTGAGGAGGTGATCCCGCTGATCGCGGCACGAAAGATCGACGTCTCCGCGGTCACCACCCACAGCTTCCCGCTGAAGGAATTCGGACGCGCCTTCGAGACCTTCACCAAACGGATCGACGGGGCACTCAAGGTGTTGGTCAAGCCCAACGCCGACTCGTGACGAGGCCCGTGGAAGTCACCCACCGCCGTACCCCCGATGACCCGGCTCAAATGCGGTTCCGCGACGGGAGGCTCGACACCCTGGCGGACTGGGGAAGGCGGCTGGCCGAACTGGGTGTTTCCCCCGAGGCCTCCGGCAACCTGAGCTGCCGGAGTGCGGACGGGTTTTTCATCACTCGCACCAGTGTGCCTCTAGGCGTCATCGAACCGGACGACTGGGTGGAGGTGACGGCCGTCACTCCCCGCCCGGACGGGGGGCTCGAGGTGAAATCGCGGGGAGACCACGAGCCGTCCCGGGACGCCGCCGTCCACGCCGCCATCTACGACCACCACCCTGCCGCCACCGCCGTCTTCCATCTCCACCCCGACTACCTCGACACATTGAGCGATGCCATGAGCATCCCCGCCACCGAGCACCACCGGCAGGCGGGCACGGTCGAGTCGGTCCGCGAGATCGAGGGCTTCCTGGCCGACCACCCGGACACCCGCTACTTCGTCCTGGTCGAGCACGGAATCGTGGCGTGGGGGGCCACGATCGAGGAGGCCGGAGAGGCGGTCGAGGCGCACCACGGCGTCGCTGTCGGATTGCGGCGGTGACCCGGTGCGGGTGATGGCCATCGGGACCGTCATGGTCGACGTCCTGGCGGTGAGGCTCCCCAGAATCGCCGAACCGGGCCAGGTCCTCTACACCCCCGACGAAATCGAGACCCGGATCGGCGGTCATCCGATCGACGTAGCCATCGACCTGGTCGAACTCGGCCATCCCCCCGATCAGGTGGCGGTGGTCGCGGCCGTCGGCGAGGGGCCATACGGGACCTTCGTGCGGAGCGAGATCAACCGGCGCGGGCTGACGACGTTTCTCCAATCGGTGCCCGACCGCGACACCGGCAAGAACATCGTCCTGGAGGTGAGCGGTGAGGACCGGCGGTTCCACCTCGACCCCGGGGCCAACTGGGTCCTCGATCTCCGCCACGTCGCCTCGGCACTCCATGACTGGGCGCCGGACGTGGTGACGCTGCGCCCCGGCTATTCGGGAATCGACCTCGAGCTCGACACCCTCCTCGCCCCGCTCGACGGCACCCTGATCATGCTCGACATCATGGAGCCCCACCCGTCCCGGCCGACCGGCTTCCTCGAGCCGGCCCTGCGGCGTGCCGCAATCGTGCACTGCAACGAGATCGAGGCACGAGTGGCCACCGGTCGCGACACCGTCGAGGCCGCGATCGCCGACTTCTTCGCCCAGGGCGTCGAGCTGGTCCTGATCACCTCGGGTGGAAGTGGAGCCACCGCATACACGCCGAGTCATACCGTCCGTCAGCCCGGCTTCGACGTCGATGTTGTCGACGTCACCGGATGCGGGGACGCCTTCTGCGCCGGGATCCTGCACCGGCTCGGCGAGTTGGGTCCCGCCGCCCTCGACCGGTCGACCTCCACAGAGCTGTCGAGCCTGCTGCTCGTCGGCCAGGCGGTCGGGGCCTCCGCCGCCACCCGCGTCGGATGCGTCGAAGGTGTGTCGGCCGAGCTGGTCGACCGGATCATACGGGAGCAAGGGGAGTCGATCCTGGCAGATACCGAAGTCATCGAGAACGAATCCGGCTAGAGACGAAAGGAGCGGGCATGGCCGCCACGAAGTTCATTGCGCCCGAGTTCGAGGACACCTCGGTCGGCGTGCTGAAACGGCAGATCTGGGAGGCGTCCGACGAAGAGATCGACCGGATCCTCAGCGAGGAGTTCGAGATCCCTTCCCCCGGCGAGATGGAAACCCCGGGCTGCTACATCCAGATGACCCATCCCGACGAGCTGGCGAGGCGGCGGGAGACGAACGACGTCGTGCTGATCCCGCTCGGATCGACGGAGCTGCACGGTCCACACAGCGTCAGCGCCCAGGACAGCCTGCAGGTGAGCAGGCTGGCCGAGGGCATCCGGAGAGCCACCAAACGCCGGGGCCGGGAGGTGGCCCTCGCGTATTCTCCGTGGCTGTACGGAAACCACCCCAAGCACCACGTCGGGCTGATCGGGACCATCCCCATCAGCCAGAGCGTCCTCGAGATGCTGCTCGTGGACGTGATGTTCGGTCTGTGGTCCCAGGGGTATCGGAAGATGGTGCTCTTGAACAACCACGCCCAGCATTGGGTGATCTCGAGCGCGATCGACCGGTTCGCCCTCCGCTACCCCGAGCTGCCGTTCCTGGCGATCGCCGTCGACTGGTGCTGCACGATGTCGGAGTTCTTCCGGACCGCGGACCGGGGCGGACCGTTCGAAGACGACTTCGTCCACGCCGACGAGGCCGAAACGTCGCTGGCGCTGCTGCTGGCACCGGAGACGGTGGACATGACCAAAGCGGTCGACACCGTCCCCCAGGGCTACTTGCCCGACGGACATTTCAACAAGTCGGCGGCGCAGCGAAGCCGTCCCCATCTGTGGTGGAGCGTGCGCAACAACACCCCGCTCGAGATGATCGCCACGCCGGTGGGAGTGGTCGGGCGGGCCACCCTCGCCTCGGCCGACAAGGCCAAGCGGGCCGTGGCCGGAGCGCTGCGCTATCTGACGCTGCTGGTCGACGAGATCCTGGAGACATTCCCGCCCGGGGTCACGCCCCCGATCGAGGACGTCACCCTGTTCTCGAACGCCGAGATCGAGGGCTATCTGAAGCAGCCCGGAGAGCCCGGGTACCTCAACCCGTACCGCATCTGGCGCCCGTTCCAATAGGGATCGACGACAGGGGTCGCCGAGCACAGCCCCGCTCTCAGGCGTCGGAGGGACCTGGTTCCCAGCCCGTCGACGCCGCCCACTCCGGGGCGGCGGACATGAACAGGTCGAACGCCGGATCCTTGACGTCGTAGTAGGCATCGACGTCGTCGGGGAAGCGCCCGGCAAGCCGGCGTTTGACCTCGGCGTAGGCATCGGCCGTACCGCGATGAGCGCGTAGGTAGTCGCGGCACAGCAGCGCGTAGCGCTGGTTGAAGCGTCCCGCTTGGCGCACATGCACGTTGGCCCGGCGGGCCGGCGGTTCGAACACGAACACCAGCTTGCGGAGCTCTTCCGGGTCCAGCACGCTGCCGGGAGGCAGGTGATCGGAGGTGAGGTCGGTCGGACGGGCTCCGGCCCGCTCGAACGCTGCCTCGATCTCCGGGGCGTCGAGGGCCTCCACCGTGATCTGCACATCGATCACGTCCTTGGCGGCCAACCCCGGAACCGCGGTGCTCCCGATGTGGTCGATCCGCACCGCCCGCTCGCCGAGCTCCCTCCGGAGCATGGCACCGATCCGCCGGAACTCAGTGGGCCACTCGGGCCGATACTCACTGATCTCGATGGGCGAAGCCATCGAGATCAGTCTGGCAGCGCCCTTCGGCCCTCCGGTCGGCGCGGCCGCGTGCGGCCAGATACACCGATCGGATCGCTGCCGAAGAGCGACCCGTTCGGTGTCGACCTTCAGGCCCTCCCGACCCGCTGCCGGCGTGAAGGCGGGACGGACGCCGCAGAGGTGGGAGAGAGGGTCGGGGGTATAAGGTTGGTGCCGACTGCCGGAGCCGCCGAATCTGACGGAGGAGGACCCACGTGAGCTACCTGAGAACCGGAGTTGTGGGGACTTCCCGTAAGGAGCACGAGTCGCGGGTCGCGATCCATCCCCACCATCTGGCCTTCCTACCCGAGGCGCTGCGTGCGAATCTGGTGTTCGAAGAAGGCTACGGCACCAACTTCGGAGTCGGCGATGACCGGCTCGAGGAGCTCGGCGTCGCCCTGGCGAGTCGGGCCGAGATCCTGGGATCGAGCGACGTCGTGATCTTGCCCAAACCCATGGCCGAAGATCTCCAGGAGCTGAAGACCGGGCGAATCCTGTGGGGATGGCCCCACTGCGTGCAGCAGCAGGAGATCACCGAGGCGGCGATCGACCGGCGGCTGACGCTGATCGCCTTCGAGGCGATGTTCCTGTGGGGCCGCGACGGCGATCGGCAGATGCACGTCTTCTACAAGAACAACGAGCTGGCCGGGTATTGCGGAGTACTGCACGCCTTGGAGCTGACGGGCAGGGACGGCTTCTACGGACCCCCGCAGCGGACCACAGTGCTGGGGTTCGGCTCGGTGAGTCGCGGGGCCATCTACGCGCTGCAGGGACGGGGCTTCTCCGACATCACGGTCTACACCCAGCGGCCTCCCCATCTGGTCCGGGACCAGGTCCTCGGGTGTCGTCATCGCCACATGCGCAGACCGAGCGAGCCCGACGGACCGATGACAACGGTGATCGAGGACGGCAAGGAAGTCCTGTTGGCTGATGAGCTGGCGGCCGCCGATTTGGTGGTAAACGGGACGCTTCAGGACACGGACGATCCCCTGATGTTTCTGCAGCCGGGAGACGAGAAGCGCCTGCGGCCGGGCTCGCTCATCATCGACGTGAGCTGCGACCTGGGAATGGGATTCCCGTTCGCTCGGCCCACGTCGTTCACAGAACCCACCTTCCACGTGGGAGGCAAAACCGGAGCCGTCTACTACGCCGTCGACCACACTCCTACCTACCTCTGGGGCAGCGCCTCGTGGGAGATCTCGCTCGCACTCCTTCCCTACCTCGAGGTGATCATGTCCGGCCCCGCGGCCTGGGCCGACGACCCCACCATCGGGCGGGCGATCGAGATCAGGGAGGGGGTTGTCCAGAACCCCAAGATCCTCTCTTTCCAGCATCGCGCCACCGATTACCCGCACCCGATCGTGGCCCCGTAGCCGGCCGATCGGGCCGCTCGTGAATCCTGCCTAGCTCGACACTCCCAACCACAGCCCCAAGTGGGCATCATGCTCGACCAGCCGGACCACGTTGGAGTGGACGGTGGCGAGGAGGTTGCCGCGTTCGACCCCGCGAATGCGAGCCAGCTCGTCCACGATGCTTTCGATGAGGGGTGGATACCCAGTCTCGCCGGTTACCCATCGGGGCCCGCCCGGGTTGTCGGTTTCCGTGAGCAGCTGGTCGGTCGGAATGGCTCGAGCCACAGTCCGCACATGGTCCGAATGCAGCAGTTCGACGCCGACCGTGAACATGAACCCGGCCGTGATCAGTTGGGCCAGCACATCGAGGGGTCCCGAGTACCAATGGATGATGCCCCGCTCGATGCCATGCTCACGCAGTAGGTCGACCGTGTCGTGCTCCGCACCTGCGCAATGAACGTTGACCAGCTTGCGCTGTTCACGGGCCCACGTCAGGAATCGAGCGAACACCGTGCGCTGGGCACCGTATTGGGACTCGTCCGGAACGAACCGATAGTCGAGTCCGATCTCCCCGATCAGTGGGCTCCGCTCGACCAGCCCTTCGACATCTTCGAGTGCGTCGACGTAACGCGGCGCCTCCCATGGCTGAACACCGAACGCAGGGACGACGAGATTCGATCGTGCCGCGATCATCTCCGTCCGTAGGAACGATGGGACATCGACCGACACGCTCAACGTCAAGATCCCGAGCCGCTCAATGGCATCGAGGACGCCGGGAATCTCTTCGGCGTCGTACTTGTCGAGATGGGCGTGGGCGTCGATGAACACGGCGTCTTTCGGTCTTCCTCAAGCTAACGCAGGGCCTGATGTTGCCCATGAATCCGGGTGCCCGTCCCGCTCGGCCGCACCACCTTCCCTCGCCGAACTGGGCCAACCTACCAACCCGCCCCGGGGCCCTGGCGGCGTTCCAGGTGGTGATTCGGGGCCCTGTTTCCTCTGGTCACCGGCGCCGCCGGGAAAACGATGATGTCCCTTCCCATCGCTCCCCGAGCAGCACCCGACCAGAAGCGATCGGCGCAAATCGGCGAAAGCCCGACACCGCCTGCCAAGGGATCGCCCGCGGTGCCGACGGGAGGTCGGCGGCAGACGATCTGGGCTGATCCACCGCCCCCGGGTGCGGCGCGGCGGAAGCGCTCGAGATCATGCGATCTGCGCGGCGAGGGAAAACGCCGGCGAACGCCGAGGCCCTCCTTCAGAGATCTCATCACCGCGCCGGAGCGGTAGCTGCTCGGTGAAGGGACGAGCCGGAGAGGGGCCCGGAACCGGCCCCCGATCGATCACATCTCGGGTGTTATCCCGAGCTGCTCCATCATCGCGACCTGATCCATCACGCCCCAATGGGCCGTCGCCTTGTCGCCGCGGAATTCAAGGATGTCGAAAACCTGGACGTTGCAGCTCTTGGTCGTGGGCGGGATGCCCATGAACTCGCCCTGGTGGGTACCGGTCATCGTGGCCCGCACTGCAACCCTGTCCCCCTCGGCGATCATCTCGTTGGGGGTGAATCGGAGGTCGGGAAAGGCGGCCCGGAACATGCCGAGCGCCGCCTTGGGAGCCTCCGGACCGATGCTGGGTAGACCGGGGAACTCCTCGTGCTCAACGAAATCCGCAGAGATCAGTTCGTCGAACAAGTCGAGGTTTCCTTGGTTGATGGCGTCATAGATGCGCTGTGCCACCGCCTTGTTGTTTTCGACGGACATGCCAATCACCTCCTGAGTCGCGGCGTGGCGCCGAGCTTACCGGGACGGGAGGTATCGGCGACGGGCGCAGAGATCGGGAGGCCCACTGTGGTCGCGGCCGAGAAAGCCCGATTCGGACCGGGCGCCCCGCGACCGACGGTGCGGGCACGGGCGTCCTCCTCGAGCGATACCTCGTAGTTCGGATCGAGTGCACCGCCGGCCAGTCCCGCCCCGAGAAGGAGTCCCGGCGGTGTGGGTTGGAGCGGTCATCGAAGCCGAGGTCGGATCCACCTTCGGTGTGGGTCGTTCGAGGGAAACCGATGGCCACGTAACGTGGCTTGATGGTTTGGTTTTCAGCCACGGAGAGTGTAATCTGCACTCCGCGGGGCCAGTCCGACACTCAGGGTGGTATGGGCACTCTGACACCGCAAGCGGAGGGCAATCGAGGTCGGCCCGGCCCCGGGCGAAGTGGTTCGGTCGAGGGAGGCACAAATGAGAGGGGCCATTCGGGCATATCGCAGACGTGGCGTTCGGCCGGGGAGGGTGACGAGAGCTGCCACAGCTCTCCTCCTCGTGCTCACGGTTACCGCGCCGGCCCATGCAGTCGCACCGCCGGCAGGCCTCCTGGCGTCCGCGCAAACCGACACTATCAGCGCGCCCCCCGCGGAAGAGGTGGCGACCCTCATCCAGACGATTGACCTGCTCAGGCACGAGGAACAGTCGATCTACGTCGAAGCGGCAGGCGGCACCTTCACCCTGAGCCTCGAGGGGCAGGGTCCGACCGGAGACCTTGACTATCAGGATGCTCTCATCGGGGTCAACGAGGTGCAGAAGCTGTACAACGACAGCGGGCCCGTCGACGAGCAGCAATCGATCCACAACGACGCCTCGGGCGGCACCTTCACGATCAGTTTCGACGGGCAGGGTCCGACGGGAGATTTGGAGTACAACGCCCCAATCAACAA
>CAYFYE010000023.1:25412-27352 GCA_964347285.1 uncultured Acidimicrobiia bacterium
CGGGTCCGGGAGTTCCAGTGATCCCTGGCTGATTACCTTCCTCGATCCCGGCGGCCAAGACATGGCCGACTTGACCACCGCCGACAACTTCACCGACGGTTCATCTTCCACCATCACCACGACTACCCAGGGATCGGATGGTGGAACGTTTACCCTCAGCTTCGATGGGCAAGGGCCGACCAACCCCATTGCCCACAACGCCGACCCGTCCACCATCAAATCCGAGCTCGAATCGCTTGACAACATCACAACGGTGGCGGTCTCCGGTTCGGGGACGCTTGCGTCTCCCTGGCAGATAGCTTTCGTGGACCCGGGTCACCAGCCGGTCGCCCAGATCACAACCACGGATAGCTTCCCTGGCGCTGCTGCGTCGATGATCTCCACCACGACCGAGGGCACCCGCAGCCTCGAGGCGGAACTCGAACTGCTCCCCAACGTGGCCGACGTCACCGTTACCGGAGCCGGCACCTCGGATACGCCGTGGGTGGTCACCTTCCTCGACCCGAAGCCGAAGGACCGCGATTTGCTGGTAGCCGACGATACGAATCTGGGCGGTGGCTCAACGACCATCGGCGAAGAGGTGGCCGGCCTGCTGATCATCGACCCGGCCGGGGTCACTTACCTCGAGCACAAGGACGCTCTGTTGGTCGCCGATTCGGAAATCGACGAGGAGGCGGACCTGTTCGACGGTTTCAACATGTGGGAGATGACCCGGGACGCCGATGTCCACACCACCGGGCTCAGCCCAGAGCCGGGAAGGAAAGAGCCGACGGGCCTCGCCTACGATCCGGGCAGCCGCCACGCCTTCATCGTGAACGACCGCAAACCACCGGAGGTGTACGAGGTCGACCCCGGGGCCGACAAGGAGTACGGAACCGGTGATGATGTTGTCGTAGAGCTGTTCAGCGACAATCCCGACTTCTGGGATACTGCTCTCCCGGCGACCGACGTCGAGGACGTTGCCTACGACTGGGCGTTGACCCCGGGCGACATCACCGACGACAGCCTGTTCCTGGCCGACGGACTCAACCAGATCGTGTACCGGGTGAGGCCCGGGCCCAACGGGCAGTTCGACGGCACAGACGATGTCGTGACGAGCATCGACCTCTTCACTCTGGCCGACATCCATGACGCAGAAGGCCTCGAATACCGCCCGGCGTCCGACACGATCCTGGTGCTGGAGAGCGCCCTCAACGATGCCATCCACGAGTTGACCAAGGATTTCCAGATCCTGCGCACCATCGACATCTCGTTCCTGAAGAGGCCCGGGATCGCCCTCAAGCCGGCAGACCTCGCACTCGCACCCGCCTCGGACGACTCGGGGCCGGATCACCTGTACGTCGTCGACCGGGCGGACGACAACAATTCCGCCATACCGGCTCCCCAGGATGGGCTCATGTACGAACTGAGCGTTCCCTTCGAGAACTTGGCGCCGTTCGTCGACGCCGGCCCCAACCAGGTGGTTCCATTCGGCACCCCGGCTCAACTCGACGCACTGGTCTACGACGACGGACAACCCCCACCTCCGGGCCCGCCCGCCATCACGTGGACGCAGCTGAGCGGACCCGGCACGGTCACCTTCTCAGATCCCAACGCCGCGTCCACGGTCGCCAGCTTCAGCGCACCCGGCGCCTACGTAGTTCAAATCGAGGCGAACGACGGAGCCCTGACCACCACCGAGACGGTCGATATTCAGGTGACGCAGGTGAACGAAGCGCCGAACGTGTTCGCCGGTCCAGACGAAATCATCACCTGGCCCGCTGGTGCGAGCTTGTCCGGCTTCGCCACCGACGATGGGCTCCCGAATCCCCCCGGGGCGTTCACAACCCGGTGGACCAAGGTGTCCGGGCCGGGAACGGTGACCTTCGCAGATCCCAGCTCGACGACGACCACGGCCAGCTTCTCTGCCTCCGGTGTGTACGTGTTGCGCCTCACCGCCG
>CAYFYE010000024.1:0-23123 GCA_964347285.1 uncultured Acidimicrobiia bacterium
TCTCGGCACGCCACATCTCATCTTCGGAGAACCGGCTCCCGGCAGCCAAAGCTCCTCGGTGAGTCTCCTGACTCGCGACTTCACGGTGACGGAGCCTGCAGGCCAGGTCGTGACTTTTGCAACATTTGAGTTCTGCAACGGGCAGGTCTTGGGTGGCACGGCTCTCGACAACGCCGACTTCGTTGTTCGGTACGAGGTGACTGGACTGCCCCTACAGGTATTTGGTGAGACGGTCACGTTCATCAATACGCCCAATATCGGTGATCCGATTGCCGATGCGGACTTCTTGGAAGTGGCCGATGACCCAAGTGCCCGGTTCATGGTTCTTGAAGACGCGTGCGGACTCGTCGAGCTGGAAATCGGAGTCAGTGAGGCAGCAGGTGGGGGACAGGGAATCGCAGCCGCCCAGGCAGCGGTCTCCGCTTACCTGTTTGGGCCCGTCAGTTTTGGGAGAGTCTTGACGCCTGACACGGCGTTCGTAACAAGCGACGGCCAACGCGAGGTTCAGATCGACATCAAGCCGGGGAGTGACAGCAATCCCGTGAACTTGAACGCCAAGGGTGTTGTCCCGGTGGCAGTCCTCGGCTCGGCCCTCACCGACGTCACCACTCTCGACCCGACTTCCATCCTCTTTGCGGGAACCTCACCTGCACACGAGTTGGCGGACGAAAGCGTGTTCGCAGATCACCTCCGGGACGTCAATGCCGATGGGTACTCGGACCTTGTTTTCCACGTGCGGGTTCAGGACTCCGAGCTCACCGAGGGAGACACCGAGGCATGTGCGACATTCGAGTCCGATGGCGGTGAAGCGCTGTTCGGATGCGACAAGGTCCGGCTACGAACGGAACCCGGCCAATAGGGAGGAGGGGCGAGATAGTGGGGGTCTGAAGATCATGGTGAGGCATCGCCACTAGGCGGCCCTCGATGTTTCCTGGGGGGCGGCAGGTCCTGGCCAACAGCCATGCCGCATGACGGAGGAACAGTCGGTCATGTGGCGGAAGGGAACGGGCGCGGCAGCAGAGGTGAGCGAGGACGATAAGGGTTAGGTGTCGTCCCCGGTGCCTCCTCTCGTAGGCCAGGACAACCAGTCCCCACGCCGCCCGGCCGGGTCTACCGACTATGTGCCGCGTGCTGTGCACATCAAAAGGCGCTCTGACTGACCTGGACTTTTGCCCCCTAGGAGGAGCCCCCTCCCCCGCTGGTGAACGTGATATCGGCGGTGAGCGTGATCGTGTGGGGTCCGCTCGAATCGGAGCTCAAATCAGCCAAGGCCTGACGGTACTCGGCTTCGGTTCCCACCAACACGTTGGCGCCCACGGCCGGCCCGGCCGTGATCACCACATACGAGGCCGCAAAGAGCGCGCTGGCCCAGACCAGAGTCAAACGACGTAGCCAGGGAGGGGCCCTCCGGATCTTCCCCAAAACCCGAAAACCCGAAAGCCGGCCCATTTCGACCTCCTTACCCTCCCGTACCGAGGGCAATATACCACGGAGAGTGGCATCAAGACCCCCAAAGGCCACCCAGCGCGTTACGAGCTCCCCCTCGGAGCGCTCCGAGAGGTGGACGGTCGGCCCGAGGCCGCCGCCTCGTCAACCCCGGGAGCGAGGGGATCAGGGCCCTTGGCCTCTAGCAGAGGAGCAGGCCTGAGGCTATGAGCAGTGGTAGACGCCGACGCGTCTGATCTGGATCGGCGAGCAGGAGGCCGCCGGGCTTTTTGCCGAGCGGGGCCGCTCGGGGAGGAAGTGGAGATGACTGATTTGGACCACAGGGAAGAAGCGGCGCCGGAGGATCAGCTCACCGGTGCCCGCGACTCGTCGGACCAGTCCTGGGAAGACTGGTGGAAAAGCGATCGACTCGATGCAATCGGGTGGGCGGCGCTCTTCATCTGGGGCGCACTCGTCGTGGTGGCGGAGAACACCAGCTTCCGGGATGATTTCAGCTGGTGGCAAGGCTGGGGCGTGTTCTTCGTGGGGGCCGGCGCAATCGTGTTGGCCGAGACGTTGATCCGTCTCGCCATGGCCGAGTATCGCTCGAAATGGGGCTGGAATCTGTTCTGGGGATCGGCTTTCCTGGCGATCGGCCTCGGTGAGCTGGCGAGCGGTGTGTGGTACGCGTTGCCGCTGGCCGCCCTCGCCATCGTGATCCTGAGCGGAGCCTTTGCCCGCACCAGGTGACGGCTCAGCGTTCGAGGGACTTGGGTCCGAAGTAGTGGGGCAGGATCTCGTCCAGGGTGTGCTCGGTGGCACCGCCCTGGGCGTCCTGTACCACCACCCTCTTGACCCCGAACTCGCTCATCAGCTGGCGGCACTCCCCGCACGGGTAGCACTCGTAGGCGTCGAGACAGCCGACCGCGACCGTGTCGATCTCTCGCACCCCGGCGGCGACCGCCGTGCCGATGGCGACCGCCTCGGCGCACAGGGTCGATCCGTAGGCGGCGTTCTCGACGTTCGCCCCGGTGTAGCGGGTACCGTCGGCTGCAATCACCACGGCCCCCACCCGAAAGCGCGAGTAGGGGGCGTAGGCCCCCTCGGCGGCTGCCCGGGCCTCCGCCAGCAGCTCCTCGGGAGTGCTCACTCGTCCTCCTCCAGTAAGGCGTCGACGAATGCCTCCGGCTCGAAGGGTACGAGGTCTTCGACGGTCTCCCCCACCCCGATCAGCTTCACCGGGATGCCGAGCTGGGTCTCGATGGCTACGGCGATTCCTCCCTTGGCAGTGCCGTCGAGCTTGGTGATGACCACTCCGGTGACGCCGACCGCCTCAGTGAACGTCTCGGCCTGAGCGATGCCGTTCTGGCCACCGGTGCCGTCGAGGATCAGCAGTACCTCGTCGACCCGGCCGGCCCGCTGCTCGAGGACCCGGACCACTTTGGCGAGCTCGCTCATGAGGTTCCGATCCGAGTGGAGGCGTCCGGCGGTGTCGACGATCAGAACGTCCTTTCCCCTGGCCTTGGCCGCCTGATAGGCATCGAACGCGACTGCGGCCGGGTCGGCCCCCGGCGATCCTCCGACGATCTCCGCCCCGACGTCTCGAGCCCACAGCCGCAGCTGTTCGTCGGCCGCGGCCCGAAACGTGTCGGCGGCGCCCAGCAACGGCTCGGCGCCCAATGCCTGGTAGCGGGCCGCCAGCTTGGCGATGGACGTGGTCTTTCCACTTCCGTTTACTCCCACGACCACGATCACCGCCGGATCGGCGATGGGCGCCAGATGTCGGTCCTTGTGGCCGAAGGCGGCCACCAGCTCGTCGCGCAGCAGCCGGCGGGCTTCCTCGGGGTCGCCCGGGTCCGCCGCCCGGACCTTGCCGACCAGGTCGGCGGCGGCCGCCGTGCCGGCGTCGGCTGCGATGAGAGTTTCCTCGACCTCGTTCCAGAACTCGTCGTCGAGTCGGCCCCGTGCCAGCAACGCGCCGAGACGGCCGCCGATGGCGCGGCGGCTTCGCGACAGGCGATCGGCCAGTGAGAGTGGCCGGGCCGCCGGAACCGCCTCCAGCAAGGCCGCCCCGGCTCGTCGCCTCTGAGCGAGGGCGTAGTACGAGATGGCAATCGCCGGAATGGCGATGAGCGCGATGACGATGATCAGAATGATGAGGCCGGTCACGGCGGCACCTCAGACGACTGCGTGGCTGAGCCGCTTGGCGAGCACCTTGGAAGACTCGCCGGGCTCCAGCGTGACGCCATAGAGGATATCCCCCGCCTCCATCGTCTGTTGCTGGTGGGTCACCACGATGAGCTGGGCCGACCGGCCGAGCAGCTCTACCAGTCGCAGGAAGCGGCGGAGGTTGGCGTCGTCGAGGGCGGCCTCGACCTCGTCGAGAAGGTAGAAGGGGCTGGGCCGGGCCCGGAAGACCGCAAAGAGGAACGCCAGGGCCGCCAGCGACCGCTCCCCTCCGGAAAGCAGGCTGAGCCGGCTGACCTTCTTGCCGAGCGGTTGGGCCTCGATCTCGATACCGGTCTCCAGGGGATCGTCGGGATCCGTCAATACCAGCCTGCCCTTCCCGCCGGGAAACAGGCCGGAGAAGTTCTCTTCGAAGAGGACGGCGATCTCGGCAAAGGCCCCGGTGAAGAGGTCGGCGATCTTGTCGTCGAGCGCCTTGATCACCTTGCGCAGTTCCCGACGCGATTCCTCGAGATCGGCCAGCTGGCTCTCCAGGAACTCGGCCTCTTCGGCGAGCTGGCGATACTCGGCGGCCGCCAGCGGGTTGACCGGCCCCATCCGACGCAGTTCGTTCTCGAGCGATTCCAGGCGCTCGGCCGGATCGGCGTCCTCTTCCAGCGCTGGGGGTTCGGCGCCCAGGGCTTCCTCCTCGGAAGCGTCCGCCTCCCGCCGCAGTGCCTCGGCAACCGCTTCTCGACGGGTACGCAGCTCGGCCAGTTCGACGGCCAGTGCGGACGCGGCGTCGCGGGCCTCGGCGACGGTGTCTTCCAAATCACGCTGTCGCCGGTGGGTGCTGTCCAAACGATCCCCGGCCGAGCCCGCTTGCTCGCGGAGTGCCCGTTGCCGCTCCCGGAGCGTGGCGACGTGCTCCTTGACGATCGCCAGGGCACGCCAGGCCCGGTCCTCCACCAACTGCAGCCGGTCGATGGCCTGTTCTTCCTCGGCCGGGGCCTCCTCCCACTGGGCGAGCTGCCGTGACACCTCGGCTAGTCGCTTCTCGGTGAGACGGTGCCGCTCCCGGATCGCCCCCAGGGCCGCGGTGGCCTCCTCACGAGTGCGGCGGGCCTCATCGCGACGGCGGGTGACCTCCTGGAGACGTCGATTCATGGCCTCCCACGCCTCGTGGCGGGCCGCCTCCTCTCCCTCGAAGGCATCGAGCCGCTGTCGCAGCTCGGCGACCCGTTCCTGCCGGCTCACCGCGGTCTCGGCCAGGGCCTGCCGCCGCTCCCCGAGTCGGGACGCTTCGGCCTCGCTCTCGGCCCTCGTCCGCTGAATCAGGGCCAGCGCTTCGGTCGAGCCGGCCAGCCGGGCTTCGAGCACCTCGAGGGACTCGAGGGCGTTCCGCTCGTTGGTGCGGGCAGCCTCGAACGTACGCCGGCGATCGATGAGCACGCTGTCGGCCCTGGCTACCGCGGTCTCGGCCTCCTCGAGGGCCGCCTCGGCCTCCTCGAGGGCCGCCGGAGTGATGCCGGCCGGATCGGCGGGGCGCACCCCGAATGCGGTGATCAAGTCCCCTTCCGGGGTGACCGCCCGCACCGACGAATTGCGCTGTACCAGCGTCCAGCCGCTCGACCAACCCTCGACCAGGATCACGTCGCCCAGCATCGCCTCGGCCAGTCCGCTATCGGCGCCCGGTCCCAGCCGATCGACGAGGGCATCCACCCCCCATTCGGCGGCGATCTTGCGAGCGGGGGCATGACCCGTATCGACGGCCGACACCAGGGGGACTCCACCCATGCCATCGGCCTTGAGTTCTGCCACCGCCGCGGCGAGGGCGTCGGCGTCGCGCAGCACCAGGCCTTCGACCCAGGGTCCGAGGGCGGCGGTAACGGCCGAAGCCAGGGCCGGGGGAACGTCGAGGCGGGCCTCCAGGGAGGCCAGGATGCCGTCGATGGTCTGGGCCCGGTCACGGGCCGCTGGATCGGCGACCCCGCCCAGAACGGCCCGAAGAGCCTCCACCCGAGCCTGGGCGGCGGTTGCCTCGAAGCCGGCCGCCTGCCGCCCCTCCTCGGCCAGTTCCCATTCACGCTGGGCCAGTTCCCGTGCGAGCTTGGTGTCGTCGTAGGCGCCCTGGGCCGCCCCCACTTCGGCGTCGGCCCGCTCGATCTCGGTGGTCAGGCGTTCGGCCTCTCGTCGCTCGTCTTCGATGCGGACGGCCAGGATCTCGGAGCGCCTGGCGATCGCCTCTTCCTCCCGCCGATCGCGCTCGGCGCCGGCCTCCATGGCCCCCAAATCGCCCCGCAGGGCGGCCACCACTCCCTCGACGGGCAGGCGATCCTGCTCGGCCAGCGAACGTTCCTCGTCCTCCAGGGCGTGCAGCGCCACCTCGGCCCGTTCGGCGCGGGCCCGCTGCCGCCGCTCCTCCTCGGCGCCGTCCGCCAGCTGGCGGCGCAGGTCCTGGGCCTCCAATTCGAGGTCGCGACGCCGCTCGCCCGCTCCCCGTCGCCGGCTGTCGAGCGCCACCCGCCGTTCCCGGGCGACCGTTCCCACCCGCCGCAACCGCTCCGCCGTCGTCTCCAGCCGGGCTGCCGCAGCCGTGTCGCGCTCCAGCGCCCGGCCCGCCTCCCCGGCGGCGCCCTCCAGCCTGCCGAGCGAGGCCTCGATTTCGGCCAACTCGTGCCGGCCCCGGGCCAATTCCTCCCGGTGACGGCTTTCGGCGGCCTCGGCCTCTGCGATGCGGTCGAGAATGGCCCGCAGCTCCCGGCCCCCGAGGTAGAGGCGGAGGGCGTGCACCTCGGCCTTGGTCGCCTCGTGGCGCTCGGCGGCCTCGGCCTGGCGACGCAGCGGCTTCATGTGCTTGTGATACTCCCGAAGAATGTCCCGAAGCCGCTTCGTGTCCTCATCGGTCGCTTCGAGACGCCGGATCGACCGGTCCCGGCGGTTGCGGTGCTTGACGACCCCGGCCGCCTCCTCGACCGCTGCCCGGTGCTCCTCGGGCCGGGAATTGAGGATGCTCTCGATACGCCCCTGGGCGATGATGACGTGCTGGTGCCTGCCGACGTTGCCGTCGTTCAACAGCTCCTGGATGTCGAGGAGACGACACGGCGTGCCGTTGATCTCGTATTCGGAAGTCCCGTCCCGGTGCAGGCGCCGGGTGACCGTGAGCTCGGGCACGTCGAGGGGCAACATGCGCTCGGTGTTGTCGAAGGTGAGGCTGACCTCGGCCCGATCCCGGGCGGGCCGGGTGGCGGTACCCGAGAAGATCACTTCCTCCATCCGCTCGGTGCGGAGCTGGGTGGTCGCCTGGGTCCCCATCACCCAGGACACGGCGTCGACCAGGTTCGACTTGCCCGAGCCGTTGGGGCCGACGACGACGTTGACCCCGGGTTCGAAGTCGAGCCGGGTGCGGTCCGCGAAGGACTTGAAGCCTGAAAGAGAAAGGGTCTTGAGTCGCAAGGGTCGCCGCAGCGTATCACCGGGATCCCAGCGCTCCGAGTATTGTCCCCGCCCTCAAAAGCGGATATCGAAACCGTCCAGCCCCGGCTCGGTTGCGACCGCATCGCAGTGTACGGCCTGTACGCGCGCATGGTGGGGGCCCTCGCCCAGGGCCTCGATCATGGCGTCGACGGACTGCTCGCTTCCCTGAATGAAGGCCTCCACGCCCCCATCGGGCCGGTTGCGCACCCAGCCCACCACGCCGAGGGCCGTTGCCCGGTCGTAGACGAAGTAGCGGTAGCCGACCCGCTGCACCAGGCCCATCACCACGCAACGGCGGGCGATCACCGCTGGCACCGGGCACACCAGAACGTACTGCGGCCCCGCACCACGCTGCGTCGGATGGGCGTGCCGCAGCGTGGGCACGGCTCGTCTTGGCGGCCGTACACGGCCAGCCGGGCGGCGAACTCCCCGACCCGCCCGTCGGGCAACAGGTAGGCCAGGTCGTCGAGGCTGGTCCCGCCCCACTTCAGTCCGGCCTCCAACACGGGCCGCACCGCTCGCCGCAATGCCTTCACCTCGGTGGTGGCCAGCGAGCCGGCGGCTCGATCTCCTCGGATACCGGCCCGGAACAGCATCTCGTCTGCATAGATGTTGCCGATCCCGGCCAGGAAGGTCTGGTCCAACAGGAGAGCCTTGATGGGGACGGTGCGGCCCGCCAGCCGGCGGGCCAGTTCCGGGCTGCGGGGAAGGTCGTCGAGGGCATCGGGACCGATTCGGCCCAGCGGAGAATCGGCCAGCTCCTGCGGGGTGAGGACGGCCATGTAGCCAAACGTCCGGGGATCGATGAACCGCAGCTGACGGCTGCCGTCGAATTCCACCACCACGTTGGTATGCGGAGCCTCCGGCTCTCCGGAATCGGTCAATCGCATCCGACCCGACATTCCCAGATGGCTGACCCAGGTGAGATCCCCGGTCAGCTCGGCGAGGAGCACTTTGCCGCGGCGGCCCACCGTGCCGACCCGGCGACCCACCAGGCGGGCGGCGAAGTCGGCCGGGCGGGGCTGGCGCCGCACCATGCGGAGCCGGCGCACCGAAACGTCTCTCACCCGCGCCCCGGTCAGCTCCGTCGCCAGGACTCTCCTCGTCGCCTCCACCTCCGGGAGTTCGGGCATCGCTCAGCCGAGACGCTCTAGGGCGACGCGGGCCGCCTCCTGCTCGGCCCGCTTCTTCGAGCTGCCGGTGCCGGTGCCCAGCACCTCACCCTCCACCGCAACGGTGACCCGGAACACCTTGGCGTGGTCGGGCCCTCTCTCCTCGAAGGCGTACTCGGGCCGGCGGCCCTGAGGGGCCAGCATCTCCTGGAGGCGTGTCTTGAAATCGCGGGCCCCGGGCCGCCGGGCCCGCTCGTCGATCAGCGGGGTCCAGTGCCGCAGCACCACCGCCCGAGCCGCCTCGAACCCCCCGTCCAGGTAGACGGCACCGATCAGCGCCTCGAGGGTGTCGGAGAGAATCGACGGCTTGGCTCTTCCGCCGGTCTGAGCCTCCCCTCTACCGAGCACCACGGCTTCCCCCACCCCGAAGTCCTCGGCTATGGGCGCCAGCGCCGCTTCGCTGACCACCGATGCCCGGGTCATGGCCATCTCTCCCTCGGTCAGATCCGGGTAGGTGACCACCAGGTAGCCGGCCACCGCGAGGCCCAGGACGGCATCACCCAGGAATTCGAGGCGCTCGTACGACTCGGTGCCCAGTCCCTCGGCCACCGCCGAGCGGTGGATCAACGCCCGCTTCAGGAGACCGGGGTCGGCAAACGTATGGCCGAGGGCCTCCTGCAGGCGAGCGGTCGGGTCGTCCACTTCAGGACGACAGTCCGGCCGCCATGCGCTCGACCAGACCGCGTTCGGCTCCTTCCGAGGCCATGAGCAGAGCGTTGCTGATGGCTCGGCGCGATGACGAGCCGTGGGAGATCACCACCACGCCGTGCGTGCCGACGAGGTGAGCTCCGCCGTAGGACTCGGGATCGATGCGTTCCTTCATCTCGGCGAGCTTGGGAACCAGGAACTCCGTGGCCCGGTGTTCCTCATTGAGGTCGCTCATCAGCGTCTCCGAGATGAGCACGGACAGGAAATGGGCGGCCCCTTCGGTGGTCTTGAGCAGGACGTTGCCGGTGAAGCCGTCGGTGACGAACACGTCGGCCCGACCGGTGGCGAGGTCGTGGCCCTCGACGTTGCCCACGAAGTTGGTGGGCCCGGCTTCGAGCAGGCCGAATGCCTCCTTCTCGAGATTGCGACCCTTGACCGCTTCCTCTCCGATGTTGAGCAAGCCCACCCGGGGATTGGGCTTGTCGAGGTAGGTCTCGGCGAGTGCACGACCCATGACGGCAAACTGCGCCAGGTGTTCGGGGCGGCACTCGATGTTGGCGCCGACGTCGATCACGACGATCCCGCCTCCGGCCGGGAAGATGCCGGCGATGCCCGGCCGATCTATCCCGGGCAGTCGGCCGATCACCAGGGCGGCAGCCGCCAGGGCGGCCCCGGTCGACCCGGCCGAGACCATGCCGGCGGCCTCACCGTCGGCAACCATTCGGGCCGCCACCGTCACCGAAGCGTCTTTCTTGTCCCGCACCGCGGTGGCCGGATCCTCCCCCATTTCGATCACCTGCGAGGAGTGGACCAGCGGGAGATCGACTTCCAGCGCCTCCAAGAGCCGACCGACGGCATCCCCGTCGCCGACCAAAACGACGTCGACCCCTCGACCGGCGGCATCGACGGCGCCGGCGACGGTTTCTTCGGGGGCTTTGTCGCCCCCCATTACGTCGAGAGCGATGCGGGCCACTGACCCCTACTCGACCCGAAGGGCCTCCCGGCCCCGGTACGTCCCGCACTCGGGACAGGCCCGGTGGGGAAGCTTCGAAGCGTTGCACTGCGGGCACCTCACGATGTGGGGTGCCGTCACCTTCCAGGCCGCCTTGCGGCGGCGGGTGCGTGAGCGCGACATCTTCTTCTTGGGTACGGCCATGGCTACTCCTGCGTTTCTAGCAGCTCGCGCAATCCGGCCAACGGCCCCTCCTCGTCGGAGGGGTGGCCGGGACAGGCCCCGGTATTCAAGTCGGCTCCGCACGTCGGGCAAAGTCCCGCGCAATCGGCCCGGCACAACGGAACGAGGGGGAGGGCCAGCGTCACCTCGTCGCGCAGGAGTGGTTCGACGTCGATCACCTCACCCGCCACGACGTAGTCACTCTGAACGTCGGAGGTGAATGGCTGACGGATCTCGACGGCCAGGTCCTCGGTCCACTCCCTCAAGCAGCGGTTGCACCGATGGTGCACTCCGACGACCACCCGGCCGGTCACCATCACTCCGCCCGAGACTCCTTCGAGTTCCAGCTCACCGGTCAGAGGGCGATCCGAGGCGGTGCGGGACAGCTCGACCCCGTAGTCGACCACCTCTTCGATGAGCTCGGGCCGCCGCTTACCGGGGGAATGGAGCAGATCGGAGACGCCAAAAACGAAAGGATTGGGGCGGGTGGGCATGGCGCCATTGTACGGAATCGGGGCCGACTACTCGGAGATCGGCGGCTCGGGTGCGGGACCCCGTGCCTGGTGGAGCACGTTTCGGGCACCGCGCACCTCCTGGAGCAGTTCGGCCAGCACGGTCTCCGCCTCGGCGAGACGAGCCTCGGCGTCGTCCTCCCCCTCGAGCCGGATCCGGCGGGCTTCGGTTTCGGCATTACGTACCAGCCGGTTGGCCTCCTCGACCGCCTCCTTCACGATGTAGGACTCGCTCACCAGGCCCTGTGCCTTCTCCCGGGCGTCGTCGAGTATGTGGCGGGCCTTCTCGTTGGTACGGGCCACGAAGGCGTCCCGCTCTCGGACCATCCAGCGAGCCGCCCTCAGCTCTTCGGGCAGCTCCTGGCGCAAGTTGTCCAGCTTGGCCAGGAACTCCTCCCGATCAAGCATGACGTTGCCCGACAGCGGCACGCTCTTGGCTCCCTCCACGGCCGCAATCAACTCCTCGACCAGATCGAGGAGAGCGCCCGGAGTCGGTGGGATTCGTTGTTCTTCGCTCGTCACGACAGCTTCTCCCGCAGGGCGTCGAGCACCAGTGGTGGTACCAGGTCGCCCACGTTCCCCCCAAACCGGGCCACTTCCTTGACGAGGGAAGACGACAAGAAGCTGTATTCGGGCTTGGTGGCGACGAACATCGACACGATCCCCGACAGCCGTCGGTTCATCTGCGCCATCTGGAGCTCGTAGTCGAAGTCGGAGATCGCCCGCATGCCCTTGACGATCACGTCGACCCCCAGCTCCACCGCGAAATCCACGAGCAGTCCGTCGAAGGCGCTCACTTCGACGTTCTCGAGGTCGGCGCAACAATCTTTGAGCAGGTTCATTCGCTCCTGGGTGCTGAACAGCGGCTCTTTGGAAGGATTGGCGAGGACGCCCACCACCACCCGGTCGAAGATCCCCGAGCACCGGCCGATCACGTCGAGATGCCCGTTGGTGGGGGGATCAAAGCTCCCCGGCAGCAGGGCACTGCTCATCACATCTCCTTGTTGAGCCGCCACACGGCGCTGTCTCCGTAGCGACGGTGCTGCTGGTAGTGCAGGCCCGCGGGCCAGGCCGGTTCTTCCTCGCCGCTCGGCCGGTGCAAGACCACTATGGCACCTGGGGCGAGCACGGCGACCAGGTCCTCGAGCACCTTCTGGAGAGACGCTAGCGACAGGGCGAAGGGAGGGTCAACGAACGCCAGGTCGAAGGGACCGGCGGCGCCTTTCAGGTAGTCGGCGACGTCGCCGCCGACGACCTCGCCGTCCAATCCGGTAGCGGCCAGGTTGTCCGCCAGCGCGGCCTGCGCCGTCCGATCGCTCTCCACGAAGACGGCCGAACCGGCCCCCCGACTCAATGCTTCGATGCCGAGCGATCCCGAGCCGGCATAGAGATCGAGGACCCGGGCGCCCTCCACCAGCGCCCCCAGCGACGAGAACAGGGCCTCACGGACTCGATCGGTCATCGGCCGGGTGGTCGCGCCTCTGGGAGCCTTGAGCCGCCGTCCCTTGGCGACGCCGGCGATCACCCGCATCTCAAGAAATGAACAGCCACTCGACCTCCTCGCCGAGCAGAGCCCGGATCTCCTCGGCGATCGGGGCATGGCCCGACAGGTCGGGGTCGGCGGCCACCAGGGCGAACGCCTCTCGCCGCGCCGTCACCAGAGACTCGACGTCGCGCAAGATGTCGGCCAGGCGCAGGTCGGCCACCCCGGCCTGTCGAGCGCCGAACACGGTGCCCTGGCCCCTGATACGGAGGTCCTCTTCGGCGAGACGAAAGCCGTCCGTGGTGGCCACCATGGCCCCGATACGGCGCTCCCCTTCGGAAGTCGTGGGCTCGGCAAGCAGCACGCAGGTCGCCTGCACCTCGCCCCGGCCCACCCGGCCCCGGAGCTGGTGGAGCTGGCTGAGCCCGAAACGATCGGCATCCTCGATGACCATCAAGGTGGCGTTGGGGATGTCGATGCCGACTTCTATCACCGTCGTCGCCACCAGGACATCGATCTCCCCGTCCCGGAAGCGGTCCATGACCTGTTCTTTCTCGGCCGGACGGAGTTGCCCGTGGATGAGGCCGAGGCGCAGATCGTCCAGGATCCCCTGGAGCCGCTCGAACTCGGCGGTGGCCGAAGCCGCGTACACCTTGGGACTGTCCTCCACCAAGGGACAAACCACGAAGGCCTGACGGCCCCGGGCGGCCTCGGCCCGTATCAGCGCATACACCTCCTCCAGGTCGGAGGGCGACTTGCCTTTGTGGATGGTGACCGTCGGCAAACGGCCCGGCGGCATCTCGTCCAGGATCGACACGTCGAGATCGCCGTAGAGGGTCATCGACAACGTTCGCGGGATGGGGGTGGCGGTCATGATGAGCAGATCGGGCTGGGCCTCAGCGCCCTTCTCCCGCAGTCGTACTCGCTGGTGCACCCCGAAGCGGTGCTGCTCGTCGACCACGGCCAGGCCGAGGCGCAGGAAGTGGACCCCTTCCTGAATGAGGGCATGGGTGCCCACCACCACGTCGACATCTCCCGCCCCGATCCACTCGACCACCTGATCGCGCTTGACGCTTCCCCTGGGCCGGAAGTTCACCTCGGCGGCGCTCGAGGTCAAGAGCGCCAGGCGGACGGGAGACGGTGCGTTGGCCTCTTCGGAGAAGAGGCTGCCCATTCCCAGGCCGGCTCCTGCCCCCTCGATGGGCGGACCCAGGCCGGAACCCTCGATCAGATCGCCGATGCTGAGGAAGTGCTGCTCGGCGAGCACCTCGGTAGGAGCCATCACCGCGGCCTGATAGCCGCCTTGAATGGCAGTGAGAAGCGACGCCACGGCCACCACGGTCTTGCCGGAGCCGACCTCGCCCTGGAGGAGGCGGTGCATGGGGTGGGGGGCCGCCAGGTCCTTGTGGATCTCGGTCAGGCAGCGCCGCTGCGCTCCGGTGAGCGGATAGGGCAGCCCGGAGACGAATGCGCCCACCAGGCCGTTGTCGACGGCATGCTCGATGCCGGCCGCCTCTTCGATTTGCCGGTGCTTGCGCAGCGCCAAAGCCACTTCCAGCCGGAACAGCTCATCGAACACCAGCCTCCGGCGCGCCTCCTCGGCGTCTTCGAGGCTGTCGGGAAAGTGCACGTCGGCGATGGCCCGGTCGCGGCCCACCAACCCGAGTCGCTCCACCAGCTCGATAGGGAGCGAATCGGAGATCGGCCGGGAACGGCCCAGAGCGTTGTGGACGGCCCGCCGCAGGTGGCCCGGACCCACCCCGCTCACCGTCGGGTGCACCGGCACCACCCGGCCGGTGACCAGGGACTCTCCGGGACGGTCGAGCACGTCGACGGCCGCAGAGCTCATCTGCAGCCTCCCTCGATACCGCTCCACTTTGCCCGAGAGCGCCACCTCGGCCCCCTCGGTGAGCTGGCGGGCTCGGAACGGCTGGTTGAACCAGACTGCGAACAGGTAGGAATTGCCGTCGAAGATCGAGGCCTCGACGATGGTGAGCTTGCCGCGCACCCGGCGGGTCTTGACCTGCTTCACCACGCCGACGGCGGTGATTTCTTCGCCCACCGGCACATCGGCCAGCGACACGATGCGAGATCGGTCGATATAGCGGCGCGGGGCATGGAGCAGCAGGTCGGTGACGCTGGCGACCCCGGCTTCCGTCAAAGCCCGGGCCCGCTTTCCGGCCAGTCCCTTGACCCGTTCCACCGGGACGGCGGCGAGGTAGGCGAGGCTTCGCCCGGGAGGCGTCATCGGCCGTTGACGGGCGGCGGATCGGAGGTCATCGGTCGGCCGAGTATACGGAGGCGTCGGGGCAGGCCCGGGCCTCTGCTATTCTCCCGGCGCTTCCCCCGATTCCCGGGATTCTTCATGGCGTACAGATGCGAGATTTGCGGCAAGGAGCCGTGGGTGGGCAAGCAGGTCAGCTTCTCCCACAAGCGGTCGAGCCGCCGCTGGTTGCCCAACATTCAGCGGGTCCGGGTGCGCCACGGCAGCAACTCGCGACGGATGCGAGTGTGCACCGCCTGCATCAAGGCCGGCAAGATCGAGAAGGTGTGATGCAGGGCGTCGTCAAGGTCTACGACCCCACTACCGGTGTCGGAGTGATTTTGCGCGACGACGATCAGAGCCGGGTTTACCTTCGTCCCGGCTCCCTGGAAGGAAGTGTGTTCCGCACCCTCCGCCAAGGCCAAAGGATCATCTTCGACGCCGAAGAGGAGGACGGACGCCTCTTTGCCGCCCGGCTACGGCTGGGAGCCGACGGGTACTGAGGGCGTTCTCGCGGTTCCCGCCGATCGGAGGCAGCCGGCCGGGCCCGGGGGTCCCGCGCCGACCGGACCTGCCATCGGCCCCTCGCCTCTGTATAGTCGCCCCTGGAGAGGACTTTTCAAGCTTCAAGGAGGCACGTTGGTCGAGGCCTACATCCTCATTCAGAGCGAAGTGGGAAAGGCCGCCCAGGTGGCCGAGCAAGTTGGAAAGATCGCCGGGGTGAAGAACGCCCACGCAGTGACCGGACCCTACGATGCCATCATCCATGCCGAGGCGGAAGATGTCGATGCTCTCGGCAAGCTGGTCGTAGCCAAGATCCAGTCGGTAGAAGGGATCACCCGCACCCTCACCTGCCCGGTCGTCAAGCTCTGACCGCCCGACCTCCCGAATCCCTCCGAGGCCGACGGCCGGGCCCGCCGGAGTCCCGTCGGTTCGATACGAACCGGGACCGGCCTGCCATGGCGGCTCGGTGCCGGGAGCGATTCCCTACCGGGCGGTGGCCATCAGCGCCAGCCTGACCAGTTCATCGCACAGCTCGGGGTAGCTCATTCCCGACGCCTGCCACATCTTCGGAAACCCCGAGATGGGGGTGAACCCCGGCATCGTGTTGACTTCGTTGAGAAGAAAGCCGCGCCCGGGCTGCTCGAAGAGGAAGTCGACGCGGGCCAGTCCCCGGCACTCCAGAGCCGTGAATGCCCGAGCCGCCAGCTCCTGCACGTGAGCCGTCTCGACCTCGGTGAGATCGGCCGGACAGACGAACTGCGACGCCTCATCCTCGTACTTGGCCTCGAAGTCGTACCAGGCCTTCTCGATGACGATCTCGCCGGGGACCGACACCCGGGGACCGTCGAGCACGGCCACCTCGATCTCCCGGCCCCCGATCGCCTCCTCCACCAATACCTTGTGGCCGTAGCCGAGGGCGTCCTCGATGGCCTGCTTCACCTCCTGTTCGCTCCCGGCCCTCCCCACCCCGATCGACGAACCCATCTGGGCCGGTTTGACGAAGACGGGGAGAGCCAATCCGTCGACGAGCCGTTTGACGATCGTTCCCGGGGAGTCGTCCCATTCACTGCGCCGGACGATCTCATAGGGGGTCGTAGGGATACCGGCATGCCGGAAGAGCCGCTTGGCTATGTCCTTTTCCATACCCAGCGTGGAGCCGAGCACCCCGGAGCCCACGTAGGGTATTCCCGCCATCTCCAGCATGCCCTGGATGGTGCCGTCCTCCCCAAAGGGACCGTGGAGCACCGGAAAGGCCACATCGAAAGCGATGTCTCCGCCCGGCGTCGATAATGTTCCCTGCGGAACGGCGAACGTCGCCTCTGGTCCAGTCGCCTGGAGGGGCCGGGCACCGGGATCGGGCACATGCCATGCCCCATCCCGGTCGATCCCCACCAGGGCGACTCGGTGACCGGCGCCGGTCAGGGCCTCGAAGATGGCCACCGCCGAAATGCAGGAGATCTCATGCTCGGCAGATCTTCCACCGAAAATGAGAAGGACGCGAGCCATTACGTCGAGGATACTGTGAGCACTCCCGGGGCCGAGGTACCGGCCCAGCCTCCCTCGCCCCTCGACGCCGGCCATCGTCTCGCCGTCGCCGTCATTGCGCTGGCGCTCTCGTGGGCAGGCCTGGTAGTTCTGGTCGTGTCGGCCATCGACACCGGGACCTGGGACGAGGCGGGGGTCTGGGTTCCCTCCGTGCCGGCCGTGGCGGTTCTGGGAGCAGTGACGTTCATGTCCCGGCGTGGGGCGGGCCTCCTTTCGGTAGAGGGGGGCGCCCTGGCCTGGAGCGTTGCCGTTCTGGCCGGCCTCTTCGCCTACGCCGGGGTGCGCGCCCAGGCACCGCCCACCGCCGCCTACGCTGCGGCAATCGTCGTCGTGGCCGGCCTGATCGTGAGACCGGCCCTGGTGCTGGCCGCCACCGCCCTGGCCGGCGTCGGCTACTACCTGGCCCTGGAGCATGCCGGCGCGGACCTCTCCTGGGCAGCCACCCTCGCCCGGCTGGCGGTGTTGGCGGCTGTGGGAGTGATCGGCGCACTGATGATGCGCGCCGTGGGAATCTCGGCTCGCTACGCCGAGGAGCGGATCAACACCATGCGGCGCCAGGAGGAAGAGCTCCAGCGTCGCCAGCAGGATCTCGAGCGCCTCTACGAGGTGAGCAGGACCATAGGAGCCGGCAGCGACCTGGCCGAGGTCCTCCCCGAGCTGGTGGGTCGGGTTGCCGATTCGGTGGGCGCCAAGGTCGGCCTGGTGCTCCTCTACGTGCCGGCCGACCAGGCCCTCGAGGTGGTCTCACCGATTTGGGTGGCCGGGCATGCGCTGCGAGCCGAGGGCTATCTCCTCCCCCTCACCGCACCGGGGCTGGCCCAGCGGGTATTCATCAGCTCGGAGGCCGACTACCTCAACGAGCTGGGCGACGACACCGAGGACGCCCTGCTGCGCGACCTCGATGCCGAGCACGTGGCGGCAGTACCCCTACGGCTCGAAGCGCACACCATCGGGGTACTGATGGTGGCCGATCCCGAGTCGGGCGCCTTCCGGCCGGCCGATCTCGAAACGCTGGAGACGCTGGGGGCGCCCACCGCCCTGATCCTCGAGCACCTCACCCGCTTCGAGGCGGCCCGAGAAACCAGCGAGAGGATGACCGAGCTGGCCCAACTGAAGACCGACTTCGTATCGGTCGTGAGCCACGAGCTCCGGACTCCCCTCACTTCGATCATCGGCATCCTGGCCACCCTCTCCCGCCCCGAGTTCGCCCCCGACGATCCGGACGCCGCCCAGCTTCTCTCCACGGCCCGGCGCCAGGCCAACCGGCTCAAGCGACTCATCGAAGACCTGCTCACCGTATCCCGGCTGGACAACCGGTCCCTGCCCATGCGTCCCGAGAGCATCGAGCTGCAGTCGTTCGTTCGCGACGTCGTGCGCAGCATCCCCAACTCGGACGGGCTCATCTCACTCGACCTCTCACCGGTGCTACCCCTGATCTCGGCCGACCCGGAACATCTGCGGCGACTCCTCACCAACCTGGTCGACAATGCCATCAAATACGGGCAGGGAAGCAGCATCGAGGCCATCGCCCGACCGTCGGGCGATGAGGTGTGGATCTCGATCGTCGATCACGGCCCCGGGATCCCCTACGAGCTCCACGACCACATCTTCGAGAGATTCACCCAGGCCGCCCCCCACGAGACCCGGGCCCGGGGCGGGACCGGGCTGGGCCTCTCCATCGTGCGCGGGTTGGCCGAAGCGATGGGGGGCCGGGTCTGGTACGAGCCCACCATCGGCGGCGGAGCCACCTTCACCATCGCCCTCCCCAAGGAACCGCCCCCGTATCGAGCGGTAGTCGGCAGCGACGGGGGCTAGCGCACCCCGCCGGTCGGGATCACCCGAATAGCGCTGCGATTTCCTCGGACCGGAGTCCCTCCCCCGCCGTGGCAGTGCGGTCCCGACCTGGGGAGGCGGGGGCGGCACGGCTCCGACCCGGCGTGCTCAATCCGAGCCGGGAACGGCGACGGCGTGGAAACCCCCGTCGACGTGGATGATCTCGCCGGTCGTCATGGGCGCCCAATCAGACAGCAGGACGCACACCATGCGGGCCACCGGATCGGGGTCGGAAACATCCCACCCCAGCGGTGCCTGCTTCGCCCACACCCCCTCGAACCGCTCGAATCCGGGGATGGACTTGGCGGCAACGGTCCCCAACGGCCCGGCCGATACCGCGTTCACCCTGATCCGGCGGGGTCCGAGGTCGCGAGCCAGGTAGCGCGTCACCGAAGCCAGGGCCGACTTGGCCACCCCCATCCAGTCGTAGGCCGGCCAGGCCCGCCGGTTGTCGAAGTCGAGCGTCACGAGAGACCCACCGCCGGCGGCCTCGAGCAGCGGAAGCAGGCCCACGGCGAGCGCCTTGTAGGAGTAGGCCGAGGTGAGAAAGGCGGTTCCGGCGCTCTCGGGCGGCGTCTCCAGGAAGCGGCCGCCGAGGGCGTCATCGGGGGCGAAGGCGATGGCGTGGAGGGCTCCGTCCACCGCCCCCCAGCGGGCGTCGAGCTCGGCAGCCATCGCGTCGATGTGGGCCGGCTGGTTGATGTCCAGCTCCAGCACCTCGGCCTCTTTGGGCAGACGCTTGGCCGAACGCTCGGTGAGTCGCAGGCCCCGACCGAACCCGGTGAGCACGACGTCGGCTCCCTCCTCCTGGGCGACCCGAGCGCTGTGCCACGCAATGGAATCGTCTGTGAGCACACCCGTGATGACGAGCCGCTTTCCGTCTAAGAGCACGCGAACCTCCGTCGATGAAAAGCTATCAGGTGGCGAAGCACGTGCTACGTGTTCGCCATCGCTCGAAACCCGAGACCCATCACGAACAGCAGCAGCACCCCGTAATACAGGGCCGGTCGGCGAGCGAACGTCGGACGGTAGATGTAGACGAACGCGAACGTGAACAGGATGACGAAGCCGTAGAAGATGTGAATGCCGTCGGGTCGCATGTCCTGGGCGTAGAGGATGAACCCCAGGCCTACCTGGATCAGCATGGCCCCGATGGCAACGGCCCGGCCGTACGAGAAGGCCGGGCCCGGAGCCCGCTTGGCGACCGCGAGGGCCAGGCCCCACAGCCCGGTCGTCCCGGTGGCGGCAATGGCCACCCAGAACCAGGTTCGATGCATGTCGAGAACGCTCACTGAGGCCGGCGGCCGACGGTCATGACGGCGAGGTTACCGGGGGGCACCCCGCCATCATCAAGTGATCGAGGCCAGCTCGGCGTCCAGGTAGTCGAGCAAGGCGGAGGCGTCGAGGTGAATCGAGACGCCCCGTGCTCCGCCTCCGACGGCGATCCGACCCGAAGCTGCGATCGAAGCGTCGGCGATCACCGGCCAGCGATATCTGGCTCCGAGGGGGGTGATGGCTCCCCGCTCATATCCGCTGGCGGATCGGGCTTCCTCGGCGGCGGGCATGGTCAAGCGCGATACCCCCAGATGGGCGCGCAGCTTGGACCAGTCCATCTGGCGGTCGCCGGGGATCAGCACGAAGAGGTAGTCGTCCTCGCCCCGGCGCACGACCAGTGTCTTGATGAGGGCGCTCGTGACGATCCCCTGGGCAGCCGCGCTTTCTTCCGCCGAATTGGGCGGCGGAAAGCGCTTCACCTCGTGTTCGAGTGCGCTCTCCGCCAGCTCGCGCAACGCCGGGGTTTCCTCCATCGTCGGCACGGTACTCCTCTAGTGTCGTGATCCGCAGCGAGCAAGGAGCGGGTCGTGACCCGACGTGCCATCACGAGGGCCAGGCTGATCGACGGCACCGGTGCCCAGGCCGCGCCCTCCACCACCGTGATCTGGGAGGACCGCACGATCACCTGGGTCGGCCCCGATGCCGAAGCCGACCTGGAGGGAGCAGAGGTGACCGACGCCGCCGGCGCCTCGCTGCTGCCCGGATTGATCGACGCCCACGTCCACCTGGTGCTCGACGCCTCCCTCGAAGGGGTGGACCGGCTGGCAACCGAACCACTCAACGAGATCGTGAGGCGGGCCGACGACAACGCTGCCCGGCTTCTGCACTCCGGCATCACCAGCGCTCGCGACCAGGGGTCCCGCCAGAGCGTGGCCATCGGTGTCGCCGAGCGTCAACGGAGCGGCCAACTGGTGGCGGCCCGCATCTTCGCGGCCGGCCGGGGCATCACGGCTCCCGGCGGACACGGATGGATGATGGGCGTCCAGGTCGAAGGACCCGACGGGGTGCGACAAGCAGTGGCCGAGGAGATCGAACGAGGGGCCGATGTGATCAAGCTCTTTCCAACCGGCGGGGTTCTGGGCAGCGGAGCACACGGCTTCGAGGTCACGATGACAAAAGAGGAGATCTCGGCCGCCGTCGCCGAGGCCCACGCCGGCGGAAAGCTGGTGGGCGCTCACGTCCACGGCGCCGAGGGGGTGGCCCTCTGTCTGGCCGCCGGAGTCGACACGATCGAGCACGGGACCGGGCTCTCGGCCGAGCAAGCCGCCCAGATGGTGGACCGTGATATCGCCCTGGTGCCGACGATGATGGCCGTGGAGGTGCTGGCCGGGCGAACCGAGGTCGCCGAGGACCTGGCCGAGCGAGTCGCCGAGATCCGTCCGATCATCGGCGAAACCGTGCGACGGGCCATCGAATCCGGGGTCCGGGTGCTGGCCGGCACGGATGCCGGGACCCCATTCAACCCCCCCGGAGGTCTCTACCGCGAAATGACCCTCCTCGCCGGCCTGGGGCTGGGCAACGCCGGAGCTATCGCCGCGGCAACTTCGGGACCCGCCCGGGTGCTGGGCTTGACCGATCTCGGATCCGTCGAAGCCGGACGGCGAGCCGATCTGCTGTTGGTGGAGGCCGACCCCCTGACGGATCTGGCGGCGCTGGCCTCGCCCCGTCTGGTGGTTCAGGACGGCGAAATCACCTAGATCTCATCGAGGAGTTTCTGCTTCTTCTCCTCGAACTCCTCGTCGGTGAGTGCGCCCTCGCGGTGCAGGGCCGCCAGGCGCTCCAGCTTGGCCGTGGCATCTGTCGGATGAGGACCGGCCCCCGCCAACTGGGACGCCCTCTGCTCCCGGACCTGGTAGAGCAGCGACTGGAAGTCCTCGGGTTCCGGTATGTCGCTGAAGCGGCTCTGGCCCATTTCGCCGGCCGACTCGATCAGGAGGTCGCCCGACTTGAGCACCCGCTCCAACACCGTCTGGGAGAACTTGATGTCGTTGATGTTTTCGAGGGGGATCTCGGTCCCTTGTCGGGCAATGACCCCCCGGCGGGTGACCAGCCGCTCGCTGGTGAGGATGTACCACGTGAACCACCATTTGATGAAGCGCCACAAGCCGAACCAGAGCCACAGCAGCAGGACCACGCCCACCGTGATCAGGTCGACGGTCCCATCCTCGGGAGGCAGCAGGAACGCGGCAACGATGCCCGCAATGGCGAGCACGGTCCATAACGCCGGGATGAACAGCATCCGCCAGTGAGGCCGAAACTCGCGAACGATCTCTTCGCCTTCGGAGAGCAAGCGGCGGGGATAGCGCATGGCAGGGACAGTAGTCACTATCGGCGGGACTAAGGCCCTTCGGCGCGGCCTTCGGCCCCCGGGACGGCGGCTAACTTGCCTCCGTCGACCGGAGGGGAACCCATGACGCTTCGAGAATGGCTGCTCTTCACTCACATCCTCGCCGCCGTGGCCTGGGTGGGGGGATCGATCATCCTCCAGTTCTTCGCATTTCGGGTCAATCGTTCACGTGATCCGAAGCGGACCGTTGATTTCGTCGACTACGCCGACCTGGCCGGCCGGGTCTTCAACGTGGCCGGCATCGTGGTGGCCGCCGCCGGGATCTGGATGGTCATCGACATCGAGGCGTACGACTTCGATCAGGCCTGGATCATCTACGCCCTCGCCGTCGTGGGCGCCTCGGCGTTGCTGGGGATGTTCTTCCACAGCCCCAACACCAAGCGAATCCTCGCCGTTGCGGCCGAACGCGGTGCCGAAGATCCCGAAATCGGTCTAGGGCTTCGCCGGATCGTCCTGGTGGCCCAGATCGAACTGGCGCTCCTGGTGCTGGTGGTCTACGTGATGGTCTTCAAACCGGGGGGGTGAGGGGGGACCGCGTCGAACCCGGGCCGACGACCCGGTTCGAAAAAGAGGAACCCCGAGGGAGCCTCGGCCGAAGCCTTGGCCCTCTCGGGGTTCCAGTCGAAGCAACCTTTCGGCTGCTCCGATCCCTCCAGGCCGAAGCCCTTTGGGCGTGGCCCCGTCGGTTTTCAGCCAGTCGAGCCCGAAGACCCTCCCGGCCGGAACCCCTTGCAGGGACGACCCGGCGGGGCCGCTCCGAGGACCCTTGCGAATCCCCAGAGGTTTTGCTCCACCTCGGTTACGGTTGACCCGAAGGCCCCGTCCGGCCCCCTTTCGAGAGCTTTAGATGGAGCGCCTCCGGTGAGCCTTTCGACTCTTCCGGGGGCCTTCCGACCCAGTTGCCTGAGCCGAAGTGGAATGAATGTACGCCTTCCCCCGCCAATCGTCAAGCCGAACCCGTATCTAGATTTCGCGTCTCAACAGGACTTTTCGCGGGGCCCCGGAACGGGAGGAGCTCCCCCTCTCACCCACACCTCTCGCCTCACCTCCGCCGTCGACCGACTCGCCACTCGTCACCGCCCCGTCGCCGCCCGGCCCTCTGGTTCCAGGCCACCGGGCGAGCGCGAGCCGGACGTCGCCGGCCTGCTTCGGCCGAGACCGGATCCGCCGCCGAGGCGGGGCCGGCCGCCCGAGCACGCGAGACGGCTTTCGCCGAGGGAAGCGGACGTACGGTGGGAG
>CAYFYE010000024.1:23223-26982 GCA_964347285.1 uncultured Acidimicrobiia bacterium
GCCGCCCGAGCACGCGAGACGGCTTTCGCCGAGGGAAGCGGACGTACGGTGGGAGGAGCGGGTCGACGACGAGTGGAATCACCCTCCGGGCCGGCCGGGAACCGGCTCCGACCGCACAAGAGAGGAACCCCGAGGGAGCCTCAGCCGAAGCCTTGGCCCTCTCGGGGTTCCAGTCGAAGCAACCTTTCGGCTGCTTCGATCCCTTCGGGCCGAAGCCCGTCGGGCGTGGCCCCGTCGGTTGGACCTAGTGAGCCCGAAGACCCTCTGGGCCGTCCCCGGTTAAGGGGTACCCGGCGGAGCCGCCTCCTCAGACCTCTCGGCCCTTGGAGGAAGCAAGACAGTAGGCGTTACCCCCCGGGACGTCAACCTGCAGTGAGGGTTTGTTTTCGCGCTCTCAACGATGGTTTTCGCGGCTCCCGCCCATACATTTTCGCGATCCTACCAAGCAGCGTTTTCGCGCTTTGCGGCAGGCCAGAACTACACGCGTGTCACTTGATTCGCGTATCATCTGGGCCGTGCCGGAGACGACCATCCTCGACCGCCTCTCCCCCAGCCGGGCCTCCGACTTCAAGCAGTGCCCCCAGCTGTTCAAGTTCCGGGCCATCGACCGGCTGGACGAGCCGCCCACCATCCATCAGGCCCGGGGCACCACTGCCCACCTGGCGCTGCAGCGGCTGTTCGACCTGCCGGCCGAAACGCGCACCCCCGACGCCCTCTACGACCTCTTTCGGCAAGCGTGGGTGGAGGTGCGCGCCGAAGAGTACGCCGACCTGTTCGCCTCGACCGAGGAGGAGCGCGCCTGGGGCCTCGAGTCGCTCGAGCTCCTTGCCAACTATTTCTCTCTCGAGGATCCGGCCGCCGTCGAACCGATCGAGCGCGAACTCGACATGGTCGAGGAACTCGATGGGGTCACGATCCGGGGCATTCTCGATCGGATGGAGGAGAACGACGAAGGCGAGCTGATCATCATCGACTACAAAACGGGCAAGGCCCCTCCGGAACGGTTCGCCCTGCCGGCCTTCTTCGCTCTCAAGATCTACGCCCTGCTCATCCGGCGACGTACCGGGCGGACTCCGGCAGAACTCAGGCTCCTCTACCTCAACGGACCGGAGATGTATCGATTGTCCGTCAACGGCAACCAGCTGGACGCCATGCACCGCCAGCTGGTGGCGCTGTGGGATGCCATCGGTCGGGCCATCGGGCGCGACCACTTTCCCCCGCGGGTCAGCAAGCTCTGCGACTACTGCGCTTTTCGCGAGTTGTGCCCGGCCTGGGAGATGAGCGCCGACGGCCTACCCGTTCTCGCCGGGGCAGGAACGGGGCCCTAGCCCCACCGGTCCGGCGGGGCCGCGAGGCGGTCGGGCCCGGCCATATTCCCCCCGGCCCAGATCACCCCGCCGCGATCAGCGCCACCGCGATGAGAGCCACCACCAGCCCGGCCAGCCGGTACCGGCCCAGTCGCTCCCGGAGGACGATCCGCGCCAGGACCACCGTCGCCGCCGGGAACATCGCCGTCATCACCGAAACCACGGCCAGAGAGCCCCGCTGACTCGCCAAGATGAACGCGCCGTTGCCGACGATCGTGGCAGCTCCGGCCGCCGCCAGGGGCGGGACCGAGGCTCGAAACGGCACCAGCGGCCGGTCGGCCACCACGGCCAGGCAAACGAGCACCCCGCCTCCGAACAGGCGAGCCGGGCCCAGAGGCCAGATCCCGGCATCTGCGGAAACCCGGCTCAGCAGGATCAGCAGTCCCCCGAACCCGAGGCCGGCCAGCATGCCGAAGATGACCCCCGGTGAGGTCGGCGCCGGCGCCACCGAGGGAACCCCTCGGGCCACCATCCAGATGGCGATCACCCCGATGACCAGGCCCGCCGCCTGCAGGCCGCCCGGTCGCTCACCTTGCATCAGGGCAAACAGCACCGGCCACGCGGCCGTGCCCACGGCGGCGATGGGAGACACGGTGCCGATAGAGCTACGCGCGAAGCCGGTGTACAGCGCGAGGATGCCGAGTCCGCCCGAGGCCCCGGCCACCGCCCCCCACAGCAGGTCGGCGGTCGACGGAGCGCCGCCGATGAAGGGAGCCAGCACCGCGGTGGCGCCTACCCCGAACGCGTGCGACAGCGTGGCCACCGCCAGCACCCGGCCATGCCGGCTGGCGAGTCCCCCGAGGAAGTCACCCGAGCCCGAGAACAGTGCCGCGAGCCCGGCAAGGACGACGGCCATCGGGCCAGGCTAGGAGGAGTCCGTCGGCCCTCTAGGGGTAGATGCCCCGGGCCAGTTTGGCCTGGGTGACCCTACGGATGCCCTTGATGAGTGCCGCGGTGCGCAAGTCGACGTTCTCCCTCACCGCCACGTCGAGCACCTCGCTGAAGGCACGATTCATGATCTCTCGCAACCGGCCCACGATCTCGCTCTCCGACCAGAAGTAGTTCTGCAGGTCCTGGACCCACTCGAAATAGGACACGGTGACGCCCCCCGCATTGCCCAAGATGTCGGGCACGACGAAGACGTTGTTGGCCGCCAGGATGTCGTCCGCATCGGCGGTGGTGGGGCCGTTGGCACCCTCGAGGATGAGCGAAGCCTTGATCCGGTCTGCGTTGCTCTTGTTGATCGCCCCTCCCACGGCCGCCGGGATGAGCACGTCACAGTCGAGCTCGAACAGCTCCTCGTTGCTCACCTCATCGACCTGCGGATAGCCCTCGAGGAACTGATGCTCGTCGGTCCAGGCGAACAGCGACTCCACATCGAGGCCGGCGTCCCGGTAGATGCCCCCCTTGACATCCGACACGGCGACGAGCCGGGCCCCGAGCTGCTGAGCGGCTAGGGCGGCATAGCGTCCCACATTGCCGAACCCGTGCACGACCACCTTGGCATTCTCCAGCTCCATGCCCCTGTTCTGGGCCGCCATGGGCAGGAGGCTCACCAAACCCCGCCCGGTCGCCTCGCGCCGGGCCACCGAGCCTCCCAGCGCCGGGGGTTTGCCGGTCACCACGGCCGGCTCGGAATGTCCGACGTGGGTGCTGTAGGTGTCCATCAGCCAGGCCATCACCTGCTCGTCGGTGCCCATGTCGGGTGCCGGAATATCTCGATCGGGCCCGATGAAGTTGATGATTTCCATCGTGTAACGCCTGGTCACCCGCTGTTTCTCGGCCCGGGTCAGCTCGAGTGGTTCGACACGCACCCCTCCTTTGGCTCCGCCGAAAGGCAAGCCGACGATGGCGCACTTCCACGTCATGAGCATGGCCAGCGCCGCCACCTCGCCCAGATTGACATCGGCGGCAAAACGGAGGCCCCCCTTGGTCGGACCCATCGACAGCACGTGCTGGACCCGGTATCCGAACACGGTTTCCACCGACATGTAATCGTCGTGCCGGAAGGGAAAGGTCACGGTGAGGGCGCGCTGGGGAACACGCAACCGCTCGTGGAGATTGGGGTCGAGGTCGATCAGTTCGGCCACCCGATCGAACTGGCCGACGGCTTCACGAAAGAGCGGCGACTCCCACTCCAGGAGAGCGCCGTCCCCAACGGACAAAGTCATCATCGTTCCTTGTCGAGCGGCGAGCCGTCCGCCAATCTAACCGAGGCAATGGCCACAGGCGATAACCCCCCGGAGCTGTACACGATCGGTCACGGCAGCCGCTCCTTTGCCGAAGTCCAGCAGCACCTCGAATCGCACCATGTTCGAACGATCATCGATGTCCGCTCGACGCCGTACTCGGCCCATGCCCCCGACTTCAGCCGTGAGGCCCTGGCCGAGGC
>CAYFYE010000025.1:0-26868 GCA_964347285.1 uncultured Acidimicrobiia bacterium
CGAATTCCTCTTCCAGGACGACGTCGCCCACGGAAGCAGGCTCCTCGAGCGACACCTCCTCGATCGGCGCTAGCTCCTCGGCCGTTTCGAGCACGGCCTCCTCGACCTCGACTGCAGCCAGATCGACGACTTCTGCCTCGAGTGATCTGCCCTCTTCGGCGACCACCTCGACCCCGGCCGGTTCTGCGAAGCTCGCTTCTGGGGCGGCGCCGAGCCGTTCGTGAGGGGCCGGCTCGCCGCCGGGCGTAGTGCCTTCTTCGGCCACGAGCTCGACCGCCTCGAACTCCCCGGGCAGCACATCGGCCGCATCCCCCGCCAAGACTTCCTCTTCCGCCTCCTCGAGGGCGAACTCCTCGCCGGGGTAGCTCTCTTCAACGTCGGCTCCGATCGGCTCGGCCACCTCGAGGACCTGCTCTCCCTCAAAGGCCTCCCCGATCTCGCTCGGCGCAGGCTCAGCGTCGGCGGCCGGAGTTACTCCGGGTTCCATTTCCTCGACGACTTCGCGGCCTACCGGTGTCTCCTCGACCCCGACAGCCGAAGTGTCCGCCCAGAGCTCTTCGTATTCCTCGGAGGCTTCGGCATCGGCGACCTGAAGCTCCTCCTCAGCTCCGAGGCTCTCCTCGACCGGAACTACGTCCTCGGGCGTAACCGTCGGCTCGACGAGCTCCTGGAATGCGAGAGAGGCCTCTTCTTCTTCCGCCTCGATGCTCGGCGGGGCACGCAGCTCGTCGAAGACGCCCACCGAAGATTCGATTTCTTCGAGCCCAACCGGCTCTTCGAACCGAACGGCGTGCTCCTCAGCCTCGCCTACGGGCTCTTCGACCGGCTGATCCGCCGCCTTGCGCCGGCGGAAAGGCCAGCGGGTCTTGGCCTTGGGCTCTTCGACGACCTCGCGCTCGCCGACGAACTCCTCTTCGACGGTTTCCCGGTCTGATCTCCAGTCGGGATGCCAGGGATCACCGGGGTGGGGTCTATATCCGCCCGCGTCGCCGCTATCGGTCAAGCGGCACTCCTTCCTCAGTCTTCGTGGCCGGGGCCGTCCAGCGCCTCGAGCTCCGGCTCACACTTCGAGCAATTCCTCTTCCTTGTGGGTCAGCAACTCATCCAACCTGGCCACGTGTTTGTCGGTCGTGTCCTGGAGCTCTTTCTCCGCTCGACGAATGTCATCGTCGGATATCTCCCCGCGGAGGGCCTCGATGTCGTCTTTGGTGTGGCGCCGGACGTTGCGGATGGCAACCCGTCCCTCTTCGGCCATGTGTCGAGCCAGCCTGATCAGCTCATGTCGCCGCTCTTCGTTGAGTGGTGGAAACGCGATCCGCAGCACGTTCCCGTCGCTGCTCGGGTTGAGACCGAGATCGGAGCTGCGAATGGCCTTGTCCATGGCGTCGATTGCCGACTTGTCGAAGGGCTGCACCACCAGCAGCTGGGGCTCCGGTACCGAGAACGAGGCCAGTTGCTGCAGAGGAGTCTGGGTTCCGTAGTAGTCGACCATCACCCGGTGGAGGATGGCAGGATTGGCCCGCCCGGTACGAAGCGTGGCGAACTCGTTCTGCGTGTGGTCGACGGCCTGGGACATCTTGGCATCGGCTTCGACGAGGAGCTCCTCGATCACGCTCACCTCTCAGCGCACCAGGGTGCCCACCGGCTCGCCTCGAATCGCCATCGCCACATTGCCTGGTTCAACGATGCTGAACACCCGGATCGGCAGGTCGTTGTCCATGCACATCGTAATGGCAGTGGAGTCCATCACCCTAAGACCTTTCGACAGCACGTCCATGTAGGTCAGCTCCGTGAAGCGCTCGGCGTCGGGCCTCGTCTCGGGATCGCCGTCGTAGACCCCATCGACGCGGGTGGCCTTCAGCACCACCTCGGCCCCGATCTCGGCCGCTCTCAAGGCGGCCGTGGTGTCGGTCGTGAAGAACGGGTTCCCGGTGCCCGCCGCCATGATCACCACCCTCCCCTTCTCGAGGTGACGTATGGCCCGGAGGCGGATGTACGGTTCGGCGACTTGGGCGATGGTGATGGCCGTCTGCACCCGGGCCGGGACGCCGGTGCCCTCGAGGGCATCCCGCAGAGCCAGAGCGTTGATGACGGTGGCCAGCATCCCCATGTAGTCGGCGCTGGCCCGATCCATACCCGAGGCAGCCGAGCTGATGCCGCGGAAGATGTTGCCTCCGCCCACCACGACGGCGATCTCGTGACCCTCGGCGTGGGCCTCGGCGATCTCCTCGGCCACCCGTTGTACGGTCTTGTTGTCTATCCCGAAGCCCACCTCGGGATCGGCGAACGCCTCCCCCGAGAGCTTCAGGACCACTCGTCGCGACGACATCAGCCGCCCCCCCCTTCCTCACCGACCGCAATGCGCGCGAAACGCGCCACTCCGATGTTTTCGCCCATGCGGGCCGAAATCTGCTCAACCATCTCCTCCACCGTACCTTCGAACATCTCCGGATTGATGAAAGGTTGCTCGTAGAGCACCCGCTCCTCGTAGAACGCCTGCATCTTCCCATCGACGATCCGCTCGATGATGTTGTCGGGCTTGCCCTCCTGTCGGGCCTGCGCGGCAAACAGCTGCTTCTCCTTCTCGACCTCGGAGTCGGGGACGTCGTCGCGTTTGACCCAGTCGGGTCGAGCGGCGGCCACGTGCATGGCGATGTCGTCGGCGACTGCTTTGAATTCGGGGCTCTTGGCCACGAAATCGGTCTCCGAGGCCAGCTCGACGAGCACCCCGATCACCGGGCGCTCGGCCTGGTAATGCAGGTAGCTCCCCACCGTTCCCTCCGCTTGGGATCGGCTGGAACGCTTGCGGGCATCGGCTAGGCCCTTTTCCCGCAGAAGCTCCTTGGCTCGATCGAAGTCGCCTCCGGCCTCTTCGAGAGCGCGCTTGGCATCCATCATTCCCGAGCCGGTGGCCCGACGCAGCTTCTGGACCTCTTGAGCCGAGGTCATTCCGGCCCTCCAGACTCGTGCGCCTCGGGCTCGTTGGGTGGGGCGGGCCGATCGGCCTCCTCTTCCGAGGAGATGTCCCCGGGCGGGCCTGCCTGCTCTGTCTCGGTCTCTGCGACTTCTGTTTCGGTCTCTGCCACCGAAAGATCCTTGGCGCGGGCGGCGGCGATCTGCGCCCCTTCTAGGCAAGCATCGGCGACCACGGAGGCCATCAATTCGGCGGCCCGAATCGCGTCGTCGTTTCCGGGGATCACCAGATCGACGAGATCGGGATCGCAGTTGGTGTCGACGACGGCGATCAGCGGAATACCCAGGCGATTGGCCTCCCGTACCGCAATCTCCTCGGCCCGGACGTCGATGATGAACACGGCATCGGGAGTGCTGTGGAGGTCGCGGACCCCGCCTAGAACCGTCTCGAGCTTGGCCAACTCACGTCGGAGCCGGAGTCGCTCCTTTTTGGGAAGTGCTTCGATCTCTCCAGACTCGTTCATCCGCTCCAGCTCCCGCATGTACAGGATCCGCTTGTGGATGGTGTTGAAGTTCGTCAGCATCCCGCCCAGCCAGCGGTTGTTGACGTACGGCATGGCGGCGCGCTGGGCGGCCGCCTCGATGACGCCCTGGGCCTGCTTCTTGGTACCAACGAAGAGCACAATCCCGCCTCCGGCGGTGATGTCGCGCACCATGGCGTAGGCCTGCTCTGCCTGATCGATGGTCTGCCGGAGGTCGATGATGTGGATGCCGTTGCGATCGCCGAAGATGTACGGTCGCATCTTCGGGTTCCAGCGGCGTGTCTGATGTCCGAAATGGACACCCGCCTCCAACAGCTGCCTCATCGTGACGACGGACACTGCTGCCTCCTAGTTCCGGTTGAAGCCTCCGCCCTGCCCTGGAACCTCCGCAGGGCTTGAGCCCCGACCGGGGAGGGTGCGGCAAGACGTGTGTAGTGGGGCGGGAGTGTACCAGTGAAGGAGGATCAGCCGTCGCGGAAGGACGGCTCCATCATCCGATTCCGCAGGCTCATCACCGCTTTGGTGTGTATCTGGCACACCCGCGACTCGGTCACGCCGAGGACATCACCGATCTCGGCCAGGGTCAGGCCCTCGTAGTAGTAGAGGGTGACGACCAGGCGTTCTCGCTCCGCCAGCCGGCTGATGGCATCGGCCAGAACGAAGCGAGTCTCGGAGCGCTCGTAATTGCCCCCCGGATCGATGGCCTTGGGGTCGGCGAGCAGCTCGCCGACCGAGGCCGAGTCTCGATCCTCGGGGCTGAGCAGCTCATCGAGAGCCACCAGGCCCAAGGTGGCGATCTCGGCCAGGTTGTCCTGCAGCTCGGTGATGTGCACTCCCACCTGGGAAGCGAGCTCTTGGTCGGTGGGAGTCCGCTTCAGCTGGTGTTCCAGCTCGGCCATGGAGCGCTGGATCTCCCGGGCCCTGGCTCTCACCGAGCGGGGCACCCAGTCGAGGGCCCGCAACTCGTCCATGATGGCGCCCCGAATGCGGTTGACGGCATAGGTCTCGAACTTGATGCCGCGCTCCGGCTCGAACTTGTCGATGGCATCGATGAGTCCGAACGTTCCGTACGAGGCCAGGTCGGCGTGGTCGACGCTGCGAGGAAGACCGACGGCAACCCGGCCCGCCACGAACTTGACCAGGGGCGAGTAATGGAGGATGAGGCCGTCACGAGCTTCGGAGTCGGCCGTCGCCTTGAAGCGGTCCCAGAGCTCCTGGACCTCTTCGGGAGCACGCTGCTCAGGCCCTGGGGTGCGATCGGTCATAGGTAGCTCTGAGATGCTCGCGGGTGACGGAAGTGTAGATCTGGGTTGTGGCCAGCTCGGTATGTCCGAGGAGCTCCTGCACCGCCCGCAGGTCGGCGCCGTGCTCCAAGAGATGCGTTGCGAACGAATGGCGCAGAGCATGGGGGAAGGTGCCGAGACGTTTTCGCACGACTCGCCGTATCCCCCGGCCGTCGAGGCCCCCGCCCCGGCGGCCGACGAACAGCTTGCTGCCGGCGGCGGGTCCGGCCAGAGTCGGACGGCTCCGCGCCAGATACGCATCGACGGCTCGGCGGGCCTGCTGGCCCACCGGAACGGCCCGGTCTCGGTTGCCCTTTCCCCTGACGCGCAGGAAGTCGCCGTCGCGCACGTCGGAGGTGCGCAGCGAGGCCAGCTCGGAAACCCGCAGCCCGCTGGCATAGAGCAGCTCGAGGATGGCCCGGTCCCGAAGAGTCTCCGGGTCGTCTCCTTGCACCCCGTCCAACAATGCAGCCAGGCTTCGGGCCGGGACCGCCCGGGGAAGAGTCTGCGGTCGTTTCGGCTGTGACAGCCCTTCGGCGGGGTGCGCCTCAACCAGCCCGCGCCGGGCAGCGTCGTCGTAGAAAGATCGCACCGCCGAAGCCTTGCGGGCCACCGATCGGCGGGCGTAGCCCCTGGTGGCGAGAAAGGCCAGGTAGCGGCGCACCGTCCGCCGGTCGATGGCTGCCACCGACCGGGCCCCGGTCCGGGCCGTGTAGTCGAAGAACTGCCACAGGTCGCGCCGGTAGGCCTCGATGGTGTGCGGTGACAGCGATCGCTCGGCCGAGAGCCTGCCCAGATAAGAGGCCACGGCGTCGGCCGCCCACTCCGGTGGTGCTGGGATGGCGGTCACCGGGCCATGCTGGTCTATCTGCTGCAGAGCGTCAATGACCAGCGACGCCGAGTCGCCGGCGCGTCGCTAGACGGGCGGCTCGGGCTCGTACTGGATGTAGCGCTTGACCTCCCGGGCCCGCTCCTCGGAGTGGAGTCGGGCAACGAGGTACAGCGCCATGTCGATGCCGGCGGAGACCCCGGCGGCCGTGATCACCTGGCCCGAGTCGACATATCGGTCGCGGGCCCGAACCTCGATGTCGGTTCCCAGACCCTCAAGCAAGTCGATGTTGTCCCAGTGGGTGGTCGCCGGCCGGCCATCGAGGAGGCCGGCAGAGGCGAACACCAAGGACCCGGTACACACGCTGGTCATCAGCGTCCCGGCCTCGGCCAGCTCACCGAGCCACCCTTCGATCTCCTCATCCCCGAGCTGAATCCTGGTTCCGCGGCCTCCGGGATACAGAAGCACGTCGATGGGCGGCGCCGACCGGCGGGCGTAGTCGGGCAGCACCCGCAGGCCCTTGGCACAGGTCACCGGTTCCTGGCTCTCGGCGAAGGTGAACACCTCGACACCATCACCGGGCCAACCCTCGGCCCAGGCCGACAACACCTCCCAGGGCCCGGCCCAGTCCAACTCCTCGGCCCCTTCGAAGAGGTAGATCCCGATGCGCAGGGGCTCCGCCACGCCGGCGAGTATGGCACGATCCTGATGGGTTCAGTCCACCGGCGGCGTCCCGCTCTCCTTGGTCTCTCGGGTGGGCACCACCATGGCCACATCCCACCGCCCCAGTACCGTGAGAGCGATGATCACGGCGACGATCAGCCCGAAGAGGGCAAACGACAGGACCGGGCTGACGAAGGCGATGAGGGTCGCCGCCGCCATCACCAGGCCGTAGAGGAGCCCCATTTGCCGCCCGCCCCGGATCAGGTTGGCGTCGAGGTCGTCGCTCACCAAGCGGCGGCCGGCCGTCGCATAGGCGAACATGGCCCACAGCATGAGGAACGCCGCCAGCATGTTGGCGCCGTAGACCAGCGCCGTCACCCGCCCGTCGCCGTGTTCACCGAACAACTCGGTAGAGAAGGGAAGAAGCGCAGTGAACATCAAGAAGACGACGTTGAGCCACGCCAGCGTCGTGTCGTAGCGCTCGATGCTGTCGAAGACGGCATGGTGCATGAGCCAGAAGACCCCGAGGACGAGGAAGCTCAGGCCGTAGATGAGGAACTCAGGCCACATCTCCCTCAACTCCTCAGCCAGGCCGGCATCGTCAAGGGCATCGGTCGCCACCGGGACGCCGAGTTTGAGCACCAAGAGTGTCATCACGATCGCGAACACCCCGTCCGCCAGCGTCTCGAGACGAGCCGTCGAGATGGGACGCGTCTCGTACCTGGGAGTGCGCATCGACTGACCTCGCGAATCTCCGCAGACAGCTTCGATCCGACGGTGATCCCCGGCTAGGGCCCAAAGTCTCCAATGCGGAGCGGCAAGAGCCCCGGTTCTCAGGGATGGGGCCAGGCCGGCTCGACCGGTGCTTCGGGCCCGGCTCTCACGACGAGGGCGCGGTCGATTTGGCGGGCCTCGGCGAGGCCGGCCAGTGCCGCCAGGGTCAGCAGCACCCCGCCTGCCAACAAGACCTGCTGCACACCAAAGGCGGCCGCCAGGGGGGCCACGAACAGGAGTGGGAGCAGTTCGCCTCCCTGGCTGTGCAGCTCCAGCACGCCGGAGATCCGCCCATACATGCCCTCGGGAGAGGCCAGGTGGACGAGGGAACGGAGAATCGGTGCCAGCGCACCGAGGATCAGCCCCCAGACCACCGCCCCGGTCAGCACCACGGCCAGGTTGCCGGTCCCCACGTAGAGGACGACCCCCGCCCCGTTGAGGGCCACGATGACCCCCAGGCCGCGTGCCGACGTGGCTTCATCGGGCAGCCGGGGCACGCTGAGAGCCCCGGCGATCAGGCCCAGGCCGAACACGGCGTTGACCCATCCGAGCACCTCCGGGCTTTCGGCGCCGACGACATCGCGAAAGAACAGCGGTTCGAGGGCGCCGAAGGCACCGAACGTGAGGAAGAGGGCCGTACCCATGAGGATGTAGAAGCGGAGCGCCCGGGTGCGGTAGGTGTAGCCGAGGCCGCCGAGGGCCTCCCGCCATGCGCTCCTTCCGCCGGGGGCTTCTACCGGCCGCACCTCGACGCCGGCGACGAGGGCGATCGCCACCAGCGAGGTAGCCGCATCGAAGACGAACACCCAGTCGACCGAACCCACTCGCTCGATGACCGCCCCCAGAGCGGTCCCGGCGGTGAGGGAGGCCATCCCGGCCGTCTCCATGGAAACGTTGATGCGGCGGATCTCTCCCTCGTCGGAGGCGAGAAATGGGGTGAACGCCCCCACCGCAGTCAGGATGGGAGCACCGGCCAGACCCAAGAACCCGGCAGCTCCTATGAGCTGGGTCATCGAATTGGTGGCGGCCATGATCAGGGTGGCAGGCACGAAGGCCACCTCGGCCCACATCAGCACCCTCCTGGGGTCGAAGCGATCGACGAGGACCCCCGAGGCGACGGTGCCGATGACCGACGCCACGCCCAGAGCGCCCATCATCGCCGCCAGCTCCCCGGCAGTGGCGTCGAAGGTGAACGCCGCCTTGCCCCACATGCCGACGAAAAACGCAGCAAACGCTCCGCTCCGGGAAATGAAGCGGGCCAAGACGACCCGACGGACGTTGGGATCACGCAACACGGTGGGGGCCACATTCTGGCTCACCGTGTCGTCGGATCAGAAGAACGGGATCCAGGCCAATTCGTCGACGTCTTCGAGGGCGTTGGCCTTCAAACCCTGCTCGGACATGGTGTAGATCACCTCGTCGACGACGAGCGAGCGACGCACCTGGTCGTACCAGTCGTAGTAGTCGTCGTCGGGGCGATGGGTGATCGTGCCCATCTCGTCCAGTCCGTCGGCGGGGTCGATGCGCACCGCCACCACACCGGCGAACCACTCCTCGGTGCCCTTGAACTCGTCCCACGACCACTGCTGCACGGGGATCATCGCCAGCCCGGCCCTGGCCCAGAACAGGAAGGCGTGGTGGTCGTACTCGACCTCGGAGTTCCCGTTCCCGAAGGTGATGCGATCGATCCGCTCGGGATCCTTCAGGTCGGAGATGTCGAACAGCGACACTTGGGCGCCCAGCTGGCGTCCTCCGAGGGTGGCGTCCTGGCCGACTCCGAGCAGGAGATCGTCCCCGACCGGGTGCAGGTAGGCGGAGTAGCCGGCGATCTTCAGCTCGCCGAGCACCTCGGGGCGCCGCGGATCGGACAGATCGAGGGTGTAGAGGGGGTCGATCTGCCGGAACGTGACCACGAAACCGATGTTGCCGATGTAACGCACGGCGTAAATCCGCTCGCCGCGGCCCAGGTCGTCGACCTGGCCGACCGTCACCAGCTCTCCGTCCCTTTCGGCGAGCACGGTGACGAAGCTCTCCGACGCTCGCTCCGGCCCAAAACCCCAGAACGTTCCGGCGTCGGTGCTGGCCACCCGCACGTAGCCGTCGTGCTCAGACATCGCCCACTGGTTGAGCAGGTATCCCGGCACTGCTCCCGAGGCCCGGTACTCGACGTCATCGGGATCGGAGATGTCGAACCGGTGGATCTCGGTGGTCCACCGCTCGGCCCGGCGCAGCCGCTCCTCCTCCGCCAGCACCCAGGGGTCCCACCACTGGTTGGTGGCGATGTACAGGCTGTCTGCAGACGCGTACACGGTTTCGCCCTGCGAGAAGATCGCCGCCGAAGGGCCGGGGCGCAGCCCGTCGGCCAGGTCGATCGTGACGATCGAGGTCATTCCGAGCCCGGAGAACTCCTCGGGGACGTGCACGTCGGTACATTCGACCAGCGTGCCGTCGGAAACCTGGAGTCGCCCCCGTTCCCTGCTCTCCAGCACGTAGTAGGGGAGCCAGTTCTCTTCGGACGACTCCTCGATGACCCGGCGGTTGTGCTCTGCCGCCTCGCGCTCGGCCCGGAGTCCGCTACCGCGGGGATACTCGAACTCCAACCCGGTGGGCTGGGAGCGGATCACGACTCGGACGGTGTCATCCACCAGCCGGGCGGTGACGTAGTTGCCATCGAGATACAGGTCGCGCACCACCCGCAGGTGGTCAGGATCACTGATGTCCACCTCGCTGATCAGGGTGACTTCGACGTAGGGAAGGGAGAGGTCCTCGGTCCACACGTTGGGGGCCATCCGGGGCGCAACCCCGTAGCGGTCACCGGTGGAGAGAACGAGGAGACGGTCGCCGGCCATCACCAGCTGGTGACCCCAGCCCCGATCGAGGGCCAGGGAGTCGGTCAGACGGGGAAACCCGTCCGAGAGGTCGACGTAGTGGAGGTATCCGCCGCCGACGGCGAGGATGCGGCTTCCATCGGTCTTGATGATGTCGGGCTCATCGACGCCGATCTCCTGGACGTTGGTCGTCGAGTAGTCGACGTCGGGTTGATCCGCTCGCAGGCGACCGCCCTCCGGTCCACGGAAACCGTCTGTGGCGGCCGGGGCGGCTTCTTCGGCAAACACGACGTCGCCCTCCATCATCGGATAGGCATAGCCGTCGAGGCCCCAGGCCCCGACCCGTTCCAGGGCGTGCTCCTTGGCGTAGGCCAGGAAGTCTTCGCAGGCATCGAGGGAGCGCAGCGAGTGGGCGGCCGGCACGGCCTTGATCGGTCCACCCTCCCACGGTGTGATGGTCTCCGGCCGGGACGTGGTCGCCGAGGTCTCTGGGGACGTGGTCGTCCATTCCGGCGCGGCGGTCTCGCCGCACGCCGTGGCCAGTAGGGCGAGAGCGGCGATGACGATGGGTACCCTGCGCATTTTCCGGTCTCCCTTTTGGTGGTTTCGTCGCTGTGACGGTGAAAGCGGCCGAGAAGGTTCCCGCTCAGGGAGCGGGTTTTCCGGTCGCCTCGACCCGCTCCCCTCTCCGACACACTGCTCCGGCTGCCTCGAGGCGGGCCACCCGGGCCAGCACTTGGGACACCGGCTCATCCAGGGCCACGGCCAGCTCATCGAGGGAGCGACCGGTCGCCCCCAACTGGTCGAGGAGGCCATCACCGGAGGTGCCCCGGGGATCGGGACGAGCGGCAGCCGGCCCCAGCACCAGGGACAACTCCTCGACGAGATCGGCCGGGTCGAGCACCGGATGGGCCCCATCGCGAATGAGCCGGTTGGCCCCGCGCGAGGTCTCTCGGTCCACGTCGCCCGGCACCGCGAAAACGGTCCGCCCCTGCTCCAAGGCCGCCGCTGCGGTGACCAGGGCCCCGCCGGTGTCGGCGGCTTCGACCACGACCAGCGCCCGGGCCAGACCGGAGATGATCCGGTTGCGGGGAGGGAAGCGCCACCCCTCGGGAGGCGTGCCCGGCGCATACTCGGTGACCACGGCCCCGCCCAGCTCGACCAACCGCTCTCCCAAGCTGCGGTGCTCGGCCGGGTACCAGACGTCGGGCCCCGAGCCCAGCACCCCGACGCCCTCTCCCCTCCCCTCCACCGTCCCCCGGTGCGCCTCCCCGTCGATGCCCCGGGCCAGCCCGCTCACCAGCGTCCACCCGGAGGAGGCCACGGCCCGACCGTAGGCCCGGGCCAGGGAGCGCCCGTAGGCGGTGGCCCGCCGAGTTCCGACCACGGCCACCGCCGGCGAGGGAGGAATCGATCCCCGCACGAAGAGGAGGTCTGGGCCGTCGGCGATGCCCTCCAGGGCCTCCGGGTAGCCGGGCCCGCCCCGGTAGATCGGCTCGACGCTCAGCCGGGCCAGCAGGGCCCGATGGTCCGACGCGGGGGCGGCGGCGGCGGCCCGGGCGCCATCGGACGCCTCGATGTGGCCCTTTTCGATGGCTCGCAACACGGCCCCAGCGCTCCCCCACCGAGCGACGAGGCGGCGGGACCGCTCCGGGTGCAGACGGCAGAAGGCCAGGCGGAGCCGGTCGTCGCGGCTCACCAGTTCTCCCGCAGTGCCAGTGCCTCGGCCATGTGGGCCTCAGCGACCTCGTGGCACTCGGCGAGATCGGCGACGGTCCGGGCCACCTTCCGCACCCGCTCCCAGCCCCGGCCGGTGAGCCCCGAGCCGGTCACCGCACTCCTGAGAAGGTCCAGAGCCGAAGACTCCCAGGGAAGAGCTTCGAGCTGGGTCTGATCGAGACGGGCGTTGGCGACGCCGCGCTCCTGCTGGAGCTTGCGGGCGGCCAGGACTCGTCGTCGCACCTCGGCAGTGGGCTCGCCGGGCGGCCCTCCCAGCTCGGCGGCCCCGAGGGGAGAAACCGAGACACGCAAGTCGATACGGTCGAGGAACGGCCCCGAAAACCGGCGCCGGTAGCGATCGACGGCGCTCGGCGAGCAGCCGCAGGCCCTGCGCCGGCTGTCGGCATGGCCGCACGGGCACGGGTTGGCGGCCGCCACCAGCTGGGCCGCCGAGGGAAACGCCACCGACACTCCGCGACGAGCCACGTGGACCACGCCCTCCTCCAGCGGCTGACGCAAGGCATCGAGCAGGTGGGGCGGGAACTCTCCCAGCTCATCGAGGAACAACACCCCGCGATGGGCCAGGGACACCTCGCCCGGGCTGGGAACGCCGCTGCCGCCGCCCACCAGGGCGGCCAGGGTGGCCGAGTGGTGGGGGCTGCGGAAAGGAGGAACGGCGCTCAGCGGCCGGGGCCGGCCGGCCGCCGCCCACGCCTGGGCCACCTCGAGGACCCCATCCTCTCCAAGCGGAGGGAGAAGGCCGGGCAGCCGTTGCGCCAGCATGGTCTTGCCCGACCCGGGCGGTCCCACCAGCAGCAGGTGGTGGCCCCCGGCGGCGCCGATCTCCAGAGCCCGGCGGGCCACCAGCTGGCCGCGCACGTCGGCCAGATCGGGAGCCCGGTCGTCGAGCGGCGACGGGGGAGGTACCGCCGACCCGGGCGTTTCGCCGAGGGCGACGGCCACCGCCTCGGCCAGGGAGTGGGCGGCCCTGATCTCCGTGCCGTCCACCCACGCCGCCTCGGCGGCCGACTGGGGCGCCAGCAGGCAGGGCCGGGCCGCCTTCCTGGCCACCAGCCCGGCCGCCAGTCCTCCCCGGGCCGGGCGCAGGCCCCCGTCGAGGGCCAGCTCGCCCAACGCCACCACCCCGGTGATGCCCGGCGGCTCGAGCCCGGCGGCGGCGAGTAGGCCGAGGGCAATGGGGAGGTCGTAGGCAGACCCGGCCTTGGGGAGGTCGGCCGGGGCCAGGTTGACGGTGACCCGACGGGCCGGGAACCGATATCCCGACGACGACAGTGCCGCCCGTACCCGCTCCTTGGCCTCCCGCACGGCGGTGTCGGGGAGCCCCACCAGGAAGAAGGCCGGGGCTCCACCGCCGACGTGGACTTCGACCCGCACCGGTTGGGGCTCGACGCCGACGAGGGCGACCGAGGTGACCGCGGCGAACATGGTGCGACGGTACGACCGGAGTGTGACAGGGATCCGGTCCCCGTCGCCATCAAGCCCGATGCCCTGTGGCGACTCCTAGCCCAGACCGAAGGCTCCCGCCACCCTGCTCGAAAACCGACCGGCCCGGACCCTGCACGAGCACGGGGGCCACGACCGGTCGAGCCACTCGTCCAGCACCACGCGGTATTTGGCCGGGATGTGAGTTGCTTCCTCCAACCCGACGACGGTCACAATGCCCGCAGTGCCCTCAGAGGACCCGCACCCCCAGGTCTGGTGACCGAGCTAACGGATGCGAGCCGACTCCGGGCGCTGTGAGCGGAGCGCTTGGAGAGACGACGGAGAGGCCGTCTCGGTTGCGGATGAGCCCGAACGGCCTCTCCCCACCCAGCCACGTACAGGGTTCATGGACCGGCCGGGGCGCACAGCTCGCCGCGGTTGAAGGCGTCGAGTTCGGCCCAGTAGGCGGCGCCTTCGTCCCTCCAGGGTTTGTCTTTCTCCACCACACCGCTACCCGGCGGGTACAGGCCGAGCCAGGCCTACGACGCGGCGAGCGTGCCCTCGACGCAGGAGGCGTCGGCACCCGATGCCTCGTTGAGCAGGGCCCCCACCACTCCGGTGAACAGGCTCGAGCTGAGATCCTCGGCACCCGACGCGGCCATCGTCGCCAGCGCCTCGTCGCGGGTGTACTCGAGGCCGGCCACTGCGATCGAATCGAGGGGCCAGTTGGCCTCGGCCTGCCACGCCGTCGAGGAGCGAGCGCCCACCACCACGGTCACCGCCACCGTCGTGGACGCCACCCCGCCGTCGTCGTCGCTCACCGTCACGGTCACCTCATGGATCCCGCTGGCGCTCCCGAAAGCAGATCCTCCCGAGGCGAACCCGCCGTCAGCACGTCTCCCCACCAGTGGAACCCGGTGCTCCCCCGATAAGGTCCACCTCGTCCACCCCGTCGCGGGGCCAGCAGCCGGGACGTGAACGCCCGGCCTACCTCAGCATCCCGTGAACCGGGGGTTGCGCTTCTCCCTGAAGGCGGCGACGCCTTCGACGACATCGTCCGATGACAGGCAGATGGCCTGGGCCTGGTCCTCGTAGGCGAGGGCCTCCTCGAAGGTCAGATCGAACGAGCGATCGAGCCCGATCTTGATGAACCGCTGCGCCAGCGGCGCCCCGGCGGCCAGCTCCAGGGCCGTTCCCATGGCCGTCTCCTCGAGAGACCCGGGCTCGACGACCCGGCTCACCAGCCCGATGTCGGCCGCCTCGGTGCCGTCGACGAACCGCCCGGTCAGGGCCAGCTCCCTGGCCCGGGCCAACCCCACCAATCGGGGCAGGAGCCAGGTGCCCCCGAAGTCCACGTTGAGGCCCCGCCGCACGAAGATCTCCGAGAAACGAGCGGTACGGGCGGCGATCACGACGTCGCAACCGAGGGCCAGGTTCATGCCGGCTCCGACGGCCACACCGTCCACGGCCGCCACGGTCGGCTTGGAGAGGCGGTGCAGAGCCGTGGCGGCCCGGCCCACTTCGGCCATCTGGGCGTAGTGGTCGACGATGCCGGTGGGAGCGAACTGTCCACCCCCCAAGTCGGCCCCCGAGCAGAAGTCGCCTCCGGCACCGGTGACCACGAGCGCCCGCTGTGACGATGCCTCGAACTCCTCGAACACCCTGCTCAGCTGATTCCACCCCTCGGGCGGTATGGCGTTCTTGCGCTCCGGATTGTCGAGTGTGAGCCGCCGGACCGGCCCCAGGTCCTCGGTGCGGAACATGGCGCCAGCCTAGAGGCGAGCCCCGGGCCGGGCTCCGCCTACCATCACCCCATGGGCTTCAACCCGTTTCGCCAGCAGCGCCACACGCTGGTCGACATCGTGTTGGTGATTGGCACGCTGGCGGTCACCGCAGCCCTGGTGATATGGGCCCTTTCGGGGTAGACGTCGTCACCCTCGTGCAACCGTATGCAGCCCGCAAGCGCTACGCCTGTCCCGGCTGTCACAGCTCGATAGAGGCCGGGGAGGGCCATCTCGTGGTCGTGCCCGAGCACGCTCCCGATTTGCGCCGGCACTGGCACCGCGGCTGCTGGTACAAGGAGCGCCGCAGCCGAGGCGACCGGCGGCACGTCGATTAGCCGACCCGGGGGACCCAGCGCACCCCAACACCGTCGGCTCGGAGCGTCACCGTCACGAGATCGACTCGGTGAATCCCCGGCTTCAGGCAACGGGCCACCGAGCGCACCTGGGCCGCCTTGGTCGGCGTGAAGAATTCGGCCGGGTCGGTGTCGGCTCCGGTTCGGGTCTTCACCTCCACGGCCACTCGCTCCTCTCCCAGGGCCACGACCAGATCGATTTCTCCTCTGCCGTGACGCACGTTGCGGGCCAACACCTCCGCCCCGCGCCGGCCCAGAAAGTCGGCGGCGACCGATTCTCCAAAACGGGCCAGCCGTCGCCGGTGGTCGCTCAGATTGCTGGAGGGGGCTCCAGCTCCTCGATGTTCACGTCGCGAAAGCTCATCACCCGCACTTTGCGCAGGAAACGAGCCGGGCGGTACATGTCCCATACCCAGGCGTCCTCTAGCTCGATCTCGAAGTAGACCGAGCCGCTCGCCGCCTGACGGGTTTGAACGTCCACCTTGTTGGCGAGATAGAAGCGACGCTCGGTTTCGACGACGAAGCGGAACAGCGGGAGCACGTCCCGGTACTCCTGGTAGATCTGGAGCTCGACTTCGGTCTCGTAACGCTCCAGGTCTTCCTCGCCCATGTGCGCCTCCCGTAGATGTTCGCCGGATCCCGGCGTCGATCCCAGAATGATACCGGCTCGCATGCGGGCGGCTTCGACACGGCGGCAACTCCGGGAGGACACCACACGTTCTACCGGCCGGCTACGACAGCGAAACGGGCGTTACAGGCCGCTCCACCGGCTCGGAGGCCATACCGTGACGAAGGCCCGGCCGATTATTTCCTCGGTCGCGATGGACCCGAAGAACCGGCTGTCGCGGCTTTGGGCCCGATTGTCCCCCATGACGAAGACGTGTTTGGCCGGAACGGTCTCGGGGCCGAAATCGGCCATGGTCACCGCCGGGCCCAGGTAGGGCTCGTCCAGGAGACGCCCGTCGATGAACACCCGGTTGTCCCGTATCTCGATGGTCTCTCCTTCGAGGGCCACGATGCGCTTGATGAACTCCGACTTTGGCTGAGACAATCCGACCGCTTCGGCGACATTGCGCAGCACTGCCCTTGGCAGAGCCTCGTTGTCACCGTTGTCTTGGCCGGGCGGATCGAAAACCACGATGTCGCCCCGCGATTCGTCGCCGAGGCGATAGGAGAGCTTGTTGACCATGACGCGATCGCGCTCCAGCAGCGTGCCGCGCATGGACCCCGACTCGATGAAGAACGCCTGGATGAAGAACGTCTTGATGATCACCGCCACCACTAGGGCGATGAGCACCAATACCGGGAGTTCCCGCCAGAAGGACCGGCGAGCCTTGGACTGCTCGGCTTCGTTGCGTAACCCCTCACGGAGCCGCTCGACGATCCGGGAGGCCGACTCGGGAGGGTAGGGATCGTTTGCGGTCGGTTTGTCGTCGGGATCGGTGGAGAACGGGTCGGAGGTCACAACCCGACGTTACCGCATCCGGAGTGCTGACCCGGCTACTCGCGCTTCTCCTTGATGCGGGTCGCCCTGCCTACCCGGTCGCGCAGGTAGTACAGCTTGGCGCGGCGGACGTGGCCGCGACGAAGCACGTCGATCTTCGAGATGATGGGGGCATGGACGGGAAAGATGCGCTCCACGCCCACACCGAAGCTCACCTTGCGGACCGTGAACGTCTCGCGAACCCCGCCCCCCTGGCGACCGATCACCACACCCTCGAACGCCTGGACCCGCTCGCGGCCTCCCTCGAGCACGCGCACGTGGACCCGTACGGTATCGCCGGGTGCAAAGTCGGGAATGTCGTCGCGCAGTTGGGCGCTTTCGACCTTGTCCAAGGTGTTCATCGGGAGTCCTCCCGCGCAGAACCCCGACCCGAGGGAGGGCCGGGAGCGGGATTGTAGCGGTCGTCCGGGCCTGCGGCTAGCCCTCCAGGAGGTCGGGACGCCGCTCTTCGGTGCGCCGCCGCCGCTGCTCCCGGCGCCACTCCTCGACCCGGGCGTGATCTCCCGAAAGAAGTACGTCGGGCACCTTCCACCCCCGAAAGTCGGCGGGCCGGGTGTAATGAGGCTCCTCCAGCAGGCCTCCCCGAAAGCTCTCGTGTTCGATCGAGGAAGGATTGCCCACCACACCCGGCAGCAACCGGGCTATCCCCTCGATGATGGCCAATGCAGCCACCTCACCGCCCAGCAACACGAAGTCTCCCAGCGAGACCTCTTCGTCGATGAAGTGCTGAGCCACTCGTTCGTCCACGCCTTCGTATCGGCCGCAAACCAAGGTGAGCGCGGGCAGGCCGGCCCATCGCTCCAGGGCCGCCTGTTCGAGGGGATGACCGGCCGGCGTGAGCAGGATGCGGTGGGTGTCGGCCAACGGCTCGAGGGCTCGGGCCAGCGGCTCCACCATCATCACCATGCCCGGTCCGCCCCCGAAGGGAGCGTCGTCGACTCGCCGGTGGGCCCCTTCGGCATGATCGCGCAGATCGTGGAGGTGAACCTCGAGCGAGCCGGAATCTCGGGCCCGGGCGACGAGGCTGGTCGCCAGCGGGGAAACGAAGAACTCTGGAAAGATGGAGATCACATGGATGTCCATTTCCTCAGAGTATCCTCCGCTCCCCGACAATCTGGAGCAGCGTGACGACAGGACGGGACGACCCGTTCCGCCGCGGCCATCGGCGACGTGGGTTCGACGCTCCCGGACAGCGGCTCACCGAAGCGCTGACGGTGGCCCGGTTCCCCCTGGAGCCGTGGGCCCGACCCGACCTCGAGGCAGAGGAGTACCCGCCCGAAACCCCGTTCGATGACCCGGCCGAGCCCGAGGTGGTCGACCTCAGGCCCCAGGCGGCCACGGTGGAAGGTCCGGTGCGGTACACCGACGACAACTACGGCATGGGCCGGAACTGGGGCTCGGGGTGGAGCCGATCGGCGCAAGGCTGGGTGGACGACGGTGCGGCCGGTCCCTCGTGGCGCCCGGTGGTCACCACCACGATCGACTTCCCGGAATGGGACGTCGACACCTACCTGGGAGTCGTCAGCGGCGAGGCGGCGGTGGAGCATGCCGGCGGCAACACCGAGGCACTGGGGGCGGCGCTGGCCGAGGCTCGAGAGGTGGCCATGCGGGGCCTCATCGATGCCGCCGTGACCCGGGGAGCCCACGCCGTCGTCGGCGCTGCGCTCTCCTACACCCCGGTGGGCCGCAAGCTGCTGGTGACCGCCCATGGAACGGCGGTCGCATTGCGGGATCGCACGTAGTCGTTCTCGGTCGGCGACGGTCTTTCCCCCTATTCACTCACCGAGAACGACGCTGCCCCGGTGGCCGTCACCCGCTGCGGGGCACCTCCCGAAAGGGAACGTCCTTGTCCACCCTCACGTCGGGCGGCAGCCCCAGCACCCGCTCGCCGATGATGTTGCGCTGGATGGCGTCGGTTCCTCCGCCGATGCGTAGGCCGGGGACGCCCAGGAAGCCGGCGTGCCAGTCGCCCCGGCGCGGAGCATCGCCCCCGGCCAGGCTTCCAAATGGTCCCTGTAGGTCCAGGCCCAGCGCGTAGATGTCCTCGAGCAGCATGGTCCCGGCCAGCTTCATCGTCGACCCCTCCGGACCCGGCGAGCGGCCTTCGGCAACAGCGGTCAGCAGGCGCATCACCGTGTAGCGAAGCGCCTGGGCGCGGACGTAGATATCACTGAAGCGATCTCGAATCTCGGGATCGCCGGCCCTCCCACTCTCCACAACCACGGCCCGCAGGGCATCCAGCACCCCGGTGTTGGAGAACGACGGGCTGTAGCGCTCGTACATGAAGGTGGTGGTGGCCACCCGCCACCCTTCGCCGACCTCCCCGACGCGCCGGGTGTCCGGGACGCGGGCACCGTCGAGAAACACTTCGTTGAAGTTGGCGGAGTCGGTCATCTGGCGCATGGGACGGGCCTCGATGCCGTCCTGGTGCATGTCGACCAGGAAGGCGGTCAGACCCAGGTGTTTGGGGAGGTCGGGATCGTGTCGAGCGATGCACAGCCCCCAGTCGGCATGATGAGCGAGGGTGGTCCACACCTTCTGACCCGTGAGGACCCAGTCCTCCCCATCCCGGTCGGCCCGGGTGACCAGCCCGGCCAGGTCCGAGCCGGCCGCCGGTTCCGAGAACAGCTGGCACCACACCTCGTCCCCGCGCAGCAGCGGCGGAAGGACTCGGGCGGACAGCTCCTCGGCGGCGTGGGCCAGGACCGCCAGGCCACACCAGCCGACACCCACTTCCAGCGCATCCTGAGGCACGTCGAAGCGGCTTTCTTCCTGGGCGAAGATGACCGCCTCCATGATGGTTTCACCCCGTCCCCCGTATTTCTCCGGCCAGTGAATGCCGGCCCATCCGGCGTCGAACTTGGTGGCCTGCCAGGCTCGGGCCGCTGCCAGCTGGCGCTCCTCTTCCTCCGGGCTCCACTCGGCAATGATCGAAGAGATGAGCACGGGCGGCTCGACGTTGAGCGAAGCGTTGGCCTCCAGCCAGGCCCTGGCTTCGGCCCGGAACGCCGCCTCCTGCGGTGAGTCGTACGGCTGCACCCCCCGAAGATACCTCTCGGGGGACATGCCTCGGCCGCGGCGGGTCGCAGTACCATCGCCGCGCCGAAAGGATTCCCGGGTGCATCGCTTCGCTCCACTCCTCACCTTCGGCCTGCTCATCGGCGCCTGCACGTCGACGACGGCCACCACCGCCGGCCCCACCCCTACCCCGGCCCCCAGCGTGGAGACCACCACCGTGCCCACGACCACGACGTCGGCGACGACGACTACCAGGCCGCCGGCTTCCACCACCACCGTGGTCAGCGACGATCCCCGGACCGACCGCGAGATCACCGACGATGAGCTCCTGTTCATGAACCCCGATCCCGACGCCCTCGGGGGCGACTACACCGGATTCGAGGTGGCCGCCCACGCCCTCGAGCCCAACGCCGAGCTGATCCGCAAGTCGCTCCTCGACCCGGCCGACGAGGAGGCCGACATCACCGCATTCGATCGGGCCAACGGTGCCCGCATCGAGCTGCGACCCCGCTCACTGCGACTGGGGACGGGCGACCTCATAGGGGTGCACACCTGGATCAACCTCTTCGAGGACTTCGAGGGCGCCTCGGCCTACCTCGAGGACTACATCCAGGACATCTCCAAGGGCGTCGGTGGCGGGGTGCCGAGCGACCTCATCGTCACCGGCGTCGACTCGTTCGCGGTCGAAGACCTCGGGCAGGAATCGGTGGGCCTGATTCTCGGCGAGAGCCGGCTCGGAGGGGAGCTGGTCCGCTTCCAGACTCTCATCGGCTTCCGTATCGGCCGGCTGCTGGCGTTCGTGGCGCTAATCCATCCCGACGACTCCGACCACCGCGTCAGGGCGATCCGACTGGCGGAGGCACTCGAGCGGCGGGTCGACGGCGTGCTCACCGGAAACCTGGTTCCGGCCGAGCCCGAGCCGCAGCCCCAGCCGCTGCTGGCCTACGAATTCGCCTACGCCCAAACGGTGGCCCGGCGCGGCTCGGAGGGAACCATCACCTCGGAGGGCATCGAAATCCTCCCCGACCAGCTCTCCTGTCAGATCAAGACCGACCTCGCCGGCATCGAGCAGACCCGCGCCTATGTCGTCATGGGAGATCGGGCCTGGGCGGCGGACGCCGACGCCCAGGACCCCTCCTACCAGACCGTCAGTCCCGACGAATACCTGGTGGCCGGCGACCTCCTCTACTGTCCAGGCTGGCCGGTGGAGCTGGCCGCCTCGGGCCTCGATCTGGCCCTGGCCGGCCGTCCGCTGACCGAGTTCGAATTGGACGACGGCACCCCGGCCCTCTTCTATCAGCTCGATGAGGCCGCGGCGACCGATATCGGGCTCGTTCCCGACGGCTCGCCGATCGAAGTCGACCGGTTCGAGGTCACCGCCGACGCTATCAGCCCCTGGGTGCGCTCCCTCGACATCGAGATGTCGGGATCCGCCTCGGCTTTCGCCGATGCCTTCGGTTCTGCCTTCGTCCAGTTCGGAGGGGGTCGGACGACGGTGACGATCTCGTTCGAAGCGAAGAGGATCAACGACCCCGACCTGGAGGTCACTCCCCCCGCTTAGGCCGGTCTACGGAGCTCGTACCACCGGTTCGTAGAGTGTGTTCCGCTGGATCGGCACCCGTCCCGCCTCCCGAATGGCGTCCTCCATTTCGGCTGCAGATACCGCCTGGCCGTGCTCGGCTCCGGCGGCTCGGGAGATGTTCTCGTCCATCAACGTGCCGCCCAGATCGTTGCACCCGGCCTCGAGCAGGCGGACGGCCCCGTCCAGCCCCAGCTTGACCCACGACGCCTGGATATTGGGGATGAGGCCGTCGAAGGCCAAGCGGGCCACCGCGTGGACCAGCACCACCTCGTCCCAGGTGGGTCCGGGCCGGGACCGGCCCCGCAGGTAGATGGGAGCCCCCATGTGAACGAAAGGCAGAGGCACGAACTCGGTGATGCCCCCGGTCCGTCGCTGGATCTGGCGCAGCACCTCGAGGTGATTGGCCCAGGATCGGGGCCCGTCGATGTGGCCGAACATCATCGTCGCCGTCGAACGAAGCCCCATCTCGTGAGCCGTGACCATGACCCGGGCCCACTCCGAGGTGGTGATCTTGTCCGGGCACAGGAACCGCCTGACCTCGTCGTCGAGGATCTCCGCAGCGGTCCCCGGCAGCGTCCCCAGCCCGGCCTCCTTCAACCGCCCCAGGAACTCCTCTACCGAGATCCCCAGGGTCTCCGCCCCCTGCCACACCTCGAGCGGAGTAAAGCCGTGGACGTGCATCTGGGGCACGGTGTCCTTGATCGCCTGGAGCACCGACACATAGAAGTCCCCGGTGAAGTCGGGATGTATGCCCCCCTGCAGGCACACCTCGGTGGCCCCCCGATCCCAGGCCTCCTTGGCCCGGAACGCCACCTCATGGACCTCGAGCAGGTACGGATCGCCTCGTAGGTCGAGGGAGCGGGGCCCCTTGGAGAAGGCGCAGAATCCGCATCGGAAATAGCACTGGTTGGTGTAATTGATGTTGCGGTTGACGACGTAGGTCACCGTGCCGCCGCTGCGGCGTCGGCGCAGCTCGTCGGCCACCGCGCCGATTGCCTCGACCTCGGGGCCGCGGGCCGAGAACAGCAGCTCGACCTCGTCGCGGGTCGGGGGCAGGCCCTCGAGGGAGCGGCTGAGTACCGCCCCCAGCTCGGGGGCAAGGTGGTCGAGCCCCGACCGCGGCCGGCCCTCGACCCAGGCCCGATCGACCCACTCTGCCGACAGCCTCTTGGCCGGCACCGGCGCAGCCAGGTCTTTGCCGGGCGCCCAGTCCCCGCGAGGGCGGACCGCCCCCGAGCCGTCCACCCCGTCGAGATAGGCCCTGAACAACTCGGCGTCGAGATGACGGCGCGCCTCGTCCACTGTGGCGGAGACCGGGAAGGCGGAACGCTCCACCAGCCGGGTCGGGGCCAGAGCATCGCGCAGCGCCCCGACGCTCTCGGTGTCCCAGTCGCGCAACAGCAGATCGGAGGCGCCGGCCCTGATGGCGGCCAAGGCGTCCTCGACGGTATCCACGAACACCGACACCCGGACCCGCAGGCCCGGCATCGAGGCCAAATCCGCAGCGGAGGGAACCCTGCTCCGACCCGTCCGCAGGAAAGCGGCCCCGCTGCGGGCCAAAGCGTCGAGGACCCGCTCCGGGGGCCCCTCATCGCCGACCGTCAATCGCCAGCCGGCTACACCATCACGACTCAGCTCCAGAGCCCGTTCCGGGTCGGCCACCCAAGCCGCCGGCTCGGCCTCCCCCGCCCCCGCCTCCAGGGGGAGAATTCCACCGGCCAGGGCGGCCTCCCGATCAGAAGCCGCCAGTCCGTCCACCTCGACCACGGTGGTTCCTTCCCGGCGCCGCGTAGCAGCCCACACCTCGTTGAGGCTCTGGGCGAGGCGCAGGCGGCAGAACGAGATCGTGGGGTTCATGCGGTCACCGATTGAGGGGCGAGAGCGTAGCCTTCGTCGTCGGTGGCCGATCGCACCTTGGCCAACAGGGCCGGGTCGATCCACTCTTCGTCCACGAACTCGGGGTATACCGGCAGCCGGGGCATCAGACGAAAGCCGGCCCCCTCGGTGCGGGCCTCCAACTCCTCCAGATGAGGCCAGGGAGCCTCGGGGTTCACCCAGTCGATGGTGAGCGGAGATACGCCGCCCCAGTCGTTGATGCCGGCATCCAGATAGGCCTCGAAGCGGTCGGTCAGATTGGGCGGCACCTGGAGGTTCATCTCCGGTCCCAGAATCCAGCGGGCCACCGCCACCACCCGGGCCACGAACTGCACGGTCGGTTCCGCCCGGCGACGCATCCGGGTATCGGCCTTGGCCCGGAAGTTCTGGATGATCACCTCTTGAATGCAGCCCCACCGCTGCTGCAGAGCGGCCAGCGCAAACAGACTATCGACGATCTCGCTCGCATCCTCCCCGATTCCCACCAGGATGCCGGTCGTGAATGGGACCCGGGCTCGGCCGGCGGCGGCGATCGTGTCGACCCGGACCTGAGGCTCCTTGTCGGGACATTCGTGATGGGGCATCCCCGGTTCCATCAGCCGAGGCGACACGTTCTCCAGCATCAGGCCCATCGAGGGGCTGGAAGGTCGGAGAGCCCGCACCGCGGTCTCGTCCATGACGCCCGGATTGGCATGGGGCAGCAAGGCGCTCTCCGCCACCACCCGCTCGGTCATCTTCTGGGTGTACTCGAGGGTGGTGGCGCAGCCGTGCTCGTCGAGAAAGGCGCGTGCTTGCGGCCACCGTTCCTCGGGACGATCTCCGAGGGTGAACAGCGCTTCCGTGCACCCGCGCCTCTCCCCAGCCCAGACGACGGCCATGACGTCCTCCGGCGTCAGGTATTCGCCGCCCGCCCCGGGCGGCTTGACGAACGTGCAGTACGTGCAGGTATCCCGGCACAGCGTCGTCAGCGGGACGAAGACCTTGCGGGAGTAGGTGATGGTGCGGCCTCTGCCCTCGTCGCGCAGCCGGGCCGCTTCCCGCAGCAAGGCCTGCGTGTCGCGCCGGCCTTCCACGTATGCGCGGGCCAGGTCGGGGGAAGGAGCGGGAAACGCCATTCTCCGGGACGCTATCACGGACGTGCCGCTAGGCACGGACCGCCGGCCCGACGGGTCAGAGCAGCCCCTCGGGGGGATCCACCACCACGAAGCCCCCGGAGGGGTGCACTTCGCCCACGATCCCTTCGACGAACGGAATCTCCGTGATAGCCCCGCCGACGGCCCGCACCACCAGGCGATCCTGGGCCTCTCCCAGCACCACGCCGGTGACGACGCCCAAGCGGGTCCCATCGGGAAGCAGCACGGCCAGCCCCTCGAGTTGATCGGGCCAAAACTCGTCCGCACCGAGAGGCCGCCGTTCGTCTGCTGCAATCGTCAGAGACACACCCCGCAGCTCCTCGGCAGCGTCGCGATCGTCGATGCCGCGCAGCTTCGCCAGCAGGGTTCCCCCATGGCGGCGCAGGGCCTCGATCTCGACCGGGCGCGGCACCGGCTCATCCGTCAAGAAGCGCGCCCCGGCGACGAACCGGTCCGGAAAATCGGTGGCGGTGACCAGGGCCACCTCCCCCCGGATCCCGTGGGCCCGGACCACCCGCCCCACAGGAACACGGCCCTCAGTCGAGGAACTCAACCTCGGCCCGCAGCCCTTCCTCGTCGGCGGCCGCCTGAGCGAGCGTCCGGATCGACTTGGCCACCCGGCCTCTCCTACCGATGACCCGGCCCATGTCCTCCTTGGCCGCCCTCACCTCAGCGACTACTTCGTCGGGACCTTCCTCGACGATGGAGACCTCGACCGCGTCGGCATTGTCGGCGATCTCGGTGACCACGTAGCGGACCACCTTTTCGACGATCTCTCCCTTTTTCACTCGGCCTCCTCACTGGCCTCGGCGACACCATCCTCCCCGGCTGCTTCCGGTTCGGGGACCGCCTCCGAAGCCTCCTCCGGTTGCCCGGAAGCGACCTCTTCGGAAACCTCGGCCCCTTCGGATGCAGCCGCCGCCCTCCGCTTCCTGGACGGCTTCTGCTTGGGAGGTGGAGGCGCCGGAGGTTCCCCGATGGTATGGATCTCTCCCTTGGCGGCCCGGAATCGGCCCCAGGCACCGGAGATCTCGAGGAGTTTGCGAACCGCTTCGGTCGGCTGGGCCCCCTTCTGCAGCCAGTCCAGGGCCCGGTCGTTGTCGATATCCACCAACGAAGGCTCCTGCAAGGGGTCGTACCGACCGATCTGTTCGATGAAGCGACCATCCCGAGGAGAGCGGGCATCGGCAACGACTACCCGGTAACTGGGCTGCCGCTTCTTGCCCATCCTCCGCAGGCGGATCTTCACCGCCATGACTTCACCTCTTCTTTCTTCTCCGCCTCTCTCCTCCGAGGAGACCCGCCAGCGGGCCGCCCCCATCGGAGAGGGACTTCATCATCTTCTGTGCCTCGGCGTATTGCTTCAGCAGCCGGTTGACGTCCTGGGGCGACGTCCCCGAGCCGTCGGCGATCCGGCGCCGTCTGGTGCCCCGGATGATCTTGGGATTACGGCGCTCTTCGAGCGTCATCGACCGAATGATGGCCTCGACGCGAGCCACGTCCCTCTCGGACACCTGCACGTCGCCGAGACCCGAGGCGCCGGGGAGCATACCAACCAATTGGCCGAGTGGCCCCATCTTGCGCAATTGCTGGAACTGATCGAGGAAGTCATCGAGGGTGAACGACGCGCTCAGCAGCTTCTCGGCGGCCTGGTGGGCCTCCTCGGCGTCCCAGGCCTGCTCGGCCTTCTCGATGAGCGTAAGCACGTCACCCATGCCGAGGATTCGTGAGGCCATCCGGTCGGGATGAAACGGCTCGAAATCGGCCAGCGACTCGCCCACTCCTGCATATTTGATGGGCCGCCCGGTGATCTCTCGCGCCGAGATGGCGGCCCCTCCCCTGGCATCGCCGTCGAGCTTGGTCAGGACGATTCCGGTCAGATCGGTCTCGGCCAAGAAGCCTTGAGCCACGTTGACCGCGTCCTGGCCGGTCATGGCATCGACGACCAGCAGCACTTCGTCGGGCTCGGCCGCCTTGCGGACCTCGGCCAGTTCGGCCATGAGTTCTCGGTCGATCTGAAGGCGACCGGCCGTGTCGACGACCAGGGAGTCGTGACCGGAGCGTTGCGCCTCTTTGAGGGCGGCCTTGACCAGCTTGGCCGGCTTGGCCTTGCGGTCGGTGTAGGTCGTCACGCCGATGCGCTCGCCGAGAGCTTCGAGTTGATCGATGGCGGCCGGTCGCTGCAGGTCGGCCGCCACCAGCATCGGTCTTCGCCCCTTCCCTTTGAGATGGAGAGCCATCTTGGCGGCCGTGGTCGTCTTGCCGGACCCCTGCAAGCCCACCATGAGGATGGTGAGGGGCGCCTTGGCCGGGGCGGCGAGGGGCGCCGCCTCCCCGCCCAGGGTGGTGATCAACTCCTCGTGGACGATCTTGATCACTTGCTGGGCCGGCGTGAGGCTCTCGGTGACCTCGGCGCCCACCGCCCGCTCCCGCACCCGGCCGAGGAGGCTCTTGGCAACGGGCACGGCCACGTCCGCTTCCAGCAGTGCCAGGCGCACCTCTCTCAGGGTGGCGTCGACGTCGTCTTCCGACAGCCGGCCTTTGCCGCGCAGCCGTTGGAAGACGCCCGAGAGCCGGTCGGTGAGGGTGTCGAACATCCCTGCGAGTGTATCGACGGGCGGCGCC
>CAYFYE010000026.1:0-26867 GCA_964347285.1 uncultured Acidimicrobiia bacterium
TCGTGCCCACGTTGAGATGCGGCTTGGTCCGCTCGAACTTTGCCTTGGCCATGTCCAGTTGCTCCTTGTGCGATTTCGTAGCGGCGGGTGGACTCGAACCACCGACAACCCGATTATGAGCCGGGTGCTCTACCCCTGAGCTACGCCGCCTCCTGTCGTGCGGAAAGATACCGCACCGGCCCGGCGCCCGGTTGGTCGCCGAGCCGAGCCCCCTTCCGGACTCGAACCGGAGACCTCATCCTTACCATGGATGTGCTCTACCAACTGAGCTAAGGGGGCGGGGGGCGATAGGTTACCCCGTCCCGTGCCGGGAGAAGGATTCGAACCTCCGAAGGCAAACGCCGGCAGATTTACAGTCTGCTCCCTTTGACCGCTCGGGCATCCCGGCCTGGAGGTCAAGGCGAAGGTTAGTAACCCGGCCGGCCCCGTCGATCGGGCCGGTCGCTGCCCTCAGTTCCTCCTAACGCCGCCTCGGTGCCGATCGACGACTGCCCACGTCAATCCCCGGCGCCGGGCGCCGGGCCGCCTACCGTTCCCGAAGCGAATGCGGAGGTCGGCATGGACGAGCGACGCGACAAGCTCGAGGAGTGGCGCCACAGAAGCCTGATAACCATCGACCAGGAGGAGGCCATCGAGGCCGCCGAGGGCATCTTCGAAGTAGGCCGGGCCGAGCGCAGGATTCCCGAAGCCCTGGCGTACCTGGGTGGCCTGCTCTTTCTCATAGGAGGGCTGATCCTGGCCTTCGACAGCGTCGAGGTGGATGCCCTCCGGGAGCCGAGCAGCACCCGGGCCTTCACCATCGCCCTCCTGGTGTCGATCGCCTTGGGCGCGGCCGCCTGGTACCTGCGGGGGCGTGACGACCAACCGGTTGCATTGCGGGCCACGGCGGTGGTGGCGGGACTGGCCGTCGTGGCCTTTGCCGTCGCCGCCGCCATCTTCTTCTTCGACCTGTTCGACTTCGGGGACTCGTCGCTGCTCATCATGGGTCTGGCCCTCACCGCCGTGTCGTTTCCGGCCTGGCGCTGGCGGCCGGCCGCCCCCACCCAGATCGTGTTGGCCCTCTCCCTGGGGCTGGTGGTGGTGGGCATCCTCGCCATCATCGTCGACGATCTCTTCTTCTTCGGACCCGACGAGGGGGACCTCACCGTCGGGGGGCTGCTGTTCGCCGGGCTGGGATTGGCGTGGCTGGTGCTCACCTATCGGGGCACGTTTCGGCCCACCAACACCGGGTACGTCCTGGGGACCGTGCTCGCCTACGTCGGGTTCGAGCTGCTCGCCGCCATCGCCGACGGATGGATCATCCTCCAGATCGCCTTCGGCATATCCCTCGTGCTGGCCGGGGTGTGGATGGCCCGCACGCTGATGATCGCCCTGGGGATGTGGGGAGCTGTGGTGGGACTGGCCCGCCTGCTGGGAATCCTCTTCGACACCGCCGTTCCGACCGGCACCGTCTCCATCGTGCTTGGGGCCGCCGCTCTGGGGGGCGCCATCGCCTTCCGGCGCCGGCCCCGACCCCTCGGTCCCCGGCCGGGCTACCCGGAAGAGGTCCCGTCCCCTGCAGAAGCCGAAGCGCCCGAACCGCCCCGGCCCGAGCCGGCCGAGCGGCTACCGGAGGCCCCTGAGGAAGCAACCGACGAGGGTTCGGTCGAAGGGGAGGCTCTCCCGCCGGAACCGGGCGATCCGGATTAGCGGATCCCCATCGCCATCTGTTCGAGGCGCTCGACGCGCTCGGGGATGGGCGGGTGGGTGGAGAACATACGGGCGATGCCGCCCGCCCCCCGGCCGCCCCGCAGGGCGTGCATCGGATCGGCGATGAAGAGCTGGCTCACCGCCGGATTGACCTCCATCGGGATGCGGGACGTTCCCGCCTCGAGCTTCTGGAGGGCCTGGGCCAGGGCCAGCGGAGACCCGGTGGTCTCGGCACCGGACCGGTCTGCCTGGAACTCCCGGGAGCGGCTGATGGCCAGACGGATGAGCATGGCGGCCAAGGGGGCCACGATGATCCCGACGATGCCGATGATCGCCGAGATGGGATCGTTGCCCCGCCGGTCCCGCCCCATCCCGGTCCAGAAGGCGATGCGCATCAGGAAGGTCAGCGCCGCCGCCAGGGTGGCGGCGATGGAGGAGATGAGGATGTCGCGGTTCTTCACGTGGGAGATCTCGTGGGCCAGCACCCCCTCCAGCTCGGCATGGCTCATCATCTGGACGATGCCGGTGGTCACCGCCACCGCGGCGTGGTCGGGGTTGCGCCCGGTGGCGAAGGCGTTGGGCTGGGGCGAATCGATCAGATAGATGTTCGGCATCGGCATGTTGTCGCGCTGGGTCAGCGAGCGCACGATCGAATACACGTCGGGAAGCTGGTGCTCCTCCACCGGGACGGCCCGGGTCGAGGCCAGGGCCATCTTGTCCGAGAAGAAGTAGACGGCGAAGTTGATGACGGCGGCGATGATCAGGGCGATCAGCGCACCGGTGACCCCCCAGTAGGAGCCCACCGCCACGAACACCGCCCCGAGCACGGCCAGGAAGGCGACGGTCTTGAAGTTGTTGGTGGTCATTCTGACAAGAGTGTATCGATGGACGCCGGATATCAGATGGCGACGCGATGGAGGCGGCCCGAAGGCCGCCTCCATGTGTGTTGCCGGGACCGGGTCCCTACCTCCTCCGGCCTGCCGCCCCGTCGGAGGCCTGGCCGACTTTGGCCGAACCGGAGCCGAACTCCTTGAAGATGTCCAGGCCGCCGTTGCGGTCCGAGCCGTAGATCCAGGGCTCACCGGGGATCTTGTACACGCCCCAGTAGTCCGTGCCCGGCGACGTGAAGCGGGCCGTCTCGACCGGGTTGTACGGGTCGCTGATGTCGAGGATCAGCATCCCGTCGTTGTACCACGAGATGTACGCCTTCACCTTGTTGCCAAGGCTCTCGACGATCACGTTGTGTACCGAGTAGGTACCCGCCGGGTCGCAGCTCGGGTCGACCACGGTGGCGCTGCACGTGGTGTCGAAACTGGACGCCAGCACAGGATTTGCCGGATCTGAGTAGTCCCAGATCCGTACCTGACCCCAGCCGTTGGGCACTGCCGCGGCGGTCACCGTCTCCCCTGCTGCGCCTATCACCAGATCCGCCGCACTTGCCGCGTTGGCGATGGCGAGGCCGGTGGAGTGGCCGACGAATACGCCGGGAATGTCCCGTGGGTCGCCGCCCATCGTCAGCAGCGCATCGCCGCGAGCTTCGTCGTTGAAGACGACCATGCCGACGTACCCGGCATTGATGGCGTTGGTTGCCTTGTCGTCGAAGCGGCACACTCCCCGCTGGATCAGCGCGATCTCCCCATCCCCGGCCGCCGGGGGAACCGGGTCGCCGCCGGTACAGGCCAGGCCGACGTAGGTGGTCGGGCCGCTCATTTGCCCGCCGGGGAGCGACACCACCGGAGTGGTGAACGAACCTTCTGCCGACGGGTACTCGCCGGCGTTGGGCCCGGTGTCGATGGTGAAGATGGACTCGAACGGAGCGAAGTCCTCGTTGGTCTCGACGACGATGCTTCCGTCCTCGCTCATCCAGGCCGCGTGGCTGTTGACCTCCATGTCGCCGTCGGCGCTCAAGTCGAGGGCAGTGGAGACGTACTGCGGGTTGGTCGGATCGCTCACGTCGAGCAGGATCAGCCCGGCGTCCCAGTTGCTCAAGTACGCGTCGTTGCCGTCGGCGCTGATGGTGATGTCGTGGAGGAATCGGTTCTGTGAAGCACCGTATCCCGAAATCAGCCAAAGTGCGGCCTCGAACACGCGGTCGACGTCGCTGGTCTCGTCGCCGACACCGGGATCGAAGACTTCTTCGGCACCCCATGCGCTCGCCATCGTGGGATTCGAGGGATCGGTGATGTCGTAGATCCGGAAGTTGTCGAAGGCCGATTCGGCCATAGCAGCCACGTAGTCACGGTCGCCGTCGGTGAACAGCCACAGGTTGTGCACCCCGACGTCGGTGATCCCGCCGAAGATGTCATTCGAGATGGGGTTCAGCTCATTGATCGGGCCGACGCTGGCCAGGTGAACCGGGTTCTCGGGGTCGTCGACGTTGTAGACCTCGAAGCCACCGGGGCCAACGGCGCACGACTCGTTGGAGTGCACCAGGATGTCTCCCGAGTTCATCGCAGCTACTTTGACATCATTGGAGCGGCTACCGGTAGGCGACTGAATGATGCCGACGAACTCGACTTTGTTCTTGTTGTGCACATCCCATATCCACACGCCGGCCTCGGGATCACCGCCGCACGGGTTGTTGAAGGTCCCCGTGTAGGCGTACCCGTTGTGGGCCCAGACGTCTGTGGTGGCACCGGCGACATCTCGCTCGCCGCTACCCGAGACCGCCAGGTTCTTGGTCACCTTGGCGGACGGGCCGCTGCTCACGATGCCGTCCGTCTCCAAATCATGTTCCGATAGCGCTGCGCTCAGATCACCTGCCGGGTGCAGGTGCGGTTCCGCTTCCTGCTCGGTCGGGTCGTCGGTGATCCCGTCCGGATCGGGATGGGCGGCCACCGGCACCGCCATCGTTGTCAGCAGGGCGAGCGTCGCTAGCGACGCCCACACCGCGCGTATTCGCACTCCCATCCGTAGTCTCTCCTCTCCAGCCGCCCGGGAAGCCCCTCTGCGCGGCCACGAATGGTGCTCGCCCGGCGCTCGGGCGAGTACGGAGAGCGTTCTAGCAGCTCCTCTGCCTGCATTGCCTGAAAAACCACGAAAAGCTTTCGCGCTTTGAGCGCGAAAAACGGCCACTTCCCGGGAAGCGCCCGGTCAACCGGTCTGGGGATCTTCGCACGACCCGAACGAGGGGTGCTTGAGAGACAACGACGGTTACCCCATCCAGCAAGTAATGAAATGGCCCGCACCGATGGGCGGGCCGTTTCGCGCCACTAGCTCCGCGCCGCCACCATCACGCGGAAATCACCCAGGCCGCGCGGATGGAGCAGCGTCTCGATGTCGGTGACCTGGGAGCGGACCTGGAGGCGGGCGATGGCATCGTCGCCCTTGGCCAGCTCCAGCTCTATGTCCCTCAGCTCGCTCAAGCGATCGCGCAATCCCCACCGGGCCAGGAAGTCGTCCTGGCGGTGGAGCTCGACGCTCGCCCTCAGTTCTTCGGCGGCCGCCGCCAGCGCCGTGAAGTTGACGTCGGCGGTGATGTCGGTGGCCCCCGGCTCGGCCAAGGGGTCCGGCCCCAGGTGGTGAGCCCGATAGGTGCGCAGGGTGCCCTGGGTGCGGCGCGGCTCCAGCTCCTCGGCGGTGCCCCCGTAGTCGACGACGACCAGCGAACCGGCCGCCAACGCGCTCAGCGCGCTGCCCATCCAGTGGTAGGCCGCCAGCTGGACCTCCACCATGCCGCCCTCGGAAACGTTTCCGGCAAACCGACGGCACCAGTCGGTGACCGCCGGGCGGGCCGGCCGGGCCACCAGCTCCAGCTCGCCGCCCGTCACCCCCACCCAACGCTCCTGCCAGCCGTCACCGGTCTTGACCGCCAGGGCCATCGGCAGGTTGTCGACCAGCTCGTTGGCGATGATCACCCCGGGCAGCGGGCCGGAGAGCTCCCCGAGCGAGCCCACCACCCGGTGCTCCCCGACGACGTCGACCAACGCCCTGCGGGCCGCCGGGGAGGCCTCCACCGCCCAGGCCTCGGGCCGGGGCTCGATCGCCGCCAGCAGCGGTCCGAGCAGCGAGCCCGAGCCGGCCCCGGCCTCGACCACCGCGAAGCCGGGGGGATGATCGAGCCGATCTCGTTCGGCGGCCACGAAACGGGCCAGGGTCTCCCCAAAAGCCGGGCTCACCTCGGAGCTGGTGAGGAAGTCGCCCTCGGGGGCCGACCGGAGCGGACCGGCGGCAAAGAAGCCGCCTTCGGGGTCGTAGAGGGCCGCCTCCATGAACGCTTCGAAGGGAAGGGGACCTGCGGCGTCGATCTGCTCGATGAGGCTCTGCTTGAGCATGCCCGACAAGGTATCAGTCCGCGGGCGGCGCCTGGTGAGAAAGGCGTGCCGTCTCGGCCCCGCCGGCCACCTACTTGCCGAATGCCCCGGCCACCGGAGTCCATCCGGATTCCCCGAACAAGAAGTCGATGTCGGCCGCCCCGCCCTCGTTCTCCAGCGTCAGGTAGAAGCGTGCCTCGGGGGAGCGAAACAGTCCGGCGGTGCTGGTGCCGTCGCCCTCCCAGTCGCCGACGACCAGCAGGTCGCCCGGATTGCCGAAGGGGTAGGCGACGTCGGCGGCCCCCGAAGTGAGCGAGTTCCGCAGCAGAATCTGCCCGATGGAGCGGCGCCGGACTCCGACCGTATCGATTCCGTCGCCGTCGAAGTCGCCGGCAAAGGCCTCGTCGCCGACGTCGCCGAAGAAGAAGTCGAGGTCGGCGAATCCGAGCCCGGCGGCGCCGCTGCCCAGCCGGTTGATGACAAAGACCCGGGCCTCGTCGGGCCGGTACAGCGACACCGTGTCACACCCGTCGCCGTCGAAGTCGCCGGCTAGGGGCACGTCGCCCGGGTTTCCGAAAAAGAAGCGGACGTCGGCGTTGCCCTGGGAGTTGGAGTTGCGCAGGTAGACGAATCCGTCGGACTGCCGATAGAGCCCGGGGGTGTCGACCCCGTCGCAATCCCAGTCGCCCATGAAGGGCACGTCGGCGGGGTTGCCGTAGTAGAAGGAGTTGACCCCGACCCGCTCCCGCAGGTACCAGACGCCGGTCGTGCGATCGACCAGGCCGGCCCCGTCGACCCGGGGACCGAGCCGGAAGGGGATCGTGTCGGCGTACTTGAAGAGCAGGGCTTCACCGGGCTGCAGCACCACCTCGGCGGTGGAGATCTCCAGGGGCGGCTCGGGAGGCAGCTGGCCTTCAGGAGGCGGCTCGGGTGGCGGTTCGGGGAGGGTGAGCTGAAGGACGCGCACCTTGCCGTCGTTGGGGTCGAGGTATTCCAGCCGGCTCCGGTCGACCCAGAACGGCGCATCGGTGAAGTCGAAGGCCATGCGGACCCGGCCGGGAAGATCGGCGCTGGGAAGGGGCGGGGCGCCCCCGCCCATGGAGTGGGTGTGCCGGGCGTTCTGCACCATCACGTAGGGCTCTCCGTCGGGAGCCGCGAAGTGACCGACGAGGATGTCCATCGGACCCTCCCCCTCCCCGGGCCCGACCTCGACGAGATAGGGGTCGCCGCCGGCGCCGGGGCTCCACGGCCTGGTCCCTCCCGGCTGGCTCACCAGGGGATGGACGGCGGGGATCAATCGCACATCGGTCGAGGTGAGCTGGGTCACCACCTTGCCCAGGTTGGCCAACTGGCGGTTGATCTGGGCCACGGTTCCCCAGAGTCCAGTCCGAGGAGCGGACCACGATCCGATGCCGTCGTGGAGCACCGAGCCGCCCCAGTCGGTAGCGGTGGGATGGCCTTCGGCGGCCGCCTGATAGAAGAACCAGATGTGCCCGGTGAATCCGTAGGTGAGGCCGGCCATCGCCTGCCAGCGCAGATCGGAAGGGGTGTGCCGGGGTGCGAAGTTGCTCTCGGCTCCGACGTAGGCGTTGAGGTACTCCCAATAGGGAACCCCCTTGCGCAGGGCCGCGTCGCGGAACTTCTCCAGCACCGTGTAGTGCAGCGATCCCAGGAAGTAGTCGCTGGAGACCTGGACGTCGGCGTCGACGTTGTTCACCCAGTGCTCCAGCAATGCGTCCCGGTTGGGGACGAAGTAGCTGAAGTTGGTGAACGCCAATGCCTCGGGGTCGGCAGCCCGCACCGCGGCGATGCCGGCCTCGATGCCCTCGAGGACCTCCACCGAGAGCGGCTCGTCCCCCACCTGGAAGCCGATGCGGCCCGGGAGGTCGGGCGCCAAGCCCCCCAGCGTCAGCCCGGTCGAGCGGAACTCCTCGCCGTTCCACACCACCGACGTGCCGTCGTCGTCGAGCCAGGTGACGAACGGGGCGTCCTTTCCCGGCTGCCATCCGGCCACCTCGGCGGGGCCGTCCTTCCACAGTGTCACCGCCGACGCCCCGAAGGCATCGAAGTAGTCGTTGCGCTGGCCGGGGGGAGGCGCTCCCATCGACACCACCAGTGCCGAGATCAGCATCGGGTGGGTGCGTACCCACTCCCAACCCCGCGGCAAGCCGGGTTCGGCCTCCCGGGCGGTCACCGGCCACTCGCCGACCGACGGCTCGGCGGCGGCCGGAGCTGCCCCGGCTACTAGAAGAACCGAAAGGGCCACGGCAGCGAATGGCGCGCCGAGACGGTGGTGGACCATGGCCGTCAGCCTATTGCTTGTTCGGCGAGACCCGCGCCGTCCCCTCGAGAGGCCGGAGGGGCGGCGGGAGGCTCTAGTCCCCGACCTTGTTCTTGGGGTTCTTGGGCCCGCGCTTGGCGGCGGCCATCAGCTGGCCGAAGTTGCGAGGCTTCTCGCCGAAGGCGGCCAGCTCCGCGTTGCCGAGCTCTTTGCGCAGCTTCCCGAACGAGAATCCCCCGTCCCCGTCGGCCCCGAGTGCCCGAAGCTCCTCAAGGCTGGTGCCGGTGGCCGATGAAAGCTTGAGGAGGTGGAACACCGCCCCCCAGCCGATGTCCTGCTCACGGAGGCCGGTGACCACCGAGACCTCGACTCCGAAGGCCTCCGCCAGGAGGTCTTCCTTGGCGACCGGGGCGTCGTCGGCCTCGGCCTCGGCATCGTCCGATTCGACCATTCCCTTGGCGGCCGGATTGGCCTTGATGAGCCTGTGGATGAGGCGGGCCTGGTGCTTGAACGCCTTCCGCTCGTCCTTGTCGAAGTCCGCCTGGAGCGCTCCGAACTCGAACTCGTACTCGCCGTCCACCAAGGGGGCGGCGGTCAAGAAGCTGTCGACGGAGACGGTGACGCCCTTCATCCCGGCCAGGGCCATGAGCTTGGAGATGGCCCCGTACCCGACTCCGGCCTCCCGCAGGGCGGCCACCTCTTCGGTGTCGACGACGAAGGCTTCTTCTTCCGGACCGTCGGTGGTTCCCTCCTCGGCCAGAGCCGGCGCGGTGCCGAGCGCGAGGGCGAGGGCCAACGCCAATGCCGTCAGGTGCCTCATCGGACGACCTCCAATACACGTCGAACTACTCATAGTAGTCATCGGCCAACCCGGCCCGCACCTTGAGCTCCGAGGGCCGACCCTCCGCCCCCCGGTCCGTACACTCGGCAATCCCCCACGAGGGCGCCCATGGGAGGCCGACGCACCAATCTGGCCGTGGCGGCCGTGCTCGTCGGAGCCGTCGTCACCGGCGCAGCCGCTTTCGCAGTCGGGACCGGGTGGGCCCGCTGGCCGGTGGTAGCTCACGGCATGGCCGGGCTGGCGGTCGTGATCCTCACCCCCTGGAAGTCGCTGATCGTTCGAAGGGGTCTGGCCAGGAAGCGGCCGGGGAGGGCCGCTTCCATCGTTCTCGGCGTCTTGGTCCTGACCGCACTGGCGAGCGGCATCCTCTTCGCCACCGTCGGCCGAGGCCTTCGCTATGGGCCCCTCAACGCCATGCAGGTGCACGTCGGCTCGGCACTGCTGGCCCTACCCGTCGCCCTGTACCACGTATGGTCGCGGCGAGGCAGCGCCCCGCCCACCGACTTCTCTCGTCGCGACTTCCTGCGGACCGGAGGCCTGGCGGCGGGAGCCGGCCTCCTCTACGTCGCCACCGAGGGCCTGAACCGAGCCTTGTCGCTGCCGGGAGCAGATCGGCGTTTCACGGGTTCCTACGAGAAGGGTTCCTTCGTGCCGCAGGCAATGCCGGTGACCCAATGGCTCAACGATGCAGTCCCCCGGATCGAGGCGGCCACCTGGCGGCTCGTCGTCGTGACCTCGAGCGGCCGGCAGACCTGGACCCTCGACTCGCTGTCGAGCTTCACCGACGAGATCACGGCCATCCTCGACTGCACCGGCGGCTGGCACTCCACGCAGCGGTGGGAAGGGGTGCGGCTCGACCGGCTCATCGGCCCCGACGGTGGAGCCAGCTTCGTGGTGCGCTCGGCCACCGGCTACCGGCGCCGCTACCCGTTGGGGGACGCCTCCGCCATGCTGGTGGCCGTCCGGGTGGGTGGAGAGCCCCTCAGCGCCGGCCACGGCTTCCCGGCCCGAATCGTTGCCCCGGGGAGACGGGGCTTTTGGTGGGTGAAGTGGGTGACCGAGATCGAGGTCGATGATCGGCCGTGGTGGTGGCAGTCGCCGTTCCCGTTGACCTGAGCGGCGGGTCGCCGACGGTTCCTACGGCCCCAAGGCCAAGGTGGCGGTGGCATCGCCGAAGAACGCCAGCAGCTGGGGGAAGAACCCGACCACCACCACCGCCACGGCGGTGATGCCGAGGGCGAGGGTGAGCGACGGCGCCAGCTCGGTGGCCTCAGCCTCCTGGGGGGCAATGGTCTCGGGGACCGAGTCCATCCAAGCGCTCTTGACCACCTTGGCGTAGTAGTAGAAGGCCACCACTGCGTTGACGGCGGCGATGGCGGCCAGGAGCCCGGCCCACACGTTGCCCGACGCTCCCAGCACGGCCTGGAACATCACGAACTTGGCGAACCATCCGGCCAGGGGCGGGATCCCGGCCAGCGAGAAGAAGAACACGGCCAGCAGGGTCGCCAGGGCGGGGGCGTAGGAAAACAGCCCGGCCCAATCATCGACCTCGGCCGAGTCGGTCTTGCGAGCCACGCCGATCACCACGGCGAAGGCTCCGAGGTTCATGAACGCATAGATGAGCAGGTAGGTGACCGTGGCCGAGAAGGCGTTCTCCAGGCCGGCCGCATCGAGGGAGGCGGCCATGGCGAACGGCACCAGGATGAAGCCGCCCTGGGCAATCGAGCTGTAGCCGAGCAGCCTAATCACGTCGGTCTGACGCAGGGCGATCAGGTTGCCGACCGTCATCGACAGCGCCGCCAGGATCCAGATGGCCGGACCCCACAGCTCCCGCAGCTCGCCGAAGGCCAGGAAGCACATCGACAGCAGGCCCACGAACCCGGCCGTCTTGGATCCCACCGACAGGTAGGCGGCCACCGGGATGGGTGCCCCCTGATAGGTGTCGGGAGCCCAGAAGTGGAAGGGAACCGCCGACACCTTGAAGCCGAAGCCGCCGATGACGAACAGGACGCCGAGGAACAGGAGGGGCTCATCGGTGAGGTTCTCGGTCAGCGGGCTGGGCCCCCGCATGGCCTCGCGAATGCCCTCGAAGGTGGTTTGGCCGGTCACCCCATACACGAGCGACATGCCGAACAGCAGGATCGCCGCCGACAGCACCCCGATGATGAAGAACTTCAGGGCCGCCTCGTTGGAGCGGGCGTCCGCCTTGCGCCAGCCGGCCAGGAGGAAGCCGGGTGCCGACACCAGCTCGACCCCGATGAAGATCGTGATGAGGTCACGGGCCGAGGCCATCACCACCGCGCCCAACACCGACGACAGCAGCAGGAAGTAGAACTCCCCCTGGTAGTAGCGGTCGCCCTCGACGTAGCCCACCGACATCAGCAGCGACAGGAACCCGGCGATGATGAAGAGGCCCTTGAGGACGAGGGCGAAGTCGTCGACCACGTACGAGTCACCAAACAGCGAGCGATCCTCTTCCGCCAGGAGCGCCAGGCTCAGCACCGGGAACGCGGCCGCTACCAGGCCGGTCAACCCGGCCACGGCGGTGTAGTACTTGGGCACCTCCAAGAAATCGACGACCAGGACCACCACCAGCGTTATCCCGAGGATGATCTCGGGGGCGAGGGCGTGGTAGTCGATCTCGATCATCGGCTACCCACCGAACGCCGCCCGGACCAGGTTCTCGACGGCGCCGTCGGTGGCCCCGAAGACGATCTTGGGGAAGACCCCGATCACGAGAATGCCGGCCAGCAGCGGCACCCAGGCGGTCAGCTCGAAGCCGTCGGCGTCGTGCCACTCCCGCCCCGTCCACTCCTCGCCCGGCTCCCCCAGGTTGACCTTCTGCAGCATCCACAGCATGTAGGCGGCGGTCAGGATGGTGCCGACCGCCCCAAGGACCATGGCGGTGCGGAACACGCCGAGACTGAGCCCGTCGAGCGGGTTGTAGGAGCCGAACAGGGCCATGAACTCGCCCCAGAACCCGGCCAGCCCGGGAAGACCGAGCGACGCCATCGCCACGAACCCGAAGATGCCCCCCAGCATCGGCATGAGCTTGAGGTTGCCGCCGAGGCGGGCCATCTGGCGGGTGTGGTAGCGATGCTGCATCGAGCCGGCCAGGAAGAACAGCATGCCGGTGATGATCCCGTGAGCCACCATCCCGATCACCGCGGCGTTGATGCCGACCTCGGTCAGGGTGGCGATCCCGAGCATGACGAAGCCCATGTGCCCCACCGAGGAAAAGGCGATGAGCCGCTTCATGTCGGTTTGGGCCAGGCAGGCCAGGGCGCCGTAAATGATGGCGATGACGGCGAGGATGGCGATGGCCGGGGCCCACTCCTGGGCCTCCTCGGGCAGGATCGGCAGGCTGATGCGGATGAAGCCGTAACTCCCGAGCTTGAGGAGGATGGCCGCCAGCAACACCGAGCCCACGGTGGGAGCGGCGGTGTGGGCGTCGGGTAGCCAGGTGTGCAGGGGCCACATCGGCACCTTGACGGCAAAGCCCAGGAACAGGGCGGCAAACACCCAGAAGCCGAACGTGCCGGCGAACATCCCGGCCCGGCCCATCTCCGACAGCGCCACGATGTCGAACGTGTGCGGCTCGGCCCGGAAGAAGAGGGCGATGAAACCCAGCAGCATGAAGGCCGAGCCGAACAGCGTGAACAGGAAGAACTTGATGGCTGCGTACAGGCGGGTCTCCACCTCACGCCGAAAGCCGGGCAGCTTCACCAAGGTGCGGTCTCCCCAGATCCCGATCATGAAGTACATGGGAAGCAGCACCAGTTCGAAGAAGATGAAGAACAGCACCAGATCGAGGGCCACGAAGGTGCCGGCCATGCCGGTGGCCAGCACCAACATCAGCACGAGGAACGCCTTGGGGTTGTGCGGCTCGGGCCAGTGATTCCACGAGTAGACGATCGAGAGAAACGTGATGAGCGTCGACAGCACGACCAGAGGCAAGCTGATGCCGTCGACCCCGATGTGGTAGTTGGCGTTGATGGCGCTGATCCAGGTCAGGTCGGTCCCCAGCTGGAATCGCTCGGAATCGCCCAGGTCGAAGCGGAAGATGGCGATCACCGACAGGACGAAAGAGACGGCGGTGAACACGAGGGCGGTCGCCTTGATGACCTCTTCCTGGGAACGAGGCGTGGCCAGCACGATCAAGGCCCCCACCAGGGGCAGCATCACCACCAGGCTCAACCCCCAGCCGCTGTCGAACCACTCCATGCCTCTCGCCTCCTATGCGAAGATGATGAACCCTGCTACCAACAGCACGACGCCCACGAAGAGCGCCGCGGCGTACTGCTGGACCTTGCCCGACTGCGTGTAGCGCAGTGCTCCGCCGGCCTCGCCGGTGACGAAGCCGGCGGCGTTGATGCCGAAGTCGACGCCCCGCTGGTCGATGCCCACGTAGACGAACGCGGCCAGCACCCGAGTCAGGTACCCGGCCAGATTGACCAAGCCGTCGATGATGGCCTGGTTGGTCCAGTTGATGAACCGGGCCAAGGGACCGCGGGTCGGCTCGATCAGCGTCACCTGATAGAGATCGTCGACGTAGTACTTGTGGCGCAGCAGCGGATAGAGCAGCGGCACCTCGACCCGATCGCGCTGCCGCTGGGTGACGGCGTCGGGGGCGAACGCCAGGTAGCCGGCGTAGATCCCGGCCAACCCCACCGCCAGGCCGATGGCGGCCAGCCCGAAGTTGAAGCTCTCGGCATGGAACTCCACGATCGGCACCGCCCGGGCCGTCACCCAGTCGGTGAAGCCGGTGAACAGGCCGGGCACGTTGGTGAAGCCGGCCACGGTGGCCAGCACCGCCAGGCCGACCAACGGCCTGGTCATGATCGGCGGAGACTCGTGGGGCTCGCCGTCGCCCTTGAAGTCGCCCCAGAACGCCAGGTAGGTGGCCCGGGCCATGTAGAAGGCGGTGACGAAGGCTCCCCCGATCGCCACCACCAGCGCCGCCGTCTGCCCCTCATGGCTCATCGAGGCCAGGATCTCGTCTTTGGAGAAGAACCCCGACAGCGGGAAGATGGCGGCCAGGGCCAGGGCCCCCACTACCCAGGTCCAGAAGGTGGTGGGCATGTACTTGCGCAGCCCCCCCATGTCGCCCAGGTTGTTGGAGTGGACGGCATGGATCATCGAGCCGGCGCACAGGAACAACAGGCCTTTGAAGAAGGCGTGGGTGAAGAGGTGGAAGATACCGGCGGTGTAGGCCCCGGCCCCCAGGGCGGCGGTCATGTAGCCCAGCTGGCTCACCGTGGAGTAGGCCAGCACCTTCTTTACGTCGTCCTGGACCAGGGCCAAGAGCCCCATGGCGAACAGCGTGACCACCCCGACGACGATGACCATCGTTCGCACGTCGGAGGCCATGTCCTCGTAGAAGGGGAACAGGCGACCGACCAGGTAGACCCCGGCGGTGACCATCGTGGCGGCGTGCACCAGCGAGGACACCGGAGTAGGCCCGGCCATGGCGTCCGGCAGCCACACGTGGAAGGGGACCTGGGCGCTCTTGCCCATCGCCCCGATGAACAGCAGCACCCCGCCGACGATGGCCACGTCGGCCAGGGCGCTGTCTCCGGCGGCGGCCGCCTCGAGGAGGTCGGTGAAGCGGAACGAGCCCACCGCCGTGCCGACCACGATCACCCCCAGCACCAAGCCGACGTCGGCGATCTTGTTGGTGAGGAAGGCCTTGATGCCGGCGTCGGAGTTGGCCTTCTCCTCCCACCAGTGTCCGATCAGCAGATAGGAGGCCAGCCCGACTCCTTCCCAGCCGACGATCAGTTGAATCATGTTCGGCGAGGACACCAGCACCAGCATCGACCCGGCAAAGAAGGTGAAGGCGGCGAAGAAGAAGGTGTAGCGGACGTCGCCTTCCATGTAGCCCCGGGCGTAGACGAACACGGCGAAACCGACCACCCCGACCAGGGCGTACAACGTGATCGACAGCCCGTCGACCACCCAGCCCCACTCGATGGCGAAATCCCCGATCCGGACGATCTCGAAGGAATCTTGAAAGGCGATTCCGTCGCCCATGTTGGCGAAGAACAGGACCACTCCATAGAGGGCGACGAAGCCCAGCGACCCCACCGCCAGCTCCCAGCCTCGGTAAGGCAACCGCTTGCCGAAGAAGGTGATGGCGAAGGTTGCCGCCAGGGGCACGACCACGATCAGCCAGGCCCCCTCGGCGAGGAGCCCTCCGTCGGACAAGCCGGCGGCCGGTTCCTCGGCGGCGAGGAGAGCCATCACCATTTCATCACGTCCAATTCGTCCACGTTGGCGCTACGGCGGTTCCTGAAGATGAGCAGCACGATCGCCAGGCCCATGCCCACCTCGGCGGCGGCCACCGCGATCACAAACAGCGCGAACACCTGGCCGGAGGCCAGTTGGTCCTGCCAGAAGGCGCCGAAGGCCACCAGGTTGATACTCACCGAGGCCAGCATCAGCTCGACAGAGAGCAACACCATCACCGCGTTGCGCCGGACCAGCACTCCGTACACCCCCAATGAGAACAGGGCCGCCGACACCACGATGAACTGGCTCACCGTCACTGCGCCTCGTCCTCCTCCGGATCGCGGCGGGCCAGCACGATGCCGCCGATCAGCGCCGCCAACAGCAAGAACGACACCACTTCGAACGGCACCACGAAACGCTCGAAGATCGAGGTGCCGAGATCACCGGTGCGCACCACCGCCTCGTTGACGGCCTGATCCTCGAACAGCGTGATTCCCGACCCCACCATCAGGCCGAACACCGCCACCGCCACCAGCGCCGCCGGCCAGCGGCGGTCGTGGTCCAGGGCAACGTCGTAGCCCATCGGCGCCCGGGTGATCATGATCCCGAAGAGGAAGAGCACGATGACTGCCCCGATCGAGATGAGCACGACCGTCCAGGCGACGAACTCGGCTCCCAGCAGCAAGAACAGACCGGCCGATCCGGCCAGAGCCGCCACCAGGAAGAGGACGGCATGGACCACGTTGCGGGAGGTCACCACCCGAAACGCCGCCCCCACCATCGCCAGAGCGATGATCAGGAACACCCAATTGCCGCTCTCCGAGACCCAGTCGCCGAACGTCATGACTTCTCCAGCGCCGGGGCGTTGGGAACCGTATCGAGCCAATCGGTGAGCCGGTCCTTGTCGTGGAGCATGTCCGAGATGTGCGCCTCGGAGTACTCGTAATCGGGGCTCCAGAACAGAGCGTCGAAGGGGCACACCTCGACGCAGATGCCGCAGTACATGCAGAGGGCGTAGTCGATGTCGAAGCGGTCGAGAGTGGCCCGGGTGCGGGGACGGCCACCCGGCTTGGACGGGGGCTGCTCCTCCTTGTGGCCCTCGATGTAGATGCACCAATCAGGGCATTCCCGGGCGCACAGCATGCACACGGTGCACGCCTCGGGATCGAGGGCGATCACCCCCCGGGCCCGGGGCACCGGAATCTCCTTCTCGACCGGGTACTGGACGGTCACCGGGCGGGTGAGCAGGGTGCGCAGGGTCACCCACATGCCTTTGGCCAGGCCGATGAGCGGGATCTTGGGACGGGCCATCAGAAGATCACCTTGAACATCCCGGTGAGGCCGATGTTCAACAGTGCCAGCGGGATCAGCCACCTCCAGGCCAGCGACTGGAGCTGGTCCTCTCGCAATCGAGGGAACGTCCAGCGCATCCAGATGAACACGAACACCAGGATCGTGATCTTGGCAACCACCACCAGCGGACCGAGGATGTCCAGGGCGTCGCCCTCCACCCCCGGCACGTAGTAGCCGCCCAGGAAGAGGGTGGCGGCAATGGCGGCCAAGCTGATCATGCCGGCGTACTCGCCGAGGAAGAAGGCGGCAAACCGAAAGCCGGAATATTCGGTGAGGTAGCCCATGACCAGCTCCGACTCGGCGATCGGCATGTCGAAGGGAATGCGGGCCAGCTCGGCCAGGCTGGCGGTCACGAAGATGGCGAAGCCGATGATCTGGCCGGTGAGAACGTAGGGGAGGGCGATGCCGGTGCTGCCGATGTGGAACACCGGCTCAGCTTGGGCCTGGACGATGCCCTGCAGCGACAGGGTCCCGGCCTGAACGGCGACCCCGACGGCCGCCAGCACGAGCGGGAGCTCATAGGCGATGAGCTGGCCGGCCGCCCGCAGGCCCCCGATCAGCGAGTACTTGTTGGCCGACGACCACCCCGCCATCAGCACGCCGATGGTGGTGATGGAGGAGATGGCCAGCAGGTAGAAGAGGCCCAGGTCGAGGTCGCGCACGATGAGGCGCGGGCTGAAGGGGATGATGACGAAGGTGGCCACCGTTCCACCCAGCACCAGGTAAGGAGCTGCCTTGTAGACGAACCGGTCGGCCTCCTCGGGGACGAGGTCCTCCTTCTGCAGGAACTTGAGGCCGTCGGCCAACGGCTGGGCCCAGCCCCAACGTCCGCCGGCGAAGTAGGGACCAATGCGGCTCTGCATGTGGGCCGAGATCTTCAGCTCGCCGTAGATGGCTCCGATGGCAGCCGCCGGGATGAAGGCGGCAATCAGGCCGAGCTTGATCACCAGCAACACCCAGAAGTTGTCGAAGAACGAAGCACCAAACAAGAAACCGTCCATCAACCCACTGCCTCTCGGCGAGGGCTGCATCCGCCCGAGCGTGGTTGGCTCAAGGCGAGGCCTGCGGCCGAGCCACGCGTGGCCTCCGGCGAACGCGGAAGCAGGCCGCTCCTCGGCCACCACAGGCCAGGCCGTGAGGTGTGAAGAGAAGCGGCAAAGGGAAGCAGTCCGCTCATCGGTCCACGTCTCCCAAGACGAAATCGAGCGAGCCGAGGATGGCGATGATGTCCGGGACCCCGTCCCCTCGTCGCCGCCCGGCGATGCCGTAGGCCGAGTGGTGTCGGGACGCCGGGCGCCGACGTGCTGCCGCCCCCTCGGACCAGCGGCGTGGCGAGCGCGAGGCGCTCGCCTGTCTCCAACCACGTTGCCGCGTCGCCAATGGAGCGAAGCTGGTCATCGGTCCACGTCCCAAGACGAAATCGAGCGAGCCGAGGATGGCAATGATGTCCGGGACCCCGTCTCCTCGTCGCCGCCCGGCGATGCCGTAGGCCGAGTGGTGTCGGGACGCCGGGCGCCGACGTGCTGCCGCCCCCTCGGACCAGCGGCGTGGCGAGCGCGAGGCGCTCGCCTGTCTCCAACCACGTTGCCGCGTCGCCAATGGAGCGAAGCTGGTCATCGGTCCACGTCTCCCAAGACGAAATCGAGTGAGCCGAGAATGGCGATGATGTCCGGGACCAATGCGCCTTCGAGGATCCAGGGGAGGATCGAGATGTTGGAGAACGAGGCCGAGCGGATCTTCAGCCGATACGGGCCCCGTCCGCCTTCGGAGACGACGTAGTAGCCCATCTCTCCCTTGGGGTTCTCGGCGCGCACGTAGACCTCACCCTTGGGGACCTTGATGATCTTGGGCACCTTGGCCTGGAGGTCCCCCGATGGGATCGTGTCCACCGCCTGGGTGATGATGCGGGCGGCCTGGCGGATCTCCTCCAGGCGCACCTGGTAGCGATCCCAGCAGTCGCCGTTGTGGCCGGTAGGTATGTCGAACTCGAAGCGGTCGTAGGGGAGGTAGTCGTCCACCTTGCGCAGGTCGAAGGCCACTCCGGAGGCCCGCAAGTTGGGCCCGGACACCCCGTAGGCCTTGGCGATGTCGACCGGAATCACCCCCACCCCCTTGGTGCGGGCCTGGAAGATCTCGTTCCCCGACACCAAATCCTCCAGGTCGTCGCAGACTGCCGCCACCCGCTCCATGGCCCTGCGGGTCTCCTCGAGGAAACCCGCGGGCAGATCCTGAATCACCTTCTTCGTCGCCGCCCCCGCTCCGGCAGCCGGCTTCACACCTCCGATCCTGTTGAAGTTCGGGTGAAATCGGCCACCGGTGACTCCCTCGATGAGGTCGAGCACTCGTTCCCTCTCCCGCAGCGCGTGCATCAACGGAGTCGGAGCCCCGATCTCCAGCGGATAGGAGGACATGAAGATGAAGTGGGAGGAGATCCGGGCCATCTCGGTGAGGATGAGCCGGATGTACTGAGCCCGCTCGGGAACCTCCAGATCCATGAGCCGCTCCGTGGCCACCATGAACGGGACCTCATTTGCGAAACCGGCCACCCAGTCGATGCGGTTGATCAGCGCGGTCACCTGGGGATAGGTGCGCACCTCGGCCAGCTTCTCGTAGCCCCGATGCATGTAGCCGATCACCGGTTCGACGTCGCGAACCCGCTCGCCGTCGACGCGGGCGACCAGCCGAAGTACGCCGTGGGTCGAGGGATGCTGCGGGCCTATGTTGAGGGTCATCTCGGCCGTCTGTAGCTCGACCGAAATGGCCGCCTCGGAGAGGTGCATCATCGCCCGAGGCTCGACCTTGGTCACTCCTCTCCCTCCTCCTCCGGCGCAGCCGGCTCACCGGCTTCGACGTTCTCGGTGGCGGGCATGTCCTCCACGTCCACCTTGCCGGGCCACGGCTTCACTTCCCGACTGAGCAATCGGTAGGCCTTGCGCAATGGGTAGCCCTCGAAGGCGTCGGGCAGATAAAGCTTGATCAGGTTGGGATGGCCCCGGAAGTAGATGCCGAACATCTCGTGTGCCTCCCGCTCGTGCCAGGCGGCCCCGGGAAACACCCCCACCAGGCTGTCGATGGTGGGATCGTCCTTGGGAAGGTCGGCCGAGAAGATGACCCGCCGAGCGTCGGACACGGTCGAGAGGCCGCACAGCACCTCGTACCGCTCTTCGAGCGCATCGGGATCTTCGACCGGTTCGCCGATCACCACCTCCCTCGACCAGTCCGTAGCCGACAGCCAGGAGAAGAAGTCGAGGCCCATCTCATCCCGGGCCGCGATGATCGCCTCCAGCCAACCTTGGCGGTCCACTTTGATCTTGGCGGTGGCGTGGTCGACTCCGAAGGACGCCGCCCCCACGATCCCGGCCACTTCGGCGGCCAGTGCTTCGAAGTCGAGGACGTCGGTCCCGCCGCCGGAGGACCCTCCCTCGTCAACTGGCGGTTGCTCAGACCGGCTGTCGGTCACGCTCGCTCCACTTTTCCTGCACGTCCTCGCCGGCAATCTGCCGCTGGAGGAGCACGATCCCCTCCATGAGTGCCTCGGGACGGGGCGGGCAGCCCGGCACGTAGACGTCGACGGGAATGATCTGATCGACGCCTTTGGTGACCGAATACGAGTCCCAGTACGGACCGCCGCAATTCGAGCACGACCCCATCGATATGACGTACTTGGGGTCGGGCATCTGGTCGTAGAGCCGTCGGATCGCCGGGGCCATCTTGTCGGTGACCGTGCCGGCCACGATCATCAGGTCGGCCTGGCGAGGGGATGCAGGAAGGGGGATGATCCCGAAGCGCATGAAGTCGTAGCGGGGCCCGGAAGCGGCCATCATCTCGATGGCACAGCAGGCCAGCCCGAACTGGAACATCCACAGCGAGTATTTGCGTGACCAGTTCAGGAGCCACGACAACGGCTTGGGAGCCCCGAAGCGCTCGATCACTCCCACCGCAGCACCCCCTTGCGGATGGCGTAGACCAGACCCAGAACCAGCACCACGATGAAGATCACCATCTCCACCAGCACGAACCCGCCCATGCCGAGATTGGCGAAGTCCTCCAGGCGGACGGCCCACGGAAAGATGAATACCGCCTCGACGTCGAAGATCAGGAACAACAGCGCGAAGATGTAGTAGCGGATGTGGCTCTGGCTCCAGCCCCCACCGACCGGATCGATGCCGCACTCATAGGTGCGCTTCTTGCCGGAACTGGGCTTGTCGGGCCGCAGCAATGTCGCGATCCCGAGGGCCACCGCCACCAGCACGAGGCCCAGGCCGATGAACGCCGCCACGGTGATGTAGTCCTCGAAGTAGCCGCCCACCAGGTCTCCTCAGCGCGGTGTAGCCACCAAAGCGGGGCGGAGTTTAGGCGGCGGCCGGTAGCGGAGGAAGCCGGGTACGCCGGGAGCGCCCAAGCCGAAAACCCCGGGAATCGAAGCGGCGCCGACGGGGTTGTGGCAGCGGCCACCGAGTGAAGGGAACGACCGACCGATGGCGACCGTGGAGCTCACCAAGGACAACTTCGAGGAGACGATCCTCAACAACGAAACCGTATTCGTGGATTTCTGGGCAGAGTGGTGCGGGCCGTGCCGCATGTTCGCTCCTACCTTCGAAGCGGCCTCGGAGGACCACGACAACATCGTGTTCGGCAAGGTGAACACCGAGACGGAACAGGTGCTGGCCGGCTACTTCGGCATCCGCTCCATCCCCACCCTCATGGTGTTCAAAGAGCAAATCGCCATCTTCTCCCAACCCGGTGCACTGCCTCCGACCATCCTCGACGACCTCATCGGCAAGGTGAAGGAGGTCGACATGGACGACGTGCGCCGCCAGATCGCAGAACAGGACGAGGCCAAGACCGGCTAGCGGCCCGCTCCCACCTCGGGGCGGCCGGCCCAACCGACACCATCGGCATCGGCCCACCTCACCCCGGCCCACCCCTGTCGCGACTGCGTCCGGCCGGGGCGAGTTACGGGCCGAGTAGCCTCCGGCCATGGCCGGCCCTCGGATCGTCCCTCCCGACTATGAGGGAGGATCGCTGGTCAACCTGGTCACCGAGCTGGAAGGGCGGCTGACCGGTTCGCCGGCCTTCCCAACGCTCCATCCCCGAATTGCGGCCGAGATACCCGAAGCGGCTACCTTCCTACTGGTCCTCTTCGACGGCTTGGGGTCGACCCAGCTCGATCATCCCGACGCCCAACCGCTGCGGACCGCCTTCCGGACCAGCATCGACGCTCCCTTTCCCACGACGACCACGGTGAGCCTGGCCTCCCTGGCCACGGGGCTCCCCCCGTCCCAGCACGGGCTCATCGCCTACGAGCTGTACCTCCCCGACATCGAGCGGGTGGTCAACTCGATTCAATGGACCACCCTGTGGGGAGACCCGATCCCCTACGACTACGACGGCTTCTTGCCTTCCCCCAACCTCTGGGAGCGGCTCAAAGCGGGGGGCGTCGAGCCGATCACCATCCAGCCCGGTCACTTCGAGGGAACGCCGCTGTCGAAGGTGCTCTATCGGGGATGCCGCTACGAGCCGGTGTACAGCGTCGTCGAGCTGATCGACGCCGCCGTCGACCTGGCTGCCCGGCCGGGGCGGCTGGTGGAGGTCTACGTCCCCAACATCGACGTGGCCGCCCACACCCACGGCCAATCCTCGCAGCAGTACGCCCAAGCCATGGCGTTTGCGTCCGGACTCTGGGAGGCGATCAGGGGGGGACTCCCCGACGGCGCCGTCCTGGTGGGCACCTCCGACCACGGACACGTCGACATTCCGATCGAAGGCCAAGCCGTCGTGCCTAAGCGAGCCGAGAAGGAGCTGACCCTGTACGGGGATACCCGAGTGATGTTCGTCAAAGGAGACGGTGCGCCCCTCGCCGATGCGCTCCCGGCCCGGTGGCTGGCTCTCGGCGAGTTCTCTGATTGGCTCGGCCCCGGCCCCCACCATCCCGCCCTGGCGCAACGGGCCCCGGACGGAGCCCTCCTGGCGGACGACGGACACCGCCTCATGCACCGATTCACCAACCAACGCCTCATCGGATCACATGGCGGCCTGACCGACCACGAACGCCTGGTGCCCCTGCTGGTCGCCGGTTAAGGGGAGGCGAGGCCGATCGACCGGGCGCTCGAGTGGGGCCATGGACCCGATTCATCCGAAAGAGGTGCTCACCACCATCATCGTGCGCTTGGGGGCATCGTCTCACTCTCGCCCCGGATCGCGGCGGGGACCTCCAGGACGCCCGGCCCCGGCCCGTAGCATTGTGCGGTGATCAGAATCGCAACGGTCCTCGCCGTGGTGGCCTCCGTGCTCGGCGCCTGTGCCGGCGGCAGCGGCGCCGACTTGACCGTGTACAGCGGCCGTAGCGAGGAACTGGTCGGCCCCCTCATCACCCGCTTCGAGGAGTCGTCCGGTCTCGACGTCGAGGTCCGCTACGCCGGCAGCACCGAACTGGCCGCCACGCTGCTCGAGGAGGGCGACAACACCCCGGCCGACGTGTTCTTCGCCCAGGATCCGGCCTCGCTGGGCGTAGTAGCGCTCGAACAGCTCTTCCGTCCACTCCCGGCCGCATTGCTGGGGCAGGTGCCGGCCCGGTTCTCCGACCGAAACGGCCGCTGGGTCGGTGTGTCCGGACGGGCCCGGGTGCTGGTGCACGGTGCCGACGCCTTCGACGACCCCCCGGCCACGGTCGATGACCTCACCGCTCCGGAATGGGAAGGGCGCCTCGCCATCGCACCTCAGAACGGCTCCTTCCTGGCGTTCGTGGCCGCCAAGATCCTCCTCGACGGCGAGCCGGCCACCCGAGACTGGCTGGAAGGCATCGCCGCCAACGACCCGGTGCGCTTCGACGGCAACAGCGCCATCGTCGCCGCCGTCGACGGAGGCGAGGTCGATGCCGGGCTGGTCAACCACTACTACTTGCTGCGCCTGATCGACGAGCAGGGCTCCAGCCGGGCCTCCAATCTGTTCTTCGACGAGGGAGGAGCCGGGGCCCTGGTGATGCCGGCCGGAGCCGGCATCCTGGCCGCCGCCGACGACGTCGAGGCGGCGATCGACTTCGTCAGCTTTCTGCTGTCGGAGGAGGCCCAGTCCTACTTCGCCGCCGAGACGTTCGAGTATCCGCTCCTGGCCCCCGTCGCCGCCGACCCGGCTCTTCCGCCCCTCGAGACGATCGGTGCCCCCGACCTGGACCTCTCCCGACTGGCGGAAGCGCTGGATGCCGCCACCGATCTGGTCGCCGAGACGGGACTGTTGTGATCGAGGAGCCCATTCAGGTCCTCGAGGCCCCGGTGGAGCCGCCGGCCGCCCCACCCGTCCCCACCCGCCGGCCCCGGGCTCCCCTGTTCCTGTGGGTGGCCGCCGTGGCCGTGCTGGTCCCCGTGGTGGCACCGCTGATCGTCCTCGTCGGCCGGGTTATCGGGGCAGGCAGCAGCGCCTGGGAGGTGCTCTTCTCCGCACGGACCCTCGAGCTCGTCCTGCAGACGCTGGCGCTCACGGCCGCCGTGACGGCCACGTCGCTGGCCGTGGGCCTGACCACCGCCTGGCTCACCGTCCGCACCGACCTCCCCGCCCGACGGCTGTGGTCGGTGCTGGTGTCGCTGCCCCTCGTCATCCCCTCCTACGTGCTGGCGCTGGCGGTGCTGTCGGCGTTCGGCGCCAACGGAGTCATCACCGACGCGCTGGGGCCCCTCGGCGTCGACCGCCTGCCCTCGGTCGGGGGAGCGTTCGGAGCCTGGCTGGTGCTCACGCTGGCCACCTATCCGTTCGTCCACCTCATCAGCTCGGCAGCGTTGCGACGCATCGATCCCGGTCTCGAGGAGGCGGCCCGGGGCCTGGGAGCCTCGCCGGGGCGCACCTTCCGCACGGTCGTCGTCCCCCAGGTTCGCTCCTCGCTGGCCGCCAGCGGTCTGCTGGTGGCGCTGTACACGATCTCGGACTTCGGGGCGGTCTCGCTGATGCGCTTCGATGCGCTCACCCGGGTGATCTACGCCCAGTACCAGGGCCGGCTCGACCGGACCCCGGCGGCCGTGCTGGCCACCGTCCTCATCGTGATCGTCGCGGTGATCCTGGTGGCCGAGCAACGCATGCGAGGCCGGGGAAGGGCCTACACGGCCCGGGGCTCGCGCCCTCCGCGCCGGTTCCCCTTGAGCGGGTGGGCCCGGCGAGCCGGCCTGGCGTTTCTGGGCCTTCTGGTGGCCGTGGCCCTCGCCCTGCCGCTGGCAGTTCTCGGCGGCTGGCTGGCCCGAGGGATCGATCGTGGCGCCCCTCTCGACGTGGCCTGGCGAGCTGCGGCCGGCTCGCTCTGGGTGTCGGCGGCCGCAGCGCTGGTGGCGGTGGCGGCCGCCGTGCCCGTGGCCGTGCTGGTGGTGCGCTATCGCTCCAAGGCCACCATCGCCGTGGACCGGGCCGTCTTCTCAGTCTTTGCCCTGCCCCACATCGCGGTGGCCCTGGCCATGGTGTTCCTGGCCGTCAACTACCTCGGACCCCTCTACCAGGGCTTCCTGGTCCTGATCGTCACCTACGTCGCCCTCTTCCTCCCTCAGGCCAGCGGCGCGGCCCGGGGCGCCCTCGAGCAGGTCAACCCCAACTTGGAAGAGGCGGCCCGCGGGCTCGGCAAAGGCCCGCTCTCGGCCCTTGTTCGGGTCACCATCCCCCTGATCTCGAGGGCCCTGCTGGCCGGCGGAGCGCTGGTGTTCCTCACCACCATGAAGGAGCTCCCGGCTACCCTCCTGCTACGGCCCACCGGCTTCGATACCCTGGCAGTGGAGATCTGGTCGGCGACGTCCGAGGGATTCTTCGCCAGGGCCGCGGCCCCGGCCCTTCTCTTGCTCGCGGTATCGGCCCTTCCGATGTACCTTCTCGTTGCACGAAGCTATGAGTCCTGATCCAGTCATTGCCTGCCGCAGCCTCGCCAAGCGCTTCGGCGACGCCGTCGCGCTCGACGGCTTCGACCTCGACGTTTCCGCCGGGAGCATTCTCGGCCTGCTCGGCCCCTCCGGCTGTGGCAAGACGACCGCACTACGGGTGATTGCCGGTTTCGAGGTCCCCGACACCGGCACGGTGGCGATCGGCGGCCGTACGGTCGTCGGCGACGGGAGCTGGACGCCTCCCGAGCGGCGCCGGGTGGGAATGGTTTTCCAGGATTACGCCCTGTTCCCCAACATGAGCGTGGCCGCCAACGTGGCCTTCGGCCTGCCCAAGGGCGCCGATCGGCAGAGGCGGGTCACCGAGATCCTCGGCTTGGTGGGCCTCCGCCGGCTCGCCGGGCGCATGCCCCACGAACTGTCCGGGGGCGAGCAACAGCGGGTCGCTTTGGCCCGGGCGCTGGCACCCGAGCCCGAGGTCGTCCTGCTGGACGAGCCCTTCTCCAACCTCGATGCCCCCCAGCGGGATCGGGTGCGGCGAGAGGTGCGCACGATCCTGGTCGAAGCCAGAGCCACCGCGGTCTTCGTCACCCACGACCAGGAAGAAGCGTTGGCGATGAGCGACGTCGTCGCGGTGATGCGGGAAGGGCGAATCATCCAGGTGGCCAGCCCCGCCGACGTGTATCACCGTCCCGTCGACTGCTGGGTGGCCCGCTTCCTGGGCGAGGGCGAGCTGGTGCCCGGCCGGGCCGCCGGGGCCACCGTCGACACCGTGCTGGGCAGCTTCAAACTGGCCGAGCCCGCCGACGGGAAGGTAGAGGTCCTCATCCGCCCCGAGGCGGTCCGTCTGCTCCCCGACGAGCACGGGCTGACCCGGGTGGTCGACCGGGAGTTCTACGGCCACGACCAACTGGTGACGCTGGAACTGCCCGACGGCCGCCGCCTACTGTCCCGCACACCGGCCGGTCCGGTGTTCTCCCCCGGCGACCGGGTCCGCATAGAAGTCGACGAAGTGATGGCATTCCCGGCGCACGAACACGCCTAGACCCGATCGAGTGCTTCGGCGCCTCGTTGGTTGGTGCTGGGCGGGCCCCCTGGGCCCGCCTCGACTCCGGTCCGCCGGGAGCGGCAGCACGTCGCTTGCTCGGCGGACCGACAGCGAGGCCCGGCGGTGATCGCCGAGCAACGACAAGCAACCGGGCGTCTCCCGCCCACAGCACGCCTAGACCGATCGAGGGCGCCATCGTGGCATCGAGCACAACCTCAGGTGCCCGGACCGATCAGCCGGACTGGCTGATCTCGAACAGGTGCCCGTCCGGGTCTCGGAAGAAGCAGCGGATCTCGGCGCCCCAGTCGTAGGGCGGGGTGAGGAA
>CAYFYE010000027.1:0-8860 GCA_964347285.1 uncultured Acidimicrobiia bacterium
CACTATCGCGCGACCGCAGGTCACGTCACCCACCGGTGTGCCAGGGTTCACGACTGTTCCAAGAGGAGCTCGAGTAGTGAGCGCAGAGGTGCCTGATAGGGCTGTAGGGGTGGTGCGGGATGTAGTTCCGTAACGTTGCAGGAGGCCTGGTGGGTGTGGCTCTCGAGGTCCCTGCCGCCGTTGGGTTGGCTTTCGAACGAGGTGCTGTACCTGCCGGGATCTCTTGCTGGCGAGCAAGCTGCTATTCCCGATCTACAGGCTGCCGGATTGTCAGCCAGTGCAGGCTTCGCGGAGGCGGACGGGAATCGAACCCGCCAGGGACCTTTCGACCCCTCACCGGTTTTGAAGACCGGGGAGCCCACCAGGCGCTCGGACGCCTCCGTCGCCGAGAGTAGCTGCGAGGTCGCCCGTCGTGGCGTTGGCGGGGTCGGCGAATTGCCCGACGGTAACCTGGAGGCCGGCGCGAGGTGCCATGTCGGAGTCTGATCCCCCTGATACCGCCGAGACCATTCGGCGCCGCCGCAGCGAGCTCGGTCTGTCCCAGACCGAGCTGGCCGAACGCGTCGGCCGTACCCCTACCACCATTCGCCGATGGGAAAAGGGTGAGGCCGTGCCTGCCCCGGATGTCATCGACCGGCTGGCCCACGTGCTCGAGGTCGATTCCGGGAGCCTGGGCGGGGCTGATGATCCTTCCCGGGAAGGCCCCGAGGCGAGTCCCTCGCCCCCTGGGGTGGTCCAGCAGGAAACTGTGACGAAGTCGGTTGCTCCGCCACCCTCTCCGGGCGGCGCCGTTCCCTTGACCGAGATGCCGACCGAGGCGGCGCCCGCCCCGGTCCCTGCCGGTCCGCGGCGGGCCGCTTCGAGGCGTGAAGAGGACACCGCCCCGCCCGCTCGTCGGCTCTCCCTGACTCGTCGTCGCTCGGTGACCGATTCGGGGGCGGCCCTCTCGTACATAGAAGATCGGCGGCAGCGGCTGCGCTATTGGCTGCGTTACCTGCTCACCGCCGTCGCCGTCCTCATCATGCTGGTGGTTCTGGTGTGGGCCTTTGGTGAGTTGCGCGATGCACTCGGGGAGGTGTGGCAGCTCTTTCAAGAGGAGACACCGGACACGTCGGTCCCCGGAACGGACTTCTAGGGAGCATCGCCCCGCGGGGTCCCGGCGTCGCCCCCTATTCACTCTGTTGGCCGGTCATCATTGATTCCTTTCCCGGTTAGCTTGACCGGGGTGAGCCGTCCACTCGTCGTCCTCGGTGCTCTGGCGTGGCTGGTCGCCGCATGCGGTGGTGGTGGGACCGGGTCGGCACAGCCCGGATCCGGCGACCGGCTGCCCGACGACGCGTTCGTGATTCGTGCCTCGTCCGATCTGTCCGTCGGCCGGGAACGGTTGCTGCTGGCCCTGGCCGCGCCCGACGGTTCCCGCCTGGGATCCCCGGATCTCGAAGTGACCATCGCCGTGTACCCCGAAGCCGACTCGGACGCCCGCATGACGGTCCCGGGGATCTGGATGTGGGTCATCCCCGACCGGAGCGGCCTGTACCGGGCCGCGGTCGACTTCGACCGCTCCGGAACGTGGTTCGCCGAAGTCGCCGTGGTGGACCGGGTGCTCGAACCGGTGCCGCTCTTCGTCCAGACCGTGCCGGCGACCCCCGCGGTCGGGGACCCCGCTCCGCGGTCGGTGACGCCCACCGGCGCCGGGGCAGCCGAGCTGGGAGAGATCTCCTCCGACCTCGATCCCGACCCGGCCCTCTACGAGCACTCGGTGGACGAGGCGGTCGCCTCCGGTCGACCCAGCGTCATCGTGTTCGCCACCCCGCGGTTCTGCCAGACGGCGGTGTGCGCCCCCACGCTCGATGCCGTCAAGGAGATGCGGTCCGACTTCCCGGGAGTCAACTTCGTGCATGTGGAGGTGTACGACCTGGCCGCCTCGGGCGACGCCACGTCGGTGCAGGATCTGGTTGTACATCCGGCGGTCGAGGAGTGGGGGCTGCCCACCGAGCCGTGGGTCTTCGTCGTCGACCGCAACGGCCTCATCGCCGGGCGGTTCGAGGGCATGGTCGCCCCCGAGGAGCTGCGGGCCCTGCTGGGCTGAGCTTCGATTGGCTGGCAACCGGCCCCTGGGTACGATGCGGCCCGCCACAGACCCCCTCGGAGGAAAGACGCCGCTCGTGAACGACACCTCCCCCCCACGGAGGCGCCCGGGCCGCCTCGCGGTCGCGGCGACCGCGCTCTCGCTGGGGCTGACCGCGTGCAGCACCAACCTTCCCCAGAGCTCCTTGGAACCGGCCGGCCCGGAAGCCGAGCAGATCAACGACCTGTTCTGGCTGGTCCTGTGGATCGCCGCGGTGATCTTCTTCCTGGTGCAGGGGGCGCTCATCGTCGCCATCGTGCGGTTCCGGCGTCGCCGCGGGGACGAGGCCAAAACTGTGAAGCAGGTGCACGGCAACACCCGGCTGGAGGTGATCTGGACCATCATCCCGGCCCTGATCCTGGCCGGGGTGGCCGTTCCGACGGTGGGCACGCTCTTCGATCTCAGAGCCGAGCCAAAGGGGGAGCGGCTGGACATCCTCGTCACCGGGCACCAGTGGTGGTGGGAGTACGAATACCCGGAATACGGGTTCATCACCGCCAACGAGCTCCATATCCCGGCCGGGGAGACCGTCTATCTGACGATGACGTCGGCCGACGTCATCCACAGCTTCTGGGTGCCTCCGATCACCGGCAAGAGGGACACCGTACCGGGGCGGACCACCCATCTGACCCTCGTGGCCGATGAGCCCACGCCGGAGGGCGAGCCCATCCTCGGCCAATGCGCCGAGTTCTGCGGGCTGTCGCACGCCAACATGCGGATCCGGGTGTTCGTGCACACCCCGGAGGACTTCGAAGCGTGGGCCCGGGCGCAAGCACAACCCTCCGTCATACCGGAGGAGGGCTCGGCCGCGGCGGGGTGGGAGACCTTCCAGCTGGTCTGTTCGGCCTGTCATGCGATCGAAGGCACCGACGCCCAGGCCCGGCTGGCCCCCGACCTCACCCACTACGCCTCACGCACGACGTTTGCCGGGGCGATCTTCGACAACACCCGTGAGAACGTCCACGACTGGCTGCGGGACCCGCCCGCCATGAAGCCGATGTCACCGGAGTACAACGACATCGAAGCCGGCCGGATTCTGGGGATGCCCAACTTCAACCTGACCACCGAACAGATCGAGGACCTCATCGCGCTATTGGAGGCGCTCGAGTGAAGCTAAGGTCCGGCCCGATCCAGAGCCGAGGAGCGCCGTGGCGACCGTAGCCGAGACCCCGATCGTCGTCGGTGCGCGCCCCACCGGCATCTGGAGCTGGATCACCACCGTCGATCACAAGCGCATCGGCCTCCTCTACGGCTGGTCGGCCGTGCTCTTCTTCGTCATCGGTGGGGTGGAGGCTCTGCTGATCCGCCTCCAGCTGGCCGGCCCCAACCTCGACGTCCTGTCGGCCGACGCCTACAACCAGGTCTTCACCATGCACGGCACGACGATGGTGTTCCTCGCCATCATGCCGATGGCCGCCGCGTTTGCCAATTACTTCCTGCCGCTGATGATCGGAGCCCGTGACGTCGCCTTCCCCCGCCTGAATGCCTTCAGCTTCTGGGTGTTCTTCTTCGGAGGCATCTTCCTCTACAGCTCGTTCATCCTCGGAGGGGCTCCCGATGGGGGATGGTTCGGGTATGCGCCGCTGTCGGTCCAGGTTTCGGAAGCGGTGCGCATGGATTTCTGGGCGCTCGGGCTCCTCACCCTGGGGGTGGCCTCGATCGCCTCCTCGGCCAACTTCATCGCCACCATCCTCACGATGCGGGCCCCCGGCATGACCCTGATGCGGATGCCTGTGTTCGTGTGGATGATGCTGGTGGTCTCGTTCCTTCTGATCTTCTCGCTTCCCACGATCACGGTCGGCCTGTTCCAGGTCGTGTTCGATCGCAACTTCGGAACGGTCTTCTACGCCGCCGACGCCGGCGGCGATGCTCTTCTGTGGCAGCACCTGTTCTGGCTGTTCGGCCACCCCGAGGTCTACGTGTTGATCCTGCCGGCAATGGGCATGGTGTCCGAGATCCTTCCCACCTTCTCCCGCAAGCCGCTGTTCGGATACGCGTTCGTGGTGTTCGCCGGGGTTGCCATCGGCTTCATCGGCTTCGGGGTGTGGTCTCACCACATGTTCACCTCGGGCATGGGCCCGGTGGCCGAGGCCGGCTTCGCGCTGTCGACGATGATCATCGCCGTACCCACCGGCATCAAGATCTTCAACTGGATCGGCACCACCTGGGGAGGCGAGCTGCGCCTCACCACCCCGATGCTGTTCTCGCTGGGTTTCATCGCCATGTTCGTGATCGGGGGCCTGTCCGGGGTCATGCACTCGGTGGCCCCGGCCGACAGCCAGCAGCACGACAGCTACTTCGTCGTGGCCCACTTCCATTACGTGCTCGTCGGCGGGGCCATCTTCGGTTTGATGGCCGGCCTCCACTACTGGTACCCGAAGATGTCGGGGCGCATGCTCGACGATCGGCTGGGAAAGTGGACGTTCTGGACGGCGCTGGCGGGCTTCAACTTGACCTTCGCGCCCATGCACTGGCTCGGGCTCAACGGCCAGCCCCGGCGCACCTACACCTATGCGGACGGCCTCGGGTTCGACTTCTGGAACCTGGTCGCCACCATCGGCGCTTTCCTGCTGGCCCTGGCCGTCCTGCTGCTGATCATCAACATGTTCAAGAGCCGCACGAGAGGAGAGGTGGCCGGGCCGGACCCGTGGGGCGGTCGCACGCTGGAATGGGAAACCTCGTCACCCCCGCCGGTGCACAACTTCGACGAGATCCCCCTGGTGGAGGGCCGCGACGACTTCTGGATCAAGAAGTACGGCTCCGACGGGGACGGTCGGGAGGCGGCTCGCGAAGTGCAGGTGCTCGGCCACCCCGACTCGTCGGCCGCAGAGAAGGGCATTCACATGCCCTCCCCGTCCTACTACCCGGCGCTCACCGCGCTCGGCATCGTGATCATGATGTACGGATTGGTGTACTTCCCGGTGGGCCTGGTGGCCAGTGGCATCGGCGCCGTCGTGATGATGATGGGAGTGTTCGGTTGGTCCATGGAGCCGGTCGCCAAGGAGCACCACGAGTGACCGACACCACCGCCCCGATCGCTCCCGCCGAGCATCCGCCGATGCCCATCGTCCGCAAGACGGCCATGTGGGTCTTCCTCGGCTCCGAGTGCGTGTTCTTCGGCGCGATGATCTCGACGTTTCTCCTGTACGTGAGCCGCACCGAGGGCGGGCCGACCCCCGAGGAGCTGTTCGACATCCCGTTCACGTCGACGAGCTCGTTCATCCTGCTGATGAGCTCGCTGACGATGGTGCTGGCCCATCACGCCACCGAACGCCGCGACCCCAGGGCGATGAGGATCTGGCTGAGCGCCACCGCCCTGCTCGGCGCTACGTTTCTCGCCGGCCAAGTGTTCGAGTTCACCGAGTTCGTGCATGAGGGCCTGACGCTGAGCGTCAGCCCGTTCGGGAGCAGCTTCTTCATGCTCACCGGCTTCCATGGTGCCCACGTGGCCGTGGGGGTCATCATGCTGGTGGCCATGGTCCTGATGTCCCTGGGCGGTCGCCTGCGCCCCAACGAGGGGATGAACGTGGAATTGGTGGGTCTCTACTGGCATTTCGTCGACGTGGTCTGGATCGCCATCTTCATGGCGGTGTACCTGTTGCAGGTGTGACGATGGATCGAGCTGTCGCCCACCCACACCCCCGCCAGTACTGGCTGGTCTTCCTCCTGCTGGCGGTGATCACGGCCGTCGAGGTCGCCGTCGTTTACATCGATGCGCTCAGAAGCGTTCTGGCGGCCCTGCTGGTCGTTCTGGCCGGCGCCAAGTTCGCCCTGGTGGCCCGCTGGTACATGCATCTCAAATTCGACAAGCCGCTTTACAGCCGGTTCTTCCTGGTGGGCATCGTGGGCAGCCTGGGGATGTTCGCGGTCGTGCTGGCCACATTCGGGGTGGTCCTCGCCTCGTGACCGACCCGCCGGTCCCGGGCGACACCTCCGAGATCCTGGCTTTCCACGCCCATCTCGATGTGTGGGGGCTGGCGGTAGCGCTCGGCCTTCTCTACGAATACGGGATCCGCCGTCTGGCCGGTCGGTACGCTCCCCTAGGCGAGCCGACGGTCACCACCCGGCAGCGATGGTTCTTCTACGGCGGCCTGGTGGCCATGGTGGCGGTGACGAGCTGGCCCCTCCACGACATCGGCGAGGGCAGCCTCTTCATGTTCCACATGACCGAGCACATGATCCTGGCGCTGGCCGTCCCGCCCCTGATCCTGCTCGGGACTCCCTGGTGGCTGATGAGGCTGGTGGTCGCGCCGATCATGCCGGCGATGCGGTTCCTCACCAAGCCGCTGATCGCACTCCTGGCCTTCAACGGCGTGCTGGCCGCCCTCCACATCCCCCGGGTGGTCGAGCTGATGGTGACCAGCGAGCTCTTCCACCTCGCCGCTCACGGCTTGCTGATGCTGACGGCGTTTCTCATGTGGTGGCCGGTGATCGGGCCGATCCCCGATCTGCCCCGCCTGCCTCCATTCCTCCGAATCGGCTACCTCTTCCTGCAGTCGCTGGTTCCCACCGTTCCTGCCTCTTTTCTCACGCTCGCCCAGGGGACCGTGTACAAGGCGTACGAGCAATTTCCCCGGCTGTGGGACATTTCCATCCAAACCGATCAAACCGTTGCTGGACTGATCATGAAGTTCGGTGGCGGCGCGGTCATCTGGACGGCCATCGCCATCACGTTCTTCAGCTGGTTCGCCGAAGAGGAGCGCTCCGCGCTCGGTGTCGGTCCGACCCCTCGCTGAGCGGACGGTCCTGGCGGCGGCGCTACTCGTCCTGGCAGGGGGGTGTGGAGGCGACGCCACCGATCGCGTGGAGGGGGTGGTGATCGACGTATCCGGCGACCTGGAGACCGTGGAGAGCTTCACGATCAGGACATCCGACGGACTGGATCTGGTCTTCGAGCCGGCACCGACGGCGACGTTCCACGAGGGGCCGCTGGTGCACCTCACCGATCATCTTCGATCCGGGGAGCCGGTTGCGGTGACCTACGAGGAGGATGGCTCCCGGCTGGTTGCGTTGGAAGTCTCGGACTGAGCCTCCCCCCCGTCGCCGGACGGGGGCGGATGTGCGGCGATGAGCGCTCCCAGGGCGAGCACGATGATGGCCACGCCGCCGGCCAGGATCACGGCGGTGGCATTCGTGCCGGCCAGGAGGGCCCGGGAGAGTCCGAATACGACGGCACCGATCAGCACCACCGCCAGCACCGGCACCACCATGGCGGGCATCGATTCCCGGGCAAATGCAGACCGGCTCTCCGGCCAGGCTTCGCCCTCGAGGCCGAGGACGACCGGTCGAGAGAGGCGCTCGGCGGCGACTGCGGCGGTGGCTCCCGCTCCGGCTCCGGTGAGGAGGAAGACGATGATGGCCCGGAACACCGACAGCGTGACCACGCCCGCGGTGATAATTCCTCCGACACCGATACCGGCCCGCAGGACGCCGTAGGCCACCACGGCCGCGAGAACGGCTCCGGCGATCGTCACCGGTCCCGGTCGGAAACGGGGCTCGGCCGGATCGACGATGCCCGAGACGACGGCGGTGAGGAACGCCACGAGGGCACCACCGAAGGTTGCCGAGGCCAGGACATACAGGTAGAGCGACCCGTCGGCCACGACGAAGATGCCCCGGCCTCCGGAGGTGGCGGCGTCGACGGTGACGAAATCGAGGGCTCCGTCCATGACCAGACCGGCGCTGAGCGCGGTGGCCACCAGAGCGATCATCGTGCCGGCAACAGCGCCGAGAGAGGCAATGAGGGCGACCCGTCGCCACATGGCCGGCAATCTTACCGACCGTCGGTCCGGCTCAGCCTGCCGGGGCGGCGCAGGCGTTCGGCGAGTAGATGCCCCCTACCTTGCCGTCCGGATCGGCCGAGGTCACCGGGCCCCACAGGAGAAGAGTGTTGTCCTGGTTACGCAACTCGAACACCAGGCCGCTGTCGTCATCCACTACGTAGTTGATCACGAAGTCGTCGGCATAGATGGATTCAAGGGTCTCAACGGTGTCGCCGGCCCGGAGCCCGCTGACCGTGCGCAGTTCGGCTGAAAGCGAATCGAGATCGCCGAAGGCAAGATCGAGCCGGTAACCGGCAAAGCTCGGCAAGCCCTCGGGGTCGGTGATCACGACGGCCAGCGGACCCCAGCGGACCACTCGCACGGTATCTCCCGGACAAGCACCGTAAACCCCGGATGAGATGAAGGTGCCACTGTCCTCGTTCGGTTGACCGAAGGTCGCCGTCAAACGACCCAGGATCTCGTTTCCGTCCGCCCCCATCAGCAGAGGGCCGATGCCGCTGCTGGCCATGCGGAGGTCGTCGAGCGGGATGGGATCTCCTGTTGCCTCGATGGGAGCCGGGGTCGTGGCAGTCACTGCCGGGGTGGTGCTCGTGGTGGGCAAAGCCAGCGTCGTGGCCGTCGCCGGCGCCTCGGTCGTCGTGGTGGTGGTTTCTGCCGCCGGAGGGACCGCTTGTTCGGTGCCCCCGTCGGGCTCTCGACGGAACAAGAGGAAGCCGACGATGCTCACGACTGCCAACGTGACTCCGACCAGCAATCCGACGAGGAACGGCGGGAGACTCGATCCGCGCCGGGTCGGCGGAGGCGGTTCGCCCTCATCGAGCGGCCACTCGCCGGGATCTGCGGGAAGGTCGTCGAGCTGCTCGTAGGCCGACGGCTTGGCGGCCTCGCCTCGCGAAGGCGGTGGCCCGGGGCGGCGGACCACTACCTCGGGCGGCTCCTCGGGCGGCTC
>CAYFYE010000027.1:8960-26583 GCA_964347285.1 uncultured Acidimicrobiia bacterium
GTGTCGTCGTCGTTGCTCAAGTCTTCTGCATCCTAAGGTGCCGGGCTAGCCGGCCTCTGAGGAGGGGTCCGAGGAGTACACGTCGGAGAGCAGATCACTGAACGCCAACTCCGGCCTCAATACCTGAGCACCGCTCGGGGTCGTGTAGTCGGAGACCGGGATCTGGAGCCGGGCGAAGTCGTCGGCTCCCAGATTGCGCATCCTCCAAACCAGGCGCAGGGCGCTCGGCAAGGACAGGTTCTCGTCCACGGTGAAGGCGTCGCTGAGGCTGTCCACTTTGTCGGTCAGCTCGCCGAGCGAATCGAACTCCTTGAGGCGGTCGAACAGCTGGAAGATCACGTCCTGTTGATGGAGCTGTCGGGTGAAGTCGCTCTGGCCGGGGATGAGCCGCCATCTTCCGTTCACGAGCTCCTGGGCTTTGCGGCTCCGAACCCATCCCAGAGCCTGGTCTCCGGTGGCTCTGGTACACCCGGCGGGCAACTGGAGCTGCGCGTCGAAGTCGCGCACCGGGTTTTCGACGCAGATCGTTACCCCTCCCACCTCGTCGATGATGCGCCGAAAGCCGTCGAATTCGAACAGGGCGAAATGGTCCACCTCGATGCCGGTGTATGCCTCGATGGCGAGTCCCAGGAGCTCCGGTCCGGTGGCCTCTTCACCGCAGCCGTTGAAGTTGGCATTGATGCGCATGTACGCGCCTCCGCAGGGACTGGGGAGGTAGAGGTCGCGAGGAATCGAGACGAGGGCCGGGATCTCCCCCTCCGGGAACAGAAAGAGCATGATGACGTCGGCCCGGGCTCCCCCAAACCCGGCCCGAGCGTCGCTCCCCACGACCAGGAACGAGCTGAATGATTCGTCGTCGACCGGCCGGCCCCGTACGACCATGGCCGGCGACGGTTCCTCGCCTGCCGGCGCTTCGGGCAGCTCCTGGAGCCGGGCCCGGGTCGCTTCGAGATCCCAGGGGACCCGCTCCAGCCCTTGCCAGGAGCGCCACAGCTTCAAGCCGGTCCATCCAAAGAAGCCGACGGCCAGCAGGGCGAGCGCGATCAGACCGCGCTTGATGAAGACGATCGTTCTATCGGCCGGGCGCTCGCCGGCGTACGGGTCAATGGTCGACACGGTGCTCTATTCGACGGCGGCACGGCCGCAAGGTGAGCACGAATGAGCACGCCGAATCAGAGACCATCCGGCGATGCTCCTCCGTCCTCCTCGCGCCCCAACCGCGAAGGCTCTGGGGGCGCGGCAGTCTACCGGCGCACGGCGGTGCGCCAACCGCGGCTCAGCCCTCCGAGCACCGGTGAGGGGACTGGATACCGGTGACGATCCCGTCGTCGTGCTCGGACGTCAGCGACCCCCACAGCAGCAAGCTGCCGTCGTCTCCGCTGCGCAGTTCGAAGGATGGGTAGCCGAGGCCGAGGTCGCCCAGGCGGAGATCGAATCCGGCGTAGATCGAACGCAGCTGCGCTACAGACTCGCCGAGCCGCAGGCCGCTCCGGGTGGCCAGTCCGGCGGCCGGATCACTCTCGGAGGTGAACGCGGTATCGAGTCGGTAGGAGTCGAACGTCTGGGCGCCGTCGATCTCCACCACGTTGAAGATCGCCAGCGTGCCCCAGCGCACCTCTCGCACCGGGGTCCCCGGACATTGTCCCCCCCGGCCGTCCCCCGGAATGGTGCCGGTGTCGGCATCCGGCTGGCCGAGGGAAGCGACCAGGCGCCCCACCACGACCGTCCCATCATCACCGATCGTCAGCGGACCGATGCCGGTGTCGAAAAGGCGCAAGTCATCGAGGGCAACCGGCTCGCCAACGGCTTCCAGTTGTGGGCCGGCGGTATCGGGAGGTGCCACCTCTGCGGTGGTTGGCGGGACCGATGTGGCGGCCGGTGGGGCCGGGGTGGTCGCCGGGTTCGTGGCGGTGGTCTGCGGGGTCAGGGGCGCGACGGTCGGTGAGGGTGATTGCGTGGTGGGCTCGCCGCTCCTGCCGATTGGAATGATCTCCGCCAGAAAGGCGCCGGTGGCGATGAGCGCCACGGCAATTGCCCCGATGGAGGCTCGGCGTTGCCAGGGCTTCGGTTTGGAGGTGTTCGGCACCGAGGCCGGGCGAGAGGGCGAGCGCTGTGGCGCTCGCAAGGACATCCCGTCGGTGGGAGACGGCGCTCCGGCTTGTGACGAGGGCGTCGGCCCGGAAGCTGCCGGGGGCCTGTCGTCGGTCGGAGTTTCCCCTTCCACGGGTCGGTCGGGTCCGGCGGTGGGCGCCGGCGTCCGCACGAAGCCGCACCACGGGCAGGCCTCGACGTCGGAAGCGTGCCGGATCTCACATTGGGGGCAGGTGACGTGTGTGCTCATCGTTGCGCCGGGGGCGGCCGGTCATGTTAAGGACCGGGGTGCGTTTCCACCGCATCGAGGCGGCGGCGCAGATCGCGAGGGTCTCCGGTGGGCACCTCGCAGGCGAATTGGCGGCACACGTAGGCCAGCGCCGGCCCACGATGCGGGGTGCGACCCTCGAGTATGGGGAGCCGAGAGGCGGCTCCGCCGTCGCCGTCGTCCAGGGCCAGGAACACGTCGGGGCGGAAGCGTTCCCAGATGACGCGACGCAGGGCCTCGGTGTCTTCGGATCCCGGTGTTCCGACCACCACCACCTCCTTGGGGTCGGCGGTCATCGTATGGAGCACCGCCAGTATGTGCCCGGCGGCACTCGGGTGCGACTCCATCAGCCGGCCGGTGCCGGCCAGAGTCCCCTCGAGCATCTCCCGGGCCCACGGCGCGGTGTCGTAATGGGCCAAGTGCAGCAGGACCTCGGCGGCCATTGCGTTGGCCGACGGCGTCGGATTGTCGGCGACGTCTTTGGGCCGGGCGACGAGTGCCGGGACGTCGACCCCGGTCGAGAAGAACCCGCCGGCGGGATCGGCGAACAGGGCCACCATGTCGTCGACCAGTGTCCGGGCATGGTCGAACCAGGCGAGCTCGCCGGTCGCCTGGTACAGGGCCAGCAGCCCGAGGGCGTAGGAGGCATAGTCCTCGCAGAAGCCGGCCACCCCGCCGGCACCGTCACGCCAGGAACGCAGCAGCCGGCCGTCCTTTCGCCGGAGCGCTTCGAGAATGAAGCGGGCGTTGGCCCGGGCGGCCTCGAGGTAGCGGTGGTTACCGAGCACGGCTCCCGCCTCTGCGAATGCCCGCAGGGCAAGACCGTTCCATGCCGTGACGACCTTGTCGTCGAGCCCGGGCCGGACCCGGCGATTGCGGTGGTGGAGGAGGGCCGCCTTGGCCCGGTCCACCGCGGCCCTGGCCGCGGCAGGAGCGAGGCCGAGCTCGCCCGCCACCTCGTCGATGGGCCGTGCCGTCCGCAGCACGTTGGCGCCCTCGAAGTTCCCTTCGTCGGTCACCCCGAAGCGCAGGGCGGCCGCCGGTCCGTCGGCGGGGCCGGCGGCGGCCCAGAACTCATCGCGGCTCCATACGTAGAACCGACCCTCCTCCCCCTCGCTGTCGGCATCCTCTGCCGAGGCCAGGCCGCCGTCGGGAAGGGCGAGATCGCGCAGCATGTACTCGATGGTTTCCACTGCGACCCGGCGCAGGTCCTCGGCCCCGGTCAGTTGCCAGGCGCGTAGGTAGAGGCGGGCCAGGAGGGCGTTGTCGTAGAGCATCTTCTCGAAGTGGGGAACCAGCCACTGGGCGTCGACGGCGTAACGGGCGAACCCACCGCCCAGCTGGTCGTAGATGCCTCCTGCGGCCATCGCCTCGAGGGTCGCCGTCAGCATCGAGGTCGCTTCGGGAGCGAATTCGGCTCCGGCAATTCGCAGCAGGAACTCCAGGGTGGGCGCCTGGGGGAACTTGGGCGCTCCGCCGAACCCGCCGTGGTGCGGATCGAAGGCCGCGGCCACCGCCCGGTAGGCGGTAGGGAGGATGTCGGTGCCGGGAGTCTCGTCGGCGGGAGGCAGAGAGCGACTGATGGCCTCGGTCAGCTGCCGGGCCTGCTGCTCGACCTGATCCCGGCGCTGTTCCCAGGCGTCGGACACCGCCGCCATAACCCGCCGGAAGGAGGGCAGGCCGCCCCGGTCCTCTTCCGGGAAGTAGGTGCCGGCATAGAAGGGCCGGCCCGCCGGCGTCAGGAAGACCGTCATCGGCCAGCCGCCCCGCCCGGTCATCGCCTGGACGGCGTCCATGTAGATCCGGTCGACGTCGGGCCGCTCTTCGCGATCTACTTTGACGTTCACGAAGGAACGATTCATGACCTGGGCCGTGGCGTGGTCTTCGAACGACTCGTGCGCCATGACGTGGCACCAATGGCAAGAGGAGTAGCCGACCGACAGCAGGATGGGCCGGTCTCGCGCCCGGGCGACGGCAAAGGCCTCCTCGCCCCACTCGTGCCAATCGACGGGGTTGTCGGCGTGCTGGAGCAGGTAGGGGCTGGTGGCGTTGGCGAGACGGTTGGACATGGCCGAGGGGCGGGCATGGTACTGGGGAGAAGTGGCCCGTCATTACCCACAGCGCCCTGGGGAGTATTGGGTTGCCGCCTCGCGAAACCGAAACTCTACGGGCCCGTCGGTCGATGTTATCCACTATCGTTTGTGCACAAAGCTGTTGGCAAGAGGGGGGTTCACAAGGCCCGGGTTTTGTGTAATAGTGAACCGGACCCGAGCTTGTGAAACGGCGCGCAAGCTGGTTCCGGCAACCCATCCAGGCAAGAGGCTCATCCGCATGACAGTGATTGGCAAGTCGCAACGCGAGCGCGACCGCAACAAGCTGACCGATGAACGGGGGCGGTTGACCACCGACCTCGTCAGCCAGTACCTCACGGCCATCGGAGAATACGACCTGCTCACCGCCGAGCAGGAAGTCGAGTTCGCCCAGAAGATCGAAGGCGGCGAGGACGCTCAAATACGGCTCGACCGCAAAGACTACGAGAGCCGCACCGAGATGACCCAGCTGCAGCGCAAGGTGCGGCAGGGCCAGATGGCCAAGGACGCCTTCCTCACCGCCAACCTTCGCCTTGTCGTGGCGAATGCACGACGCTACGCCAACACGTCGGGAATCGATTTCCTCGATCTCATCCAGGAGGGGAACCTCGGATTGATCCGTGCCGTCGAGAAATTCGACTGGCGCAAGGGCTTCAAGTTTTCGACTTACGCCACCTGGTGGATTCGCCAAGCGATCACGCGCGCCATCGCCGACAAGTCGCGGACCGTGCGGATCCCCGTGCACCTCCATGACACGCTGGCCGCGGTGCGGGCCGCCCAGGCAAGCCTCAAGGCGGAGCTGGGCCGCGACCCCAAACCCGAGGAGATCGCCGAGGAGGCGGGCGTCACCGTCGACAAGGTGGAGCTGGCCCTCGGTGTCGCCGACACGGTCTCGCTCGAACAGCCGGTCGGCGAAGACGGAGCGCAGCTCGGCGACTTCATCGAGGACGAAGAGGCGATCGATCCGGTTCGGGTCACCGAGGAGCTGGACATCGCCGACAGCTTGCGTCGCTCGATCGATCGCCTCCCGACCCGGGAAGGGCGCATCCTCGGTCTTCGCTACGGCTTCCACGACGGAGTGCCGCGCACCCTCGAAGAGATAGGCGAGGAGTTCAACCTGACCCGAGAGCGGATCCGCCAGCTCGAGAAGCTGGCGCTGTGCCGGTTGCGCCACCCGTCGTTCGGTATTCGGGAGCAGGACCTGGCCTGACGAGATCCCCTTGCATACCGCGTCACCGCCCTCCTTCGCGGGGGGCGGTGACGCGTCGGGAGGTAGCGCCTTCCGCTACCCTTTCGCGCAACTGGGGAGGGTCATGCATCTGGGAGCTCTCGTCGGCGGCGGCAGTGAGGTCATCGGCCGTGAAGCCAGCCTCGAGCAGGCCGCCCACACCCTGATCGAGCACGGAATCGGAAGCCTGGCGGTCATCGATGGGCGAGCCCTCGTGGGCATCATCACCGAACGCGACATTGTGCGGGCCGTGGCCAAAGACGCCGATCCGGCGGAAGAGGTAGTCGGGGATTGGATGACCGAAGCTCCAGATACCGTCCCTCCCGACGTCGATGTGGAGGAAGCTGCCGCCTGGTTGCTCGAGATGGGCTACCGGCATCTACCGGTCATGGAAGAGGACGAGCTCCTCGGCATCGTCAGCATGCGCGACCTGCTGTGGGCCATCACCTCGGAGGCCTAGGACGGACCGCCCGCCTCCGACCACGTAGTACCCCTCACTCGACCGGAATCCACACCACCGCCAGTTCGTCGATGTGGACGTCGGTCTTTTCCAGCCCCACGTCGAACGGCTCGATCTCTGCTGCCTTTTTCTCCCAGGCGTCATTGATCTCGGCGATTTCGTCGACGACTTCCTCCTCGAGACTTTCGACATCGGCGATCTTGTCGGCGAGCTTGGCTTCGGCGGTCTTCATGCGCTGTTCGGTGCGCCTCGTCTGGGAGCGTCGGCGGCCCGCCCTGCTGATGGAACGAGTACCGTGCCTGCCACCGAGCAGGCCACCGAGCAGGCTGCCCAATCCATCGAGGACCTCCTCTTGCCTCCTGGTGGTGACGTCGGTCTGGAGCTCCTGCAGGCGCAGCTCGGCGGCGGCCGCCTGATCGCGCAGCCGCTCCAGCTTCGCCTCGAACCGGTCCCGCATCTTGGCCGTTTCCTCGTCGGCCTTCTCCTGGGCCGCTCGATCGCAGCGTTCCCTGAACTCCTCCTCGGTCTCGCCGACGCGCGAGTAGAGGTCGAGGTGGGTATTGCGGAGCACTCCCACGCTCCGGTTGCGGTAGAGGTGCTCTTTCAGTTCCCGCTTGGCCTCGGTGAAGTAGGTCGACTCGTCGAGCGGCACTTCGGTCAGGCGATAGAGGGCGCCTTGCGGGGCCTGGTCCCGAAAATCACGCTCGTCGTAGTCAACCGGGATGGCGGCGTCGGGGTCGAAGTGCACTTCGAGCGGGAAGAACACGGCCTCCCACTCCTCTTTGTGGCTCAGATCGGCGGCGGTGTCGTCGAAGAGAAGCTGGACCCGGGCGGCCAGGCCCGGAGCCAAGCGGGTCCCACCGGATCGGCCGCCCACCTCCTCCGTCCACGGAGCGGCCGGATCCACGAAGTACACCGGCACACGGCCGTGGACGGCCGGGGCCATGGGGCTTTCGTCGGCCGAGGGCGCCGGGGGGGCCTCTGCCGCTGCCGGGGCCGGGTAGGCGGCCCGGCGCATGGCAGGCGAGTCTTCGGTCAGGTCGGCTATCTGCTCCTTCGTCAACGGTCCCCGCAGGTACGACATCGCCCAGCGGGTGGCGAAGATGGTCGGCTCCTTGGCCCCCGCCTGGTGGAGGAGGAACTGGCGCTTGTCGAGGCCGGAGATGGTGGCGTCGAGATCGCCGATGTCCACGTCGCCGCTGGCCGATGTCAGCCCCTCGAGGATGCGGGCCTTGTCCCGCTCCGTCTGGAGCCGGCCGACGCACCAGGTGCCGGCGTTGGACATGGCCTTGTAGTCGAGGTCCACCGGGTTCTGGGTGGACAGCAACATTCCCACTCCGAAGGCCCTGGCCTGCTTGAGAAGGGTGAGGATCGGCTTCTTGGCGGGCGGCTGGGCCGTGGGCGGGGCGAAGCCGAACACCTCGTCCATGTACACCAGTGCTCGGAGTTCGCCGGAGCCGCTCTGGGTTCTCATCCAGGTCACCACCTTCGACAGCACCAGGGTGACGATGAACTGGCGCTCTTCGTCCGATAGGTGGGCGAGGTAGAGGATGGCGGCCCGGGGCCGGCCCTCCTCGTCCCACAGCAGCGACGCCACATCGAGCGGTGGACCGGCCATCCAGGCTGCGAACGAGGGGGATGCGATCAGACCGTTGAGCTTCATCGACAGCTCGACTCGATCCTTGGAGGGAAAGAAACCCTCGACGTCGAACACGCCGAGCTTCCGGATGGGGGGCTCCTGGACTTCGCCGAGCAGCGTGGCTAGATCGAGGTCGTTGCCTTTCTGCCAGGCGTGGGCGATCAGGTTGGCCAGCAGGATGTGTTCGCGACTCGTGAGGGGATCGGCATCGATGCCGGCCAGGCCGAGCAGGCCGGAGACGAAACCTTCGATTTCATCACCGAGTGTCTCGGCATTCTCGTCCCAGGCCAGCTCCGGGGCGGCCAGCGAACCGACGATGTTGAGTGGTACCCCGGACTCGGAGCCGGGGGTGTAGATGGTGAACTCGGCGCCGTCCCGCAGGGCGCGCATCTGTTCGCCGCCGAGGTTCCATGAAGCCAGGCCGTTGCTCCACCGTTCCGCGGTCTCCGACGCCAGCTCGTCGGGTGTCTTGTCCTCCTTGCGGGCCTCGCTCTCGTCGATCCAGGGCCGGAAGTCCTCGGGGCGGAGCTCCGGGAAGTTGAGGAGGAGGTTGGTCATGTCCCCCTTGGGATCGAGGATGAGAGTGGGAACTCCGGCCCGCAGCGCCTCTTCGAGGTAGATGATTCCCAGACCCGTCTTGCCCGAGCCGGTCATACCGACGATCACGCCGTGTGTGGTCAGATCGCTCGGGTCGTAAAAGACGAGCTCGTCGCCCCGCTCCCCACTCTGTGGGTCGACGACCCCGCCCAGGTACAAGCCGTTGGCGGCCATGTCAGTGTCTCCGGGGGTCGAATCCGGAGCAAGTGTAGGGAACCGAGCGCTGCGGCTCAGCCCGGCAAGCGGCGGGCGATCTGTGCCACCGCTTCGTCCACGCCGTCCACGCAGGTGACCAGTGAAGCATCGGCTCCGACGAGCTCGGAGAGGTCGGACACCACCCGGCGCCATACCTCGCCCACGGCGACCACCGGCTTGGCAGGACGACCGCTGAAAGGGGCGACGAAGGCCAGGTTCCATGCCACCATCAGCTCGGTCAGCGTTCCGATGCTTCCCGGCAGGGCGATCGACGCGTCGGACCCCTCCACCAGCTCGTGGTAGCGGTCGATGAGGCCGGCGGCCGGGCGTTCTTCGGTGAGGAACGGGTTGGGACCGGACCGGTTCGGGAAGACCGAGGGGGCGGTGACGCCGATGACGGTGCCGGCTGCGTCACGCGCGCCGGCAGAGACCGCCTCCATGAGTCCGCCGTAGCCACCCGTGGCCACCGCGAAGCCGGCCTCGGCCAGCAGTCGCCCGACGCGGCGACCGTCCTCGTAGTCGGGATCTCCCGGAACGACGGCTGAGGAGCCCAGGACGGCCACCACGCGACTCATCGCCGGCAGGGTAATTCGCACCACTCCGGTCGGGCTCCGTCGGCGCTCAGGCGACCGCGGCCTTGCGCTGTGCGTCGAGGACGGCCACCGCCGTCAGGTTGACGATGTCACCCACCTCGGCGTCACGCTGCAGCACGTGCACCGACTTGGACAGCCCGGTCAGGATCGGCCCGATGACCTCGGCCCCGCCCAGCTGAGCGAGCAGCTTGTATGCCGCATTGGCGGCGGTCAGGTTCGGGAACACGAGCACGTTGGCCTCTCCCCCGATGCGATTGAAGGGGTAGCGGCGGTTGAGCAGCTCGGGCATGACGGCGGTGTCGGCTTGCACCTCGCCGTCCAGCGGCAGGTCGGGGGCTCGCTGGTGGCAGATCCGGACCGCCTTCTGGACGCGATCCGGTTCCGGCCCGCGGGCGCTGCCGAAGTTGCTGTAGCTGACGAAGGCGACGCGGGGCTCCATGTCGAACTCGTCGCGGGCGGTGGCGGCCGCCGACAGCCCGATCTCGGCGAGCTGTTCGGCGTCGGGAGTGACGTTGACGGCGCAATCAGCGAAGACGTACGGCCGCCCGTTGACGACGATCACGTAGAGGGCGCTGACGATGGTCCGTCCCGGCTCGAGCGGCAACAGCTGTAGCGCCGGCCGGAGGGTCGCCGGGTAGTAGGTGGTGAGGCCGCCCAGCACCGCGTCGGCGTCGCCCAGCTGCAGCATCAACGCCGCGAAATAGTCGGGGTCGGTCATGATCCGCCGGGCGTCCTCGCGCGTCATCCCCTTGCGCTGGCGCAGCTCGAAAAGGGCGTCGGTATAGCGCTCGTGCAGGTGCTCGGCCCGGCCCGGGTCGAGTACCTCCACGCCGGAGAGGTCGAGCTGGAAGTCGGCGGCGATGTGGCGAATTCGCTCCTCGTCGCCGAGCACCACCGGAGCGGCGATCAATTCGTCGACGACCCGGCGGGCGGCCCGCACGATCCGTACGTCGGCGCCGTGGGGGTAGACGATCCGCATCGGATGCTCCCGGGCCCGCGTCGCTACTCCGTGGATGAGGCCGTAGGACGCCCGGAACAGAGATCGCAGGGATTCCCGATAATCGTCGATGTCTGCGAGCGGGAGGGCGGCGACGCCTTCGGCGGTGGCCGCCTCCGCCACCGCCGGGGCCACCTCGGCCAGGGCCCGGGGATCGAATGCTTTGGGGATGACGTAGTCGGGCCCGAAGGCCAGGTGATCGAGGCCGTAGGCCTTGAGGACGGCGTCGGGGACCGGGAGGTGGGCCAGCTCGGCCAGGGCCCGGGCCGCGGCGACCTTCATGTCCTCGGTGATCGAATGGGCCCGCACGTCGAGGGCGCCCCGGAAGATGAACGGAAAGCCCAGGACGTTGTTGACCTGGTTGGGATAATCACTCCGGCCCGTTGCCACGATGGCGTCGGGGCGGGCGGCCTTGGCCTCGTCGTAGGGGATCTCCGGATCGGGATTGGCGAGGGCGAACACGATGGGCCGATCGGCCATCGACCGCACCATCTCCGGCGTCACGATCCCTCCGGCCGACACGCCGACGAAGGCGTCGGCCCCGACCAGCGCCTCCTCCAGGGTGCGGCAATCACGCTCGGTGGCGAATTCGGCCTTGTAGGCGGGCAACTCACGCTCGGGACGAATGACCCCCTTGGAATCACACATCACGATGTTGTCCCGGCGCGCCCCCAGGTGGAGGAGGAACCGGGCGGTGGCAATGCCGGCGGCCCCGGCGCCGCTCATGACCAGCGTCGTATCCTCGATCGCCCGGTGGGTCAGCTCGAGGGCGTTGAGCAGACCGGCCGCAGCGATGATGGCCGTGCCGTGCTGGTCGTCGTGAAACACGGGGATGGAGAGCCGCTCCTTGAGCGTCTGCTCGATCTCGAAGCACTCGGGCGCCTTGATGTCCTCGAGGTTGATGCCCCCGACCGTGGGTTGAAGCAACTCGCAGAAGCGGATGACGTCTTGGGGATCGGCACTGTCGATCTCGATGTCGAAGACGTCGATATCGGCGAACTTCTTGAAGAGCAGGGCCTTGCCTTCCATCACCGGCTTCCCGGCGAGGGGCCCGATGTTGCCGAGCCCGAGCACGGCCGAGCCGTTACTCACCACCGCCACCAGGTTGCCCCGGTTGGTGTAACGGAACACCTCTTCGGGCTGGGCGTGGATCTCCAGGCAGGGCTCGGCAACCCCGGGGGTGTAGGCGAGGCTGAGGTCGTGCTGGGTGGCGGTGGGCTTGGTGACCCGGATCTCCACCTTTCCGGGTCGACCCTCCTCGTGGTAGGTGAGCGCTTCGCTGAAGGGTCGCTGCTTCGGGCCTCGGTCCACCGGCTGCTCCTTTTCTCTCAGGGCCAGCCTATGGCGCCCGCTCCGACTGCCGAAATCCCGCCGCCGGATCGACTCGGCGACGACTGCTTCAGTCGCCGGACACCGCTCGGAAGGCCATGCGGCTCTGGGGGTAGGCTGGCCCGGTGCCGATCGTGGACGCCTCCTGGCCCAGGGCCGACGAGTGGCTCGGCTCCGGCTCGTCCAATCCGCGGCTCGCGGTGATCGGCGTACCCACGTCCGTAGGGTCGCTCACGCCGTCGGAGGGGTGGCGCACTCCCGGGCGATTTCGGGAGGTCCTGGCCCGTTTCAGCACCTACGACGGGGAGCACGACGCCGATCTGGAGGATCTGCCGGTCGTAGACGGAGGCGACTGGGAGTTGGCCGGCCTCGACCTGGACGAATCGCTGGCAACGGTCGCTCGGCTCGCCTCAGAACTCGATCGCAGTCGCACCCACGCGTTCATCGGCGGAGACAACGCCATCACCCGCCCCCTGGTCGGTGCCCTCGCCGGCGACGGGCTGGCCGGGACCGGGGTGCTCACGTTCGACGCCCATCACGACGTGCGCCTCCTGGATGCCGGTCCTACCAACGGAACGCCGATTCGCGGCCTCGTGGAGGACGGGCTCCCGGGGAGGCAGGTCGTCCAGGTGGGCATCCAGTCCTTCGCCAATTCGGCGGCCTACCGGGCCTACTGCCGGCGCACCGGCATCGGCGTGGTCACGATGGGGGAGGTGGCGGCGCGAGGGATCGAAGCGGTGGTGGCCGAATGCCTCGACTACCTGGCCCAGCGCAGCCAGTGGATCTATGTCGACTTCGACATCGACGTGTTGGATCGTGCGTTCGCTCCCGGGTGCCCGGGATCCCGGCCGGGGGGAATGACTCCCCGCCAGCTGGGCGCCGGGGCCCGGCTGTGTGGGGCCCATCCGGCGGTCCGGGCCGCCGACTTCGTCGAGGTCGATCCGGCTCGCGACCACGACGATCTCACGGTGATGAGCCTGGCGGCTACGTTCCTGGCCTTTGCCGCCGGCCTGGCCACGCGCGAGAGCATTGATGGCTGAGCGGACCGTCGTCGTGGACGGGGGCCCGCTGGGCCCGGGAGACGTGATCGACGTCGCTCATCGGCGGGCCCGCGTCGCGCTGGCGCCGTCGGTGGCGGAGGGCATGGAGTCGGCCCGTGCCGTCGTGGAGCGGGCCGTCGAGGAGGGACGCACCGTGTACGGGGTCACCACCGGCTTCGGAGGCCTGTCTTCGACCCGCATCGACCGGCGCGATTCTGAGCAGCTCCAGGTCTCCTTGCTTCGTTCCCACGCCACCGGCGTAGGAGCCCGGCTCCCCGACGAGCTGGTGCGAGCCATGATGCTGCTGCGGGCCCGGACCCTGGCTCAGGGCCATTCCGGGGTGCGTCCCCTCGTCGTCGAGCGGCTCATCGAGCTCCTCAACCGCGACCTGCTCCCGGACGTGCCCGCCCAGGGTTCGGTGGGCGCCTCGGGAGATCTGGCGCCGTTCGCCCATTTGGCGCTGCCGCTGATCGGCGAGGGGTCGCTCCTCGAGCGGGGCATCTCGGCCCCGGCCGCCGAGGTCCTGGATCGCCACGGGCTGGCGCCGATCAGGCTGGCCCCCAAGGAGGGGCTGAGCCTCCTCAACGGCACGGAGGGGATGCTGTCGTACGGAGTCCTAGGCCTGGAGAGGGCGCGCCGCATCGCGGTGGCAGCGGACGCGGCATGCGCCCTGTCGGTGGAGGCCCTGTTGGCCAGCGCCCGGCCATTCGAAGCCCGGGTGCACGCGTTGCGGCCCCATCCCGGCCAGCAGACCTCGGCGGCCAACCTGACTCGATTGCTGGAGGGCTCCGAGATCGTGGCCAGCCACCGCGACGACTTCGTCCATGCCGTGCAGGATGCCTACAGCCTGCGCTGTGCGCCCCAGGTCCATGGGGCGGCCCGAGACACCATCGAGTTTGCTGCAGCCACGTTCGATCGGGAGCTCGGTTCGGTGGTGGACAACCCGCTGGTGTTTCCCGAAGCGGGGGAGTTCGTGTCGGGAGGCAATTTCCACGGCCAGCCATTGGCCTTCGCCAACGACTTCATGACGATCGCCGTGGCCGAGCTGTCGAGCATCTCCGAACGCCGAATCGACCGTATTCTCGATCCAGAGCGCTCGGCCGGGCTGCCGCCCTTCCTGGCGGTCCGGCCCGGCCTGGAGTCGGGGATGATGCTGGCCCAGTACACCGCCGCCGCGCTCGTGGGCGAGAACCGAATTCTCAGTCATCCGGCATCGGTGGAGAGCATCCCTACTTCGGGGAGCCAGGAAGATCACGTGTCGATGGGCTGGGGAGCGGGCCGCAAGCTGTGGGAGGTGCTGGCCAACGCCTCCCGGGTGGTGGCGATCGAGCTGATCGCCGCCGCCGAGGGCATCGGGCATCGGGCCCCACTTCGTCCGGCGCCGGGCACCGGGGCGGTGGTGACGGCGCTGCGCCGCGAGGTGGCGCCGCTCACCGAGGACCGGCCCCTCGGGCCCGACATCGAAGCGGTGGCCCGGCTCGTCGACGACCGGACTCTGGTGACCGCCGCAGAGGAGTCGGTGGGCGCGCTCGCTTGAGCCCCTCTACCATTCGCCTGTAACCGACAAAGGAGCGCGCCAATGGGATTCATGGACACACTCAAGAAGTGGTTCGGCTCGGCCAAGGAAACGGCCGGCGATCTCACCGAGAAAGCCGGGGATGTGGCCGGCGAAGCCTGGGACAAGACCAAGGACGTGGCCGGCGATGTCGTGGACAAGACCAAGGACGTGGCCGGCGATGTCATGGACAAGGTCAAGGGCGAGGACGAGGAGGAGGGCGGCCAGCAGTAGCCGTCCCTCCGAGTGATGCACAGTGCGGCCCGCCTCAGCGGCGGGCCGCTTCCTCTGTTGCCCGCCCGGGCCGTCCGGGGACGGCGTCTAGCCTGAGCGCATGAGCGCACCCCGGCCGGTGAAGGCGCCGCGAGGGATCGAGCTCTCCAGCAAGGGCTGGCTGCAGGAAGCGGCCCTGCGGTGCCTGATGAACAACCTCGATCCGGCGGTGGCCGAGAATCCCGACGAGCTCGTGGTATACGGCGGGCGGGGCAAGGCGGCCCGCAGCTGGGAGGCCTTCGACGCCATCGTCTCGTCCTTGCGGAGCCTGGAAAACGACGAGACGCTCCTCGTCCAGTCGGGGAAGCCGGTCGGCGTGTTCCGAACCCACGAGATGGCCCCCCGCGTGCTCATCGCCAACAGCCTCCTGGTGCCGGAGTGGGCTACGTGGGAGCAGTTCTGGGAGCTGGAGGCGGCCGGTTTGATGATGTACGGGCAAATGACGGCGGGCTCGTGGATCTACATCGGGACGCAGGGAATCCTCCAGGGGACGTACCAGACGTTCGCGGCCATCGGCGACCAGCGGTTCGGTGGCTCGCTGCGAGGCACGCTCACGCTGACGGCCGGGCTGGGGGGGATGGGCGGAGCCCAGCCGCTGGCGGTGACGATGAACGAGGGGGTGGCGCTGGTGGTCGAGGTGGACCCGGAGCGGATCGAACGGCGAGCGGCGACCGGCTACCTCGACAGGGCGACGGATTCCCTCGATGCCGCCGTCGACGATGCCCTGGCCGCTCGGTCCGAGGGCCGGGCCCTGTCCATCGGCGTGCTCGGCAATGCCGCCGACGTCTTCCCGGAGCTGCTGGAGCGCGGCGTCGACATCGACGTGGTCACCGACCAGACGTCCGCCCACGATCCACTCAACGGCTACGTGCCCCGCGGTCACGATCTCGACGGGGCGGTCGAGCTTCGCCGCAAGGATCCGCAGCGCTACGTGGAGGAGGCCCGCGCCTCGATGGCCGTGCACTGTGAGGCGATGGTGGGCTTCCAGCGGGCCGGCGCCGAGGTGTTCGACTACGGCAACAACTTGCGCGGCGAGGCCCGTCTGGGTGGATTCAGCGACGCGTTCGCCTACCAGGGCTTCGTGCCCGCCTACCTCCGTCCCTTGTTCTGCGAAGGGAAGGGCCCGTTCCGATGGGTGGCGCTTTCGGGCGATCCCGCCGACATCGCTGCCACCGATCGGGCGGTGGCCGACCTGTTTCCCGAAGACCGGGCGCTGCATCGCTGGCTGGAGCTGGCCGGAGAGCGGGTGCAATTCCAGGGCCTGCCGGCCCGCATCTGCTGGCTGGGCTACGGGGAGCGGGACAAAGCCGGACTGGCCTTCAACGATCTGGTCCGCCGCGGCGAGGTGAGGGCGCCCATCGTCATCGGTCGCGATCACCTCGACGCCGGCTCGGTGGCCTCCCCGTTTCGCGAGACCGAAGACATGGCCGACGGCTCGGACGCGATCGCCGATTGGCCCATTCTCAACGCTCTGCTCAATGTGGCCTCTGGGGCGGCGTGGGTGGCCGTTCACCACGGCGGAGGGGTCGGGATCGGCAAATCCATCCATGCCGGTGCCCAGGTGGTAGCCGACGGTACGGACGCCGGGGGGCTCCGGCTCCAGCGGGTCCTGACCAACGATCCCGGTACCGGCGTGGTCCGCCACGTCGATGCCGGTTACGAGGCGGCCCGGACGGTGGCCGCCGAGCGGGGGGTGCACATCCCGATGGAAGGGCCAAGCGGCTAGGCGGATAACCTGCCGCCATGGCCGACGTCCTCCTCACCACCATCGGGCAGCTGGTCACCAACGCGCCGGGATCGGCCGACCTGGTGGGCGCCGTTGAGGGCGCGGCCGTGGCCGTTGTCGACGGCCGGGTGGTCTGGACCGGAGCGGAAGCCGAGATCCCCACCGAGCACCGCAGGCTTCCTCTCCTCGATTGCGAAGGGCGGGCGGTGCTCCCCGGCTTCGTCGACGCCCACACCCACCTGGTCTTTGCCGGGGATCGCGCCGACGAGTTTGCCCGCCGGCTGCGCGGAGAACGCTATGAGGACACCCTGGCATCGGGGGGCGGCATTCACGAGACGGTGGGGGCCACCAGGCAGGCCTCGGTCGGTGAGCTGGTGGAGAGCGCCGAGATACGGGCCCGGCGCATGCTGGCGAGCGGGACGACGACGATCGAGGTCAAGTCCGGGTACGGCCTGGACACCGCGGCCGAGCGGCGCATGCTCGAAGCGGCGGTCGAGTTGGGCCGTCGCCTGCCCATCGACGTCGTGCCGACCTTTCTGGGAGCGCACCTGGTGCCGGAGGAGTATGCCGACGATCGGGAGGGGTACCTCGGCTTGATCGAGAACGAGATGCTGGAGGCGTGCGCTCCACTGGCCCGCTACTGCGACGTCTTCTGCGACACGGGGGCGTTCACTCCCGACGAGGCGCGAAGGGTCCTGGAAGCGGGGAAGCGGCACGGCCTGGCCCCCCGCCTCCACGCCAACGAGCTCGGCAGTACCGGCGGGGTAGGGGTGGCCGTCGAGGTCGGAGCGGTGTCGGCCGACCACCTGTCCCACCTCGATGATGGAGAGATCGCCGCACTCGCCGGAGCGGGCACCGCAGCCGTGCTCCTGCCGGCGACGACGTTCGCCCTCCGCACCCGCCGCTACGCGCCCGGACCCCGGTTGTTCGAGGCCGGGGTGGTGGTTGCCCTCGGCACCGACTGCAATCCGGGAACGTCGTACACCGAGGGCATGGGCCTGGTGATTGCGCTGGCGTGCCTCGAGATGGGACTCGATCCCGAGCAGGCGGTGTGGGCCGCCACCAGGGGAGGAGCGCTGGCCGTAGAGGCCCCTGTCAAGGGCCACATCGTTCCCGGAGCCGCCGCCGACCTGGTCGTCCTCGACGCCCCCTCGTACGTTCACCTCGCTTACCGCCCGGCGACCCCGCTGATCTGGAAGGTGCTCAAAGACGGTGAGGTGGTGGTCCCGTGAGGCCCTATCTCGCCCATGAGCACCCCCTCCGTCTGGCCCATCGGGGCAGCACGATCCTGTGGCCGGAAAACACCCTCACCGCCTTTCAGGGAGCCGTCGATCTGGGCCTTCGCTACATCGAGACCGACGTCCATCGCACCCGGGACGGGACCATCGTGCTGTTCCACGATCACCGCCTGGAGCGGCTCACCAACGGCACGGGCCGGATTTCGGACTGGTATTGGGAGGACCTGCGCCTCCTCGACGCCGGATACAGGTTCCGGCCCGACGAGGACTACCCGCGCCGGGGAACCGGAGAGCGCATTCCCGG
>CAYFYE010000028.1:0-3152 GCA_964347285.1 uncultured Acidimicrobiia bacterium
GGCCTCGGGCCGGGTACCGTATGCATCCGCCCCATGCTCCCCAAACGCCCGCCTTCCCCGATCCGGACCGTCGCGGCCGGCCTGGCCCTGGCACTGGTGGCGGCCGCCTGCGCCACCGCCCGGGGAACCGAGCCCGATCCGACCGCCGCCACCACGGTCCCCGCTTCCACCACGCCGCCGACGACGCCGACGACAGCACCTCCGGCCGACCCGCTACCGCCGCCGACCCCGGCCGTCGACCCGCCACCGCCGACCCCCGAGCCGTCGCCGCCCGCCCCCTCTCGCAGGCCCATCGTCATTCACGCCACGGGGGATGTCAGCCTCGATCCCGCCTACGTAGCCACGTTCGGCAGCGAGGGCTACGACTACGCCTGGTCCGGATTGGAGGGGCTGTTCGTCGGAGACGATCTCACGATCATCAACCTGGAGTGCGTGGTCTCCGAGCTGGGGGCTCCGCTCGACAAGGAGTTCACGTTCCGCTGCGATCCCGAGGCTCTCCCGGCGGCCCGCGCCGCCGGAGTGGACGTAGCCAACCTCGCCAACAACCACTCCGGTGACTACGGATCCGAGGCGGCTGCCGATTCCCGCCTGCAGGTAGAGGCGTCGGGCATTGCTCCGGTGGGGGTGGGACGGGATGTCGATGAGGCCTATGCCCCCGCCTTCTTCGAGGCGGGGGGGTGGAAGATCGCAGTGATCGGTCTCGGGGCGGTCATCCCCAGCACATCATGGGTGGCGACCGAGGATCGGGCCGGCCAGGCCAACGGGCACGATGTGGAGGCGGTGTCCGCAGCCATCGAAACGGCCGACGAGGCGGCCGATGTCGTGCTGGTGACCATCCACTGGGGCCACGAGCTCGACACCCGTCCCGTGCAGTGGCAGATCGAGTTGGCCGAGGCGATGATCGATGCCGGGGCCGACGCCATCTTCGGCCACCACTCCCACCGGCTCAATCCGATCGGCTGGTATCGAGGTCGCCCCATCGCCTGGGGCCTGGGCAACTTCGTGTGGCCCCGGCTGTCGACGCCTTCGGCCACCACGGCCGTAGCCGAGGTCGTCGTACGTCCCGACGGCCGCTTCGACGCCTGCCTGATCCCGGCGTTCATCGCCGATCACGGGCACCCGGTGATCGACGAGCCGTACCGGGGGGCCTGTATGGCGTTTCCCGGTTAGGCGGGGCGCTCCAGCAGCATGGCGGCGGCGGTGGCGCCGGCCCCGCACACGCTCACCAGCCCGTACCGTGCCCGGCGCCGGGCCATCTCGTTGGCAAGGGTGGTGACGATGCGGGCCCCGGTGGCTGCGAAGGGGTGGCCGACTGCGATCGAGCTGCCGAGGGGGTTCAGCTTCTCCCGGTCGACCTTGCCGATCGACGGCTCTTTCCAGCCCTGCTCCCAGGCCGCCAGGTTGCAGGCCACCTGGCCGCCGAATGCCTCGTGCATCTCGACGATGTCGATGTCCTCGAGCTCGACGCCCGCCTTGCGGAGCAGCCTTGGGACCGCCACCCCGGGGCCCATCAGCAGCCCGTCGTCGGGGTGGATCGAGGCGAACTCGAAGGCGGCGAGGTAGGCGAGCGGCTGCTTGCCCAGCTCTCGGGCCTTCTCCTCGCTCATCAATAGCACGGCCGCCGCTCCGTCCGTCAGCGGACTCGAGTTCCCGGCGGTGAGGGTCCCCTCCGGGCTTCGGTCGAACACCGGGGGCAGCTTGGCCAGCTTCTCCATCGTGGTATCGGGGCGAATGATCGTGTCGGCGGCGATGCCGTCGAGGGGAACGATCTCCGCCGGCAAACGGCCGTCCTCGGTGGCTGCGGCCCCTTTCATGTGGCTGCGGTAGGCAATCTCGTCCTGCTCGACGCGGCTGATACCCCATTCCTTCACCATGATCTCGCAATGTTCACCCATCGAGAGGCCGGTCGAGGGCTCGGTGACGCCGGGGGTCTTGGGGGTGAGATCGGAGGGCCTGAGCCGGACCAGGGTCTTGATCTTGTCGGGTACGGTCCGGGCCCCGGCCAGGTCGACGAACACCCGAGTGGCCCGCCGGCTCCACAGCATCGAGGGATTCGACACGGCATCGACCCCGCCGGCGATGCCGACCTCGGCCCGCCCGGACGCAATGGCGTCGTACGTCATGGCGATTCCGGTGTTGGAGGTGATGCAGTTGTCGGTGATCGTGATGGCGCGGGTCGACGCCGGGAGGCGGGAGGCCAGGGCCACCTCGCGAGCCATGTGCGGAACTCGAGCATCCACCACCACGATGCCGAAGGTGAGCTGGTCGACCAGCTCGGGATCGAGCTCCTGGCGGTCGAGCAGGCCGTCGACGGCATGGACCGCCAGATCGAGCGGAGGGTGCTCTTTGAAATGAGTGCCGGCTTTGACGAAGGGGGTGCGGGCGCCGCCCACGATCGCTACCCGGGGCGTGTCGGTCATCGCTCTCTCCTCGGTCGATGAGCCGAAACTACTAGGGAACCGGGACTCCGGAGTCGGCAGTCAGACGGCGGCCGGCACGGGGTGCCTTCGCATGCGTTCCCGCAGCTGCATGATGATGGTGGCCGATGCCAGCAGGAGCAGCGGTAGCAGCAACGCCTGGCTGCTCCCGAGCAATGCCCGGAGGAGCGCTTCGAGGATGACGAAAGGAGACAGGACCCCGGTGACGATGGCCGGAGGCAGGGCCACCTCCATCCGTTCGGTGAGGCCGGCGGTCAGGCTGCCGATGGTCGAGGGCCGGTCGTCTTCAGCCGTGGACGTGCCCCCCACCGGCACCGTTACTTCGTAGCGGCCGAGGGCCGCGTCGACGTCGGCGGCGGCCAGCACGGTTTGAGCAAAGGAGGAACCGGGAGCGGGATCGGCTGGGGCGGCTCCGTCGATCGCCGCTGAGGGCTCCGCCGGTTCGGTCACCGTCGGGGCCGGATGGGCGGTCTCGAGAAGGCCGGGCGAGGGAAGTCTTGCCGCTCTAGTCCCCCTTTGCGGCTGCTCGAACACGGTCGTCGTCGGCGACGGAGCCACGGTCGTGGTGGGGGAGGGAGCCGTCTTCTTTGGCGGGGATTTGCCGGGGGTCGGGGGAGGGTTCGGCGGCGCGGCGGCCGGCACTGGTGCACTGGAGGTCGGGATCGTCGTCGTGGTCGTCGTCGTGGTCGTCGTCGTGGTTGTGGTCGTCGTCGT
>CAYFYE010000028.1:3252-26060 GCA_964347285.1 uncultured Acidimicrobiia bacterium
GTCGTCGTCGTGGTGGTCGTGGTGGTGGTGGTGGTCGTGGTAGACGGAGGGCTCACCGAGCCGGCAATGTCGGAGATCTCAGCATGATGGTCGTCTCTGATCGCCTTCAGCTGCGTTTTGGCATCTCTGACCTGGGCTTGGTCCTCAGGGTAGGCGTCTGCCAGGGCCTTCAAGTCGGCTTTGCCCAATTCAACGATCTCATCGATCTCGACGTGGGCTTCGGCCTCCCAGGCATCGAGCTCGGCCGGGCTGGAGGCGCTCGGTGCCCTGGCTTCGAACCCGAGGACGACCTCTCCCATGGTGGCCTCTGCCGCGTCGAGGATGGCTTCGATGGGTCCGTCGACGACCGAGCCGTCGGCGGCGGCCGGCGCGGCGACCGTCCCGGCCAGCAGCAGCGCAAGGGCTGCTGCAGCCATGGCGTTCATCGGCCTCAGCGATCTCTCCATGCCAATGAGATCGGAATCCGGGGTGGTCGGTCTTTATCGGACGAGGGCGTCATTTCGTCGACGTCGAGGGGGCTAGTCCCTTTCTCAAGTGACCCACTGGTGGGGCCGAAAACACTGGAGATCCCATGGCGCAGAAAAAGGGCACCGGCGGCCTCGTGGCCGGATCCGTCGTGGCCGTCGTGGCCATCTTGATTTCGCTCGCCGTCGTGTTCGCCAACAAAGAAGGTTCGTCACAGGTGGCCGAACACGGTCGGATCGCCATACGGGCTGAGGCAACCCTGAGTGCCGCCTCCGCTGCCCGCAATGCGGTGGGACAGGCCGTCGTGCTGGCGCGGCGAGGCGACGTGGGGGCGGCGGCCGGCAACGTTGTCACCGAAGGCCTGGCCGCCGCGGAGGCGCTGGTCGTCGAGCTGGATCGCCGTTTCGAGATCCTCCTCGGCGAGCTGCCCAGAGATGATCTCGACGAGGCACTCATCGAAGCCCAGGCCGACTTTCGGGAGGTCACCGGCCAGGTGCTGGAAGCGGTCCGGGCCGGCGATCTCGATCGTGCCGAGCGCCTGGCCGGGGAATCGGCCCAAGAAGGATACGAAGCCCTGGTGGCCCGGCTGGTGGACTTGCGCAACACCCGCACCGCCCAGGTGGTCCTGGCCGGCGACGGAGTGGGCCGAGTCGCCGACGCCGCCCGGTTCCTGGTGGCCTTCGTCGTGCCGCTGGGGGCCATGCTGGGCTATCGGCGCGTGGTGCGGGTGCGGCAGCGGCGTCGCGAGCTGGAGCAGAGTCTTCAGCACGAACGGGAGATGAGCCGATCGAAAGACGAGTTCATCGCCAACCTGTCCCACGAGCTGCGCACCCCTCTCACCGGGATCCACGGCTTTGCCCTGACGCTCGAGGAGAGCGGCTTCGAAGACCGGCAGACTGCTGCGGAGATGACCGCGGTGATCGTCGGCGAATCGGCCGAGCTGATGCGGATGGTCGACGACTTGCTGGCGGTGGGCAAGCTCGAGGCCGGTGACATGAGCTACGAGATCGACGACGTCACGGTCTCCGAGGAGCTGGAAGCGGTGCTCGACCCCTTCGAGCGTACCGGCCGGGTGTTTTCGGTCGAATGCGAGCCGGCGGTGGTGCGGGCCGACCGGCTTCGCGTCCGTCAAGTGCTTCGCAACCTCGTGTCGAATGCCTGCAAGCACGGAGGTCCGACAATCTCAATCCAGGGCGAAGCCGGCGAGGGCACCTACCTCCTCGAGGTGATCGACGACGGCGACGGAGTCCCTCCCGAGCTAGAAGTGAGGCTGTTCGAGCGCTACGTGCATGAGGGATCGGCACCGCTTCTCGCAGGCAGCGTGGGGCTCGGTCTGGCCATTGCGTACTCGTTGGCAGACGGGATGGACGGTCGTTTGTCGTATCGGCGGGACGACGGACTCTCCGTGTTCGAGCTCCGAGTCCCGCTGGCCCAGGCTCCGATGGCGGCGTGAAGTCGGTCTAGCGCGTCGGCCTCAGGTCCCAAGCATGGAGGCAACGGGGCGTTGTACCCTTGTAGTCCGGTGCCTACCGGTTCATGATGAAGATGTAGCGGTGCCCGGCTTGGGGGTAGAGGGCGGCGTCGTGATGTGGTTGAAATCGGCTGAGGGGGATCGGGGCCGGTTGCGCCACCGTCGACTCTTGCTGGCGGTGTCGATGACGCTGCCGGTACTCGAAACGGCCGTATTGCTGGCGCTGGGAATCTCCTCGGGTCTGGCCCTGGCGCCCCAGGTCACCGCCATCGGACCTCTTGGGGTGTTCCACGACCTTCGCTGGCTGTTGGTCTTCCACGATTCGTTCGCCGCCTTCGCCGCCGGCTTGGCTCTCCTGGTGGCGTTCCGCTCGATGCTGACTGCGGTCCAGGTCTGGGCGGCCTGGCCCCATCGGTCGGCCGCTCCCTCGTTCCGTTCGCTGCTGCGGAGGGCCACGGTGGCAACGCTGGTTGCGGTCGTCCTGCTCTCCCCCTGGACGGTGCTGCTCTTTGGATTTGCGGTGGTGCCGATCTCGTGGGTGTTCTTCGCCTCGGTTCCGCCGGCGGCATTGACGATTCTGTTGCTGCATCACAGCGGTATCGAGAAAGACTGGTGGCGCCGGCTGCCCCCGCTGCGTTCGGTGGGCTGGATCCTGTTCTCGTTCTTCGTGCTCAGCCTCAGCGCCCTGTTCATGAGAGAGGTCGCCCCGTGGTCGGCCCTGGGGGTGGCCGCCGCCTCGGGCCTCTTCAACGCCTGGGCCTGGAACGGAGCGGCCCGGGCTGCGGCGGGCCGTCGTCGCTCCCGTCGCCTCGTTCCGGTGACTCCGATTGCCCTCCTGGCAGTCCTGGCCCTCGTGATCGGGGGTTCCGGCGTCGGGTTCGGATTCCAGGGCTACGAACCGGCGGGCGGCCCGGTGGCGGTCGAGGAAGGGCCGTCGACCCCCGTCCTCGTGGTGACCGGGTTTGCCGGCGCCTGTTGTGACGGGGCCGACGAGCTCGACGATCTTCCCGGGATTGCCGCCGAGCAGTTCTCCTATCGAGGCCTCGATTCCTGGGGCCGGCCGCTGCCCCATTCCGGTGCGGCCACGGATCGCGATTTGGCGGCGCTCGCCCTATCGATGACCGACCAGGTGGAGGCCCTGGCCGACCGCCACGGGCGCCCGGTCTCCATCGTCGCCGAGAGTGAGGGCACGCTGGTGGCGCGGCTCTATCTGGCCGGCGATCCGGAAGCTCCGGTGGATCGGTTCCTGATGCTCAGCCCCATCGTGGATCCGGGCCGGGTCTTCTACCCGCCGCAGGGTGAGGAGGGGCGAGGCGTGGTCGCCGGGTACGAGCTTCGAGCCGTTTCGGCGCTGCTCGACGCGTTGGCCCCCTTCGACGTGTCGGCCGACAGCCCGTTGCTGCGTTCGATCCAGGATGCGGCCCCCCTGCTCCGACATTCGATGAGCTGTCGCCTCCCCGGTGTGGAAGAGGCTGCCATCGTGCCTCTGGCCGATGCCGTGGTCGATCCGGACGGCCGACCGGCCGGCATACCCACGTCGGTCGTTCCCGCCTTCCATGGGGGTCTGATCGGAAACGACGGCAGCAGAGCGATGATCGCCGCCTGGATCCGGGGCGAGGATCTGCCCCAATCGTCGACCTGGGATGCGGCCGGTTGGCTCGTTTCCGGTGGTGCCGCCGCCTGGCACGTGCCCGACCTGGCGCCGTACGATGAACGGGACGAGGAGCTGGAGCCGACCGGGCCGTGCACGGCGCCGGCCGGTGATCTCTAGGCTCCCCTCCATGGACGAGCTCATTCCCCACAACCCCTTGACCGGGGAGCCGCTGCCGGCGGTGCCGGTGGCCGGCCCCGACGAAGTAGCCGCCGCCGTCGACCGGGCGCGGCGCGCCTTCGGTGAGTGGAGTGCCGTGGAGCCGGCGGAGCGCCGCCCCTACCTCCGGGCCCTGCGCCGGGCCATCGCCGACAACGTCGACCGGATCGGCGACACCATCCGGGCCGAAACCGGCAAGGATCGGGGCGAGACCATGCACGCCGAACTGCTGGCCTCGGTGCTGCACGCCCGCTACGTCGCCAAGGCCGCTCCCCGGGTGCTGAAAAGGCGCCGGGTCTCCTCGTTCCCGGCTTATCACAAGTCGGCGTGGGTGGAGTACCACCCGCGCGGGGTGGCGGCCGTGATCGGCCCGTGGAACTACCCATTCCTGCTCCCGTTCCAGCCGACGGTGACCGCCCTGGCGGCCGGATGCACGGTGGTGCTGAAGCCCTCCGAGGTGACCCCGCACTCGGGCGAGCTGATCGCCGAGCTGGTGACCGAAGCCGGTTTCCCGCCAGGAGCCGTCGAGGTGGTCCACGGCGCCGCCGACACCGGAAGGGCCCTGATCGACTCCGGGGTGGACATCGTCTCGTTCACCGGCTCCAGCGCCACCGCCCGCAAGGTGGCCGCCCAGGCGGCCCAGCATCTCATTCCGCTGGTCATGGAGCTGGGCGGCAGCGACGCCATGATCGTGCTCGAGGATGCCGACCTCACCCGGGCTGCCCGGGGTGCGGTGTGGGGCGCCTGCTTCAACGCCGGCCAGAACTGCATCGCCGTGGAACGGGTGTACGTGGTAGAGGAGGTCTACGGCCAGTTCCTTTCCGAGATCGACGAGGCCATCGGCGCCGTCGAGGCATCGTCCGATCCCAAGCGAGGCATCGGGCCGATCATCGATCCGGAGCAATTCAAGGTCATCGAGCGCCACATCGACGACGCCGTGGCCGGTGGGGCCCGGCTGGTCCACGGCGGCCGCCGGGAGGGACCGTTCTTCCAGCCCACAGTGCTGGTCGACGTCGATCAGTCATCGGCGCTCATGCACGAGGAGACGTTCGGCCCGGTGCTGCCGATCGTCAAGGTCGCCGATGAAGAGCAGGCTCTCCGGTTTGCCAACGACACGCCGTATGGTCTCCACGGCTCGGTGTGGACCGGCGATGCGGTGCGGGGACGCCGGTTGGCCTCCAGGATGCACACCGGTACCGTGGCGGTGAACGATGCCCTGGTGAACTACGCCATACCTGCACTGCCGTTCGGCGGCATCGGGGATTCCGGGTATGGCTCGCACACCGGGCCCGAGGGACTGATGGCCTACTGCTGGCCCAAAGCTATCACCGACAGCCGCATCACCCCCCGCAGGGAGCTGCAGTGGTTTCCGCGCCTGGGCGGCGTCCGCCCCCGACGCCGTCTTCTCAAGCTGCTGAGCCGTCTGTAGCTCGGAGACGTAACCACCTCGGGGGCCTTCGGGCCGGTAGGCTCGGCCGGCACAGGAGGAACGTCCTACCGTGACTGTGAAGGTGGTCACCGACAGCTCGGCCATGCTGCCTGCCGAGATCGTCGCCGACCTCGACATCGCCACCGTTCCCTTGTGGCTGCATTTCGGAGACCACTCCTACCGCGACGGGCTCGACCTGGATGCCGACGAGTTCTACCGGCGATTGGCAGCGGGGGAGATCGCCACGACGTCGTCTCCGTCGCCCGGTGACTTCCTGCGCGTGTATGAAGCCGCCGCCGACGAGGCCCATGAGGCGGTCTTCGTGGCCACGGTGGCCCGCCGGCTGTCGGCGATCTACGACTCGGCCCGGGCCGCCCTCGACGAGTTCAACAAGGTCCCCGGGGCGGTGTTCGACACCGGGACCGCCATCTCCGGAGCCTCCCTGGTGGTCATGGAGGCGGCCCGCACCGCGGCCACGGGAGCCGATCTGGCCGAGGTCGAGTTGGCGGCCGGTCGGGTCGCCGAGCAAGTGGATCTGATCGGGAGCGTCGACACCCTCCGGTACTTACGCCGCTCCGGCCGGGTCAACGTCGCCGGCTTCATTGCCGGCGAGGCACTGCGGGTGAAGCCGCTGTTCCGATTGCGGCACGGCGAGGTGGGGCGGGCCGGTTTGGCACGTAACCGCGCCGCCGCCGACGACCGCATCGTCGATGGTGTGCTCAGCGGCGCGGGCCGGCTCCACGCCGGGCTGTTCCACGCCGCCGCTCCGGAGCGAATGGAGCGGCTCGAGGCTCGGATCCGCCGAGCCCGTCCCGATGCCGAGATCCTGATGAGCTCGTTTTCACCGGCCATGGGGGCCCACACCGGGCCCGGGGTGGTGGGAGCCGCATGGTGGTACTCCTAGCGCTCGGCCTCGGCTACCTGCTGGGCTCGATTCCCTGGGCCTGGCTGGCCGGCAAGACCGCCGGGGTGGATCTTCGGCAGGCCGGTTCGGGCAACGTGGGCACGGCCAATCTGAGCCGGGAGGTCGGCTTCACGCTCTCGGTGGTCACGTTCTTCCTCGACGTGGCCAAGGCGCTGGCGGCGGTGTGGATCGCTGCCGGATGGGGAGAGGCCGCCCAGGTGGCAGCCGGGTGGGGCGCCATCGTCGGGCACGGGTGGCCGGTTTGGCTGCGGTTTGTCGGCGGCCGGGCCCAGTCGGTGGTCCTGGCGGCCGGGCTGATCCTGGCGCCGGTGGGGACCCTGATCATTCTGCCGATCTTGGGCGTGGGCCTGTTCGTGTCCCGACTCGCCTCATCGTGGCTGGTGGCCGGTCCGGTCTACGTGGTCTCAGCCTTCGTCATCGACGGGGTGACCGGAGGCGTGTACGTCGTGGGAGGGGTGGTGCTCTCGATCGCCCGGAGGCTGACGGGCAGCCCGATGCTGCAGCGGGCCCCCCTGCGCCGGGCCTGGCGCACCCGGCTCATCCACGACCGGGAGCCCTAGCGCCGCCGGTACTCCCCGTGCCAGACTTTGCCGGGTGACCAACGACGCGCCCCGACGTCGCTTGCGCTGGTGGTGGATCGCCGGCGGAGCGGTCGCGCTGCTGGGCCTCGTGGCCGTAGCGCTGGCGTTTACCGCCTTTCGCGACACCACCACCCCGCTGGAGGCGGAGGAAGTCGTGGAAGCATTCACTTCGACCACCCGGTCGGCCGGCACCCCGGTAACGATTGCGACCGGTACCGCCGGGGGGGAGCCCGGCGGATACGGGGTGTACGTCTATGAAACGAGCGGATTCGAGGAGATCGATGCTCTGGGCGGCGCCCGTCACGACTACCCGGCCCAGAGCTTCATGACGTTGCAGGCCGGCGGATGCGGCACCAAGGTGCGCTGGGACGTGCTCGAGGAGCGCTGGTCGGAGTGGGAGGTGTGCGACCTCGACGGAGTGCCGGCCTTGGCCGCCGTCGACTCGTTCCACCGCTGGTACGGGGTGGCCGACCTCGGGGAGTGGGTGTGCAACAGCCCCGGTCCGCTCCAACCGCCCGCCCCCGACGTCACCGCGTGGACGTACGAGTGCGGCACCGGGGCCTCGGTGGAGACGTATCGGGCCGAATTGATCGGAACCGAGACCTTGGTGGTGGGCGGAGAGGAGGTCGACACCGTGCACGTGCGGGTGGTGACCTCCACCGAGGGGCGCACCAACGGCTCCGGGAAGACCGACAGCTGGTTCCTGCCCGGCTCGCCGCTGGTGGTGAGGAGGATCGCCGCCGGCGACAGCGTCACGCCCAGCGCCATCGGCGACGTTTCCTACAGCGAGCGCTACGAGCTGCAGCTCGCTTCGCTGCAGCCGGTGGGCTGACCGTGGCCTCCTCCTCGGGCCCGCTGACGCCACGGGCGGTAGCCGCCGCCATGAGAGTCTTCGTCGATTTGCTCCGGGCCCACCGCGACGAACTCAACCGGCTCAACGTTTACCCCGTGCCCGACGGCGACACCGGCACCAACCTGACCCTGACCGTCGACGCCGTGGTGGCCGAGCTGGATTCGTCCAACCCCGACGTTTACGGGGCGATCGGCAAGGGCTCCCTGATGGGAGCCCGGGGCTCGTCGGGGATCATCCTGGCCCAGGCGCTGCGGGGCCTGTGCGGCAGTCTCCGGGAGGATGCCGAGGTCGGCGGCCCGGAGCTGGCTCAGGCCTTGACCGAGGCCAGCCGTCGGGCCGATGCCGCCATCAGCGACCCGGTCGAGGGCACGATCCTCACCGTCGCCCGGGAATCCGCCCGTCACGCCCGGAATGCTCAGCCGGCCTCGCTCGGTGCCACCCTGGACGCAGCCGTGACCGGCGCCGAGAACGCGCTGGCCCGCACTCCCGAGATGCTCCCGGCCCTGGCCGAGGCCGGGGTGGTGGACGCCGGCGGCAAGGGCTATACGCTGCTGCTGTATGCCCTGCGTGCCGAGGTCACCGGCGTAGCGCCGCCCGCCGCTCCACCCACGGTCGAGCAGGTGGGCCCGATCGCCGACATGCCCCGGCCTCCCCACTGGGAGGTGGTATGCGTCCTCGAAGCCGACGCCGACGCCATCGACCGGCTCCGTCGGGCGTGGGATGGCCTGGGTGTGGCCATCGTGATCGCGGGCGGCGAGGGGATCTACAAATGCCACATCCACACCGACGACCCCGAGGCAGCGGTGGCGGCCGCCGAGGAGGCCGGGTCGATCACCCACTTGGAAAAGTCCGATCTGGTGGCGGCGGTGCACGAGGCGGAATGGGTGCGGGAACGCCTGGCCGATTCCGAGTGAAGCTTTTGGCGGCGGCGCTCGCCGCGCTGAGCCTGGCGACCGCAGCCTGCGGAGAGAGCCGGTTTTCGTTCCTCGACGAGGAGTCGCAGGTGGAGTTCGCGGTGCGTACCTACGTGAGCGCGGTGGTCGAAGGGAAGCCGCTCGACGCCTTCGTGATGCTTTCCGAAACCTGTCAGAGACGGGTGGGTTTGGAAGGGATGGAGGCGCTGAGCGAAGCCGCCGTCGCCAAATCGTTCCAGCCGTCGGTGGCCCGCTACGAGACGCTGGCGCTGATCGGGGATACCGCCCGGGTGCGATATCGCAGCGGACTAGAGGAAGCGGTGGTCGAGCAGGAATGGGTGCGGGAGGACGCCGAGTGGCGCCTCGACGATTGTTGACCACCTAGGCTCGCCGCAGTGTCCGATACCAGGAGGTGACATGTCCCGGCCCGCTCCTGCGCCCGACGCCTACCGCAACGTCGTGGGCCTTCGGGCGGTGCGCAACTTCCGTCCCGAGTCCCTGGCGGCGGGCGACCTCGATGCCATTCTGGAGGCGGCGCGCTGGACGGGGAGCTCCAAGAACACCCAGCCGTGGGCGTTCGTGGTGTGCGCCGACGCCGACAGTCGGGCCGCGCTCGCTTCGGCCGGCCGCTACGCGGTGGCGATCGAGAACGCCCCGGTGGCGGTTGCCATCGTGAAGCTTCCCCGGGGCGGCGACTTCGACATCGGACGGGTGGCCCAGAACATGATGCTGGCCGCGGCGGCCCGCGGCGTCGGGTCGTGCCCGGTCACTTTGCACCACGAGGATCGGGCCCGGGAGGTCCTGGCGCTGCCGCAGGGCCATGCCTGCCGCTATGCAGTGGCCTTCGGCTATCCGGACGAGGCGGCCGAGGCCGCCGAGCGGCGGGCCCGCTCGGCTCGCGGCGTCGGCGGGCGCCGGCCGCTGGAGGACATGGTCCATCGGGGCCGGTTCGGTCGCTAGTCGGCCGATGCGCCTCCGCATCCTTCCCGGCACCTGGGCGGTCTGCCGCCTCCCCGCCGATCACCCGGTGCCGCAGTGGGCCGCCGCAGCGGCGTTGTGGTCGGCGACGAGGACCGCCGACGAGCTGTCGATCGTGTGTCCGGCCGGCGCGGTGCCCCCGGGCGCCACCGCCTACGGGGAATGGGCGGCGCTGGGGGTGGAGGGACATCTGGACCTCGGTGCCGTCGGGATCCTGAGCGAGCTCACCTCGGTGCTGGCTTCGGCCGGGGCGGCGGTGTTCGTGATCTCCACCTACGACACCGACTATCTGCTTGTGCCCCTCGAGCGGCTGGAGGCGGCCGGCCATGCTCTGGTCGCCGCCGGGCATCCGGTGGAGGGGCCGGAAGAAATCGCTCCGCCTCCCGGTTCGGACTTGCCATGAGAGACATCATCCAGCTGCTCGATGAGCCGGACACCACGGTGGCGGTCGTCGGGGCCACCGACGATCGGTCCAAGTACGGCAACACGATCTACCGCGACCTCAGGCGCAAGGGCTTCCGGGTCTTCGCCGTCAACCCCAATCGGGACACGGTCGAAGGCGACCGGGCCTACCGGTCGCTCGCCGATCTCGAGGAGCCGCCGACCATCGTCGACATCGTCGTGCCGCCCCGGGTCGCCCTCGAGGTGCTGAAGACGGCCCGCGAGCTGGGCTACCTGAACGTCTGGGTCCAGCCGGGTGCGGAGAGCCCCGAGGTGCTGGCCTATCTCCAGGAGCACGGCTTCAACTACTTGGCCCATGCCTGCATCATGGTCGAGAGCCGAATGCGGGTGTGACTTCCCGGCCGATCAGACCCAGATCCCCAGACGAAGCGGGGCGTCCTTTCCTCCGATTCGGTCGCGCTCGAGCAGGGCCAGGACGCGGGCCGGCACCTCTCGTTCTGCCCGGTCGATGGCCTCGTCCCGGTCGGAACCCAGCGTGATGGCCTCGAACCCGTTACCGGCGGGGAGGCACCCGGGGTTGGCGACGATCACGGTTCCCCGACCGGTGCGGACGTCCCAGACGTCGAGGGCCTCGAGCAGACTCGACAGGGAGGGGTATCGCCCCGGAGGGGGGATGATTTTGCCCACAGCGAAGTCCCGGGTGGCCCAATCGCCGAACAACCGGTTCATCAGGGTCATCGGCAGCGAGGCACCTCCCCAGCGGCCGTTGCACTCGAGCAGGTGCAGGGCGGCCCGTTCCGGATCGGTCCCGACCAGCAAGATGTCGAACGAGCAGCGACCCACGTAGCCCAGGCGCTGGTAGAGGAAGGCCAGCAGCCAGCAGCGATCCACCATGCGGCGGGTCGTGTCCTCCGGCAACCGGGCGGCCACGGCTCCTCGCCACCGATGCGCTCCCTGGAACAGGCGCTGCTCGAAGACTCCCTCCACGATGGGCGGGCCTTCGGGCAGCGGCGGCACCCACAGGTGCAGCGAGGGCGACTGGAGGACCGGTTCCTCCCAGTGGCTCACCAGCAGCGGTCGGTCCCGCTTCCAGGCCGGCAGGGCGCTGCGCAGCAGGTCGCGCACTGCGCTCAGCGGTCGCCCCCGGATGAGACGCCCCTCGAGCACGACGTTGCCGTGGCCTCCGGCCGATTCGGGGTGCTTGACCACGATCGTGTCGGCTTCGGAAGCCAGCCCCCGCACCCGGCGGGCCAGAGCGGTGAAGTTGGCCGCCCAGGAGGTCGGGGGCAGCGCCCCGGCGCCGAACAGCTGCTCGACGGTCTGGGCAAACACCACCTTGTCGTTCACCCAGGCGGCCAGGGCCGGCGGGGGTGCGATCACCGGCAGGGCGCGCCCGGCCGCCTGGCGGAGGAGCAGGGCCAGCTGCCACACCGCCCGCGAGCCCATGTGGGGATGGAGATAGCGGATCCGGCCCTTGCGCAGCGCGGCCACCAGTCGAGCCCGGACCTCGGGGTCCCGCCACACCGCCGCTGCCGTCCACGAAGGGTGGGTCGGGGTGCGAGCCACCAGCCAGGTGGAGCGGCCCAGCCCGAGCCGATCCCGGCAGTAGGCCTCGTATCCGGCCACCGGGGGCAGCGAGGAGGCGATGAGGTCGCCGTCCCCGGCCCGGAGCCGGGCCCGGTCCTGCAGGCAGGCGTAGGCGACGAACGGGGCGAACTCGTGGATGCCGCTCAGATCGTCGATGTGCAGCGTGGGACCGGAACCGAGACGCTCGGGAACCAGCTCCTCGAACTCGGGAGGCGGGGAGAGCGCCGGATGGCGTGACCGCACCTCCTCGGCCAGGCGCTCGGCCCGGCGCACCTCCTCGGCCGGCGGCGCCGCCCGGTGATGCTCGACGACCGGCACGCCGTCCATGTCCCCTCCTTTGGGATCAACCTACGGCGGCGGCCGGCCGGGGGTAAGGGCCGGAAGTCCCCCTCGACCGGGCCCAAATCGCTCAGCGCAGCAAGAAACCCGGGAGGGGGTCGTCCGGTTCCAGGGCGAAGTGGGCCTCTCCGGTGTAGTGGGCCCTGCCTCCCACCTCGACCACCACCCCCGGGAACTCTTCAACCGCGTCCTCCCGGATCGCCCGGCCGGTGAAGAGGGCACCGGTGATGCTCTCGAACTTGCGCATCTGGCCGAGGGCGATCTGACCCTTGGCGTATTGGGCGGCGACGCGGGCCTGGATGCCCGACCCGGTGGGGCTGCGGTCGACCTGGGAATCGGCGAACACGCAGACGTTGGCAGTGGGGCTCTCCGAGTAGCGGTCGGCGCCGTCGGTCAGGATTGTGCCGTACAGAAAGGCGAGATCTTCCCCGTCGGGATGGTGCAGGGGCACCGCCTCGGCGACGGCCGCGGTGGTGGCCGCGGCGGCATCCGCCAGGTTGCCGACCGGCGATCGGCGGACGTCGAGCCCGTACTGGTCGGCGGGGGCGAGGGCATAGAAGGCGCCTCCGTAGGCGACGTCGACAGTGACCAGTCCGTGCCCGGGCACCTCGACCTTCCGGTCGGCGACCGCCAGGAACGAGGGGACGCTCTCGAAGTGGACGGTTCCCGTCTTGCCTCCGATGGTCTCCACCCGGCAGCGCACCAGGCCGGCCGGTACCTGGATGTTGACGGTGGTTTCCGGTTCGGAGGCGGCGACGATCCCGGTGTCGACCGCCCAGCGCCCCAGGGCGATCACCCCGTGCCCGCACATCGTGCTGTAGCCCTCGTTGTGCATGAACAGGACCGCCAGGTCGGCGTCGGGATGGTCGGGAGGGACCGGGATCGCCCCGTACATGTCGTAGTGGCCCCGGGGTTCGAACATGAGCAGGCGGCGCAGGTGGTCGAGGTGCTCGCGGGCGTAGCGTCGCCGCTCGAGGATCGTGTTGCCCCGGATGGGGGGATAGCCGGAAGTGACGACGCGCAGGGGTTCGCCCCCGGTGTGCATCTCGGTGGTGTGGATTTCGGCCATCTCTGGAGTCTACGAAAAGTGATCTCGGCGGGGCCTGCACCGGCCGACGCACGATGGGTAGTTTCTGACGTAGAGAAAGGAGGATCGGCATGGACGACTCCGGGAATCAGCGCGAGGAAGCCGTCAAGCGGGTGAAGGCCAAGCGGGACTTCAGGAATCACCTGGCGGCGTACCTCATCGTGAATACGCTGCTCGTGGTCATTTGGGCGGCGTCGGGAGGCGGGTACTTCTGGCCGATCTGGCCGATCCTGGGCTGGGGAGTGGGCCTGGCGTTCAACTGGTGGAGCGCCTACTTCCAGCGCCCCATCTCGGAGGACGAGATTCGCCGGGAGATGGAGCGAGGCGACTAGCCGCGTCATTCCCGGCCGCCCTGGGCGAGCGGCACCGGAGTTCGCCGGCCGGGTGTCGGCCGGTCCTGGGCGTCAGGCCACGACCTCGAGGAGCTTCTCGGGGGCGATGTTGCCTCCGCTGGCGACGGCCACCGTCGCCGTCCCGGGCCGGACCCGGCCGGTCAGCAGGGCGGCCAGGGCCACCGCTCCGCCCCCTTCCAGCACGAGGCGGTGGGCGGTGAAGGCGAACCGCATGGCATCGGCGATCTCCTCCTCGCTCACCAGCACCACGTCGTCGAGGAGTCGGGCGCACAGCGCCAGCGTGTAGCGGTTCTCGGCGCCGAGGCTGCCGGCCAGGGCGTCGGCCAGGGTGTCGACCTCCTCGACTTCCACCAAGCGCCCGGCCCGCAGGCTCTCGTACATGGCCGGCCCCCGCTCCTGGGAGACGCCGATCACCCGGACGGCCGGGTCGGCCGACGTGAGGGCCAGGGCGATGCCCGAGATCAGACCGCCGCCGGACAGCGGCACGACCGCCGTATCGATCTCGGGAAGGTCTTCGAGGAGCTCCAGACCGATCGTTCCCTGACCGGCGATCACCAGTGGGTCGTCGAAGGGATGGACGAACGTGAGGCCCTCCTCGGCGCTGCGGCGGCGGGCGGCGGCGTCGGCCTCCTGCTGGGTTTCGCCGGCCGTCACCACCTCGGCGCCCAGTGCGGCGATGGCGTCCGACTTCTCTTTGGGAACCCGGGTGGTGATGTAGACCACCGCCCGGGCCTCGACCTCCCGGGCCACGTGAGCCACCGCCCGTCCGTGGTTGCCACTGGAGACGGCGACGAGGCCCCGGCGCCGCTCCTCGGCTCCCAGCGCCAGGATCTTCGAGGCGGCCCCCCGCAGCTTGAACGAGCCGGTGACCTGGGCGCTCTCGTCCTTGATCGAGACCGGGGCGCCCACCCGCTCCGACAGCGGAGACGACGCCACCAGGGGAGTCCGGCGGGCCAGGCCCTGGATCCGCCGCCGGGCGGCGAAGATGTCCCGCTGGGTGGGCTCGGCCATCAGCGGAGCATAGGTGGCGCCGGACGGCGCGGGCCCGGTGGGTCGGCTGCGGCGGGAACAAATGCCGACCTTCAGGGGTTGACATAATAGAATCTAAGTGCTATACACTGAGATAACCAGAGTCACTCAACTGACCCGATGAGGTCACCGACTTGAGGAGGTGGACATGACCCTGGTGCGTTGGCGCTCTCCATTCGACGCCTTCGCTGCAATGGAGCGGGACTTCGACGATTTGCTGTCTCGCGTCCTCTCCGCCCGGCCGGCGAGCCGCGAGGGAGGCATGGCCTCCTGGCGCCCCCGGACGGAGGCATTCCGCGACGGCGATCACTTCGTGGTGCGGGCCGAGTTGCCCGGCATCGACCCGGAGAAGGACGTCGAGGTGAATCTCGACGGCAACGTGCTCCGCATCTCGGGTGAGAGGTCGTTCGACCGCAAGATCGACGAGAAAGACCGCTTCCTGAGCGAGCGGTACTTCGGCTCTTTTTCGCGGGAGTTCATCCTGCCCGACGGCATCGATCCGGAATCGCTCGAAGCCAGCTACGACGACGGGGTGCTGACCGTCACCATGCCGGTGCCGGCCACTCTCGAGGCGACGAGCCGCCGCATCCCGATCGCCTCAGGCGGGGTGGTCGACGTCGAAGAGAAGAGCAACTGAGATCCAGCACGTTCGATGAGGGCCCGGCTCGAGCCGGGCCCTCGGCGCGTCCACCGATTCCTACCTGCCCATCCACTCCTCTCCGCCCAAGGCCAGACCCTGGTCCATGGCGGCCGGTCCCCAGGTGCCGGCGTCGTAGCGATAGGGAGTGAAGTCCCGCTCCAGCAGCGGGGTGTACAGCCGCCACGACTCCTCCACCTCGTCGGAGCGGACGAACAGGGTCTGGTCGCCCTCCATGACGTCGAGGAGCAGCGTCTGGTAGGCGGTGGGGAGCGGCCCGAAGGCGTGCTCGTAGCGGAAATCGAGCGGGTGGGACTGCAGCTCGAGAGTGTCGCCGGGCGCCTTGACGTCGAACAGCAATGAGAACCCCTCGTCGGGCTGAAGGGTGATCAAGAGCACGTTCTGATCCTGCTGGCAGGTGTCGTAGCGGCCGTGGTACAGACAGATCGGAGCCGGCTGGAACGTGACCGCGATCTGGGTCAGGCGCCGGGGGAGGCGCTTGCCGGAGCGCAGGTAAAAGGGCACCCCCGCCCAGCGCCAGGTCTGCACGAAGGCTTTGAGGCCGACGAAGGTAGGGGTGATCGATTGGGGATCGACGCCCGGCTCTTCGTGATAGCCGGGCACCTCGTGCCCGTCGATGGTCCCGGCCTGGTACTGGCCGAACACCACGTTCTCGGGCTCGATGGGGGCCATCGCTCTGAGCACCTTGACCTTCTCGTCGCGGATGGGATCGGCCCGGAAGTCGACCGGCGGCTCCATCGCCACCAGCGTGAGGAGCTGGGTGAGGTGGTTCTGGACCATGTCGCGCAGCGCTCCGGCCTGCTCGTAGTAGCCGGCCCGGCCCTCGATTCCCAGTGACTCGGCGACGGTGATCTCGACGTGCTGGACCAGGCCGCGGTGCCAGGCGCTCTCGAAGAGGGGGTTGGCGAAGCGAAAGGCGAGGAGGTTCTGCACCGTTTCCTTGCCCAGGTAGTGGTCGATGCGGTACACCTGGGACTCGTCGAAGTAGCGATGGAGCGTGGCGTTGAGCTGCCGGGCCGAGTCGAGATCGCGTCCGAACGGCTTCTCGACGACGATGCGGGTCCAGCCACCGCTCCGGTTGAGCCCCGATTCGCCCAGGCCGTCGATTGCCGGCGGGAACGCCTCGAGGGGAAGGGCCAGGTAGAACACCCGGTTGCCCCCCAGCCCCAGGCTCTGCTCCAGATCGGCGATGCGCCCGGCCAGCATGCGGTAGGAGCCGGGGTCCCGGTCGACCGGGCAGTAGAAGAGGCGCTCGTCGGACCACCGGGCGGCGTCGTCGCCGGAGCATCCGGCGTGGGCGAGCGCCTCGCGGGCCCGGGAGCGATAGGCCTCGTCGTCGAGAGGGGTGGTGGCCACGCCCAGCACGTGGACGGCCTCGCCGACGCCGCTCTGGGTGACGAGGCGGTAGAAGGCGGGCAGCAGCTTGCGCCCGGTCAGGTCGCCGGTGCCGCCCAGGATCACGAACAGCTGCGGCTCGATCATCGTCACTCCGGCTTGACGGCGTGGCCGCCGAACTTGTTGCGCATCGCCGCCAGCAGCCGATCGGCGTATTCCTCCTCGTCCCTGGAGTGAAAGCGGCGGAAGAGCGAGTTGGCGATGATCGGAGCGGCCACATCGAGGTCGATGGCTTCGAACACCGTCCAGCGTCCCTCTCCGGAGTCGGGGACGTAGGCGGCGATGCCCTCCATGTCGGGATTCTCGGCGAGGGCTTCCGACATGAGATCGAGCAGCCAGGAGCGGACCACGCTGCCGTGGCGCCAGATCTCGGCGACCTGGTGCAGGTCGAGGGCGAACTCCTTCTTGGCCTGCATGAGGGCGAAGCCCTCGGCATAGGCCTGCATCAGCCCGTATTCGATGCCGTTGTGGATCATCTTGGTGAAGTGGCCGGCGCCGGTGGGGCCCACCCGCCCCCAACCCCGATCGGGGCCGGGGGCCAGTCCCTCGAATATGGGCCGGAGGCGCCCGATCACCTCGGCCTCGCCGCCCACCATCATGCTGTAGCCCTCGGTCAGGCCCCAGATGCCGCCGCTGGTGCCCACATCGACGAAGTGCTGGCCTCTCCGGCGGCACTGCTCGGCCCGTCGCAGCGTGTCCCGGTAGTAGGAGTTGCCCCCGTCGATCAGCACATCGCCTTCGTCGAGGTGGGGCAGCAGCGCCTCGATCGTGACGTCGACCGGCCGACCGGCCGGGACCATGATCCACACCGCCCGGGGCCGCTCCAGCCGGACGGCCAGCGCCTCGAGCGAGTCGGCTTCCTTTGCCCCGCCGGCCACCACCCGCGCCACTGCCTCGCGGTCGAGGTCGAAGCCGACTACCTGGTGGCCCGCTTCGACGAGGCGCCGGCTCATGTTGGCGCCCATCTTTCCCAGTCCGACCATTCCGAGTTCCATGCGTCCTCCTCTCAGGCGGCCACTGCCACGCCCAGCTCTCGGAGCGACGCACGCAGCGCCGCGGGGCCGAGAAAGTGCAGCGAGCGGATGCCGGCCCTGATCGAGCACTCCAGGTTGAGGGCCCGGTCATCGATGAACACGCACTCGTCGGGTCGGGCCTGGGTGAGGTCGACGGCCACCCGGAAGATCTCCGCTTCCGGCTTGCGCAGGCCCAGGTAGCACGAGCTCAGGAACATGGAGAAGTGCCGGTCGAGGCCGAAGGTCTTGATGCGATGCTCGTTGAGCTCGCGCGACTCGTTGTTCAGGGTGGCCAGCAGGTAGTCGCCCGACGCCGACAGCTGCTCGAGGACGGCGAGCGACTCGGGCTTGGCCTCGGATTGGGCGAACATGAAGTCGCGAAAGTCGTCCCGGGAGAAACCCCGCTCCTGGTAGAAGACGGTGCGGTCGAGGTAGTCATCGAGCGTCAGCTTGCCGGTCTCGAAGTCGGCGGCGACGAAGTCGTGCCGGTCCTGGAATTCCTCCCAATCCAATCCGAACCGCTCCACCGCCGCCCGCCGGGAGGCTCGGTCCCACCCGTTGGTGAGCAGCACCCCACCGACGTCGAAGAACAGCACTTTGATGTCAGTCACGAACCACCTCCTCCACTGATGCCAATCCGGCTGCCACATCCCCGCCCAGCTGCACCCGCAGCACCCGCCGGTCCCGGCTGCGCAGGGCCTGGTAGTCGCCCACCGCCTGGGCCTCGATGAGCTCGCCGAAGCTGTAGTCGGTGCCGGGCACCTCCAGGTCGTCGGCGGGCCGGTCGACCAGCTGGAGGAACAGCCCGGTGTTAGGGCCTCCCTTGTGGAACTGGCCGGTCGAGTGCAGAAAGCGAGGGCCGAAGCCCACGGTGGTGGCCAGCCTGGTCCGGGCCCGCAGCGCGGTCCTCAGCCCGGCCAGGGCCCGGGTAGTGGCCTCGTCGGGGGCCAGGTAGGCCTGGAGGGCGATGTAGTCGCCGGCCCGGGCCGAGGCCATCCACGCCTGGACCGCCTTGGCCAGCGCCTCGGCGTCGGCGGCCGCCACCTCGTCGGGAGCCTCGGCGCCTTCCCCGGTCATGGCCCGGCGGGCCAGCTGCTTGGCCAGCTCGACGTCGGGCTGGTTGAAGGGATGGATGCCGAGGGCGGCGCCGGCGGCCGCGGTGGCCACCTCGAGATGGAACATCTCATAGCCGAGGTCGTAGTGGTCCTCGAGACGGATCCGGGCCACCGAATGCCCGGCAGCCTCCAGTTCGGCGAGGTGGGTGTGCTGCTCCAGATCGGGCTCGCCGGCCACCCCCAGGTAGACGAAGAAGCGATCGGGGCCGTAGAGGTCGGGGGCGGCGGCCGGCTCGTCGGCCACCGGCAGGATGCCGGTGTCGTCCTTGCCGGTGCTCTCGGCGATCAGCTGCTCGATCCAGCCCGGCAGTGCCGCCAGCGACGGCGACACCAGGAAGGTCGCCTTGTCCCGTCCGGCCCGGGCCGCCTCGCCGAGGGCGGCCCCCAGGGCGAGGCCCGGGTTGAGGGTGTCGGGGACGCAGAAGGCGGTGGCTTCGGCCATCGTCCGGGCCCGGTCGAGGAGCCGGCCCACGTCGACGCCTATCAGAGCCGCCGGCACCAGGCCGAAGGCGGTCAGCGCCGAGTAACGGCCGCCCACGTCGGGCGTTGCTTCGAAGAGCCGGCGGAAGCCCCGCTCCCGAGCCAGATCCCCCAGCAGCGTCCCCGGGTCGGTGATCCCCGCGAAGTGGCGGCCGGGAGCATCGGTCATCCGATCCATGTGGTCCCAGAAGTAGTGGAGGAACGAGAGCGGTTCGATGGTCGTCCCCGACTTGGAGGCCACCACGAAGAGGGCGGTGGACAGGTCGGTGGAGGCGGCCACCCGGCGCACCGCATCGGGGTGGGTGCTGTCGAGCACGACCAGGCGAGGGAAGCCGGCGGCATTGCCGAAGGTGCGCTGGAACACTTCAGGGGCGAGGCTGGAGCCCCCCATGCCGAGGAGGACGACGGTTTGCACCCCGTCGGCCCGCACCTTCTCGGCGAACTCGGCGTACCTCTCGGCCTCATCGACCATGGTCTCGGGCAGCGTGAGCCAGCCCAGGCGATCGCCGATCTCGGGGACCGGCTCCGCCGACCACAGGGTCGGGTCCTTGGCGCACAGGCGGCGCGTGAACCCGGCCCCTTCCCAGGCCGCCAGGCGCCGGTCCACCGCCGCAGCGATCGGTCCCAGATCGAGCACCTGCCGGGCCGTTCCCGCCCGGAGCCTCCGTACCTTGGCGCCGATGGCGGACAGCAGCTGGTCGAAGGAGTCGGCAAAGGCGGCCACTCCCTCGTCCTGGAGACGGTCGGTGACCGCGTCGAGGTCGATCCCCAGCTCGGCCAGCTCGGCCAGGTCGGCCTCGGCCTCGGCCACCCCCTCGGTGATCGTCGCTCCCCGGACCCGGCCGTGGTCTTCGAAGGCTTCCAGCGTGGCCGGAGGCATGGTGTTGACGGTGTCGGGTCCGACCAGCTCTTCGACGTACCGCACGTCGGAGTAGGCCGGGTTCTTGGTGCCGGTGCTGGCCCACAGCACCCGCTGGGGCCGTCCCCCCTTGCCGAACAGCTCGGGCACGACCTCGCCGGCGAACAGTTCGTCGAAGCGGTGGTAGGCGACCCTGGCGTTGGCCACGGAGATCTTGCCTCGGAGTCTCAGGGCGCGGTCGGTGCCGATCTCCTCGAGGGCCCGGTCGACGGCGGTGTCGACCCGGCTGACGAAGAACGAGGCCACCGAGGCGACATTGGACGGATCGGCGCTACGTTCCAGCCCGCGCAGGTAGGCGGCGGCGACGGCCTCGTAGTGGCGCACCGAAAAAAGCAGCGTGACGTTGACGTTGATGGAGGCGGCGATCAACTCCTCGACGGCCGGGACCCCCTCGGCGGTGGCCGGTACCTTGATCATCAGGTTGGGCCGGTCCACCAGGTCCCAGAGGCGATGGGCCTCGGCGATGGTCCCGGTGGTGTCGTGGGCCAGACGGGGGGAGACCTCCAGGCTGACGTAGCCGTCGTCACCGGCCGACGACTCGTACACCGGAGCGACGATGTCGGCGGCCCGACTGATGTCGGCGACGGCCAGCCGCTCGAACACCGCCTCGGGATCGGGATCGACATCGGCGGCCAGGATTTCGGCGAGGTGGGCGTCGTAGTCGGTGCTGCCGGCGATGGCCTTCTCGAAGATCGTCGGGTTGGAGGTGAGGCCGCGCACACCCCGTTCCACCAGCCGGCCCAGCTCCCCGCCGTCGATGAGACTGCGGCGGATGTAGTCCAGCCATACGGACTGGCCCTTCTCCCGCAGGGCGGCCAGTGGGTTCATGGGTCGGCCTCCTTCTCCGGCCGGCGGTCGTCGGTGCTGCCGGCGTGCCCTCCCTCCGCTTCACCCTAGGGAAGCACAAAGGCCTGCGGCCGGTGCCGTCGGCAGGCCCTCTTCCATCGAGTGCAGTTGGTTCATGGGCGGGGCGCCGGCACCGCGCACCCTTGCCGAGGCTTTCTCGGCGGCGTTGTGTCGTTCAACCAGCGGCGCCCGCGGTCACGCCGCCCAAAGACATCGGGGCGACAGTCTTCTACTTGGCCAGTTCGGCCAGGTGCGCCTCCCAGCGGCCCCCGTTCCCGGCGGCCAGCACCTCATAGGGCGGGATCCGGTACACGGTGACCCGATCGTCCAGGAAGTCGGAGGAGGCCAGCAGGGTGCCGTCGGGCGACACGTCGAGGCCGGTGGGCTGGTTGCCGCCGACGATCGCATCGAGATGGCGGCCGGTGGCGGTGTCCACCAGCACCACCGAGCCCCATTCCGGACCCGGCTCGTAGTAGGTCACCGGGTTGTTGCGGCCCCGGTTGGAGACGTAGAGGACCCGGCCTTCGGGGTCGAGGTCGATCGTGTTGGGTACCCGGTCCACCGGGGCCAGCTCGGTCACCTCGCCGGTGGCGGTGTCCACCACCAGGGTGTGGGCCCGGGCCATGTCGCTGGCATACACCAGCCCCCGGGCCGGGTCACCGACCAGGTGGCGCATCGCTCCTCCCGAGCGGTACAGCACCTCGCCCAGGCCGGTGGCCAGGTCGATCAGCTGGATCTCCCCGTTCTCGAAACCGGCCACGTAGAGTCCGGAGCCGTCCGGGGTGACGTAGAGGCCGCGCGGGGTGAGGACGGTGGGGATGCGCCGCACCACCTCGCCGGTGTCGAGATCGATCTCCCCGACGTCGTTGCTGACCCAGTTGGAGGCATACAGGGTGCGCTCGTCGGGGGAGAGCGCCATGACCTTGGTCCACAAGCCCCCAGCGTCGAGGCGGCGCTCTACCCGCCGGGAGGCGACGTCGATCTCGTACACCGAGGCCGTTTCCATTTGGCTCACGTAGGCGGTGGTGCCGCTCTGGTTGAAGATCACCTCCACCGCCCCCGCCTCGGGGAGGTCGATGGCGTCGAGTCGCTCGCCGGTGAGCGGATCGAAGATCTCCACTCCGAAGGCGTCGAGCAGGGTCACCCACAGCTCCGAGCCGTTGGGGGTGAAGGCCACCTGCTTCGGGGCTCCGCTCGTCGAGAACACGGTCAGCTTGTGGACGAGTTGCCCGGCCGGGTCGAGCCAGACCGTCAGTGAGCGGTCGCCGTCGAGCATCACCTCCTCGGCGAGGGTGTTGAAGCCGTCGGCGCTCAGGGTGACGGTGGTCTCCCCTCCGGGGACGGTCAGTTCGAACGGCGTGGACAGAGTGTGAGAGCTGCCGTCGGACGCCCGGACGACGGCGGTGGCCGGCACCGGCCTGGAGTCGACGGCCAGTAGGCGGGGGACCGGCGGCCTCGTGGTGGTTGTGGTGGTGCTGGGAGCGACCGTCTCGGTCGAACCGGGGGCGGATTCGGGAGGCCGGACGGTGGTGTCGGGGGTCGGGAGGGCGACCGGCGCAGTGGTGACCTGGGCCGGCGGGTCGGAGGCGGTCTCCTGCGCACCGGTGGCGGTGGGGCCGCAGGCGGCGAGCAGCAGTGCCGCCGCCAGTGCCCCCAGGATGCGGCTTGTCCGGTTCACGGGGTGCCGTCGAGCCATGGCCGATCCGCCTGCCCGGCATCGTACCGACCGGGACCGAGTCGAGCCGGGAAATGAGACCCGCAGCCCCGGCCGGACGGGTCAGGACCGAAGGGCGGCAGCCGGGGTTTCAGTGCGGTCGTTGGCCGGGTCGTGGCCGGGTCACGTCTCCCAGCCGGCGTTCGACGAGCCGGCGCCGGCCACCAGCGCCGAGATCAGGATCCCCAGCGGCAGGGTGCCCCAGTAGGACAGGCCGGTGTCGAAGTTCCCCAGGAACAGCATGAGCAGCCAGGTAGCCGGGAAGGTCGCGATCAGGAAGATGATCGTCGCCGAGATCAGGGCACGGATCACGGAGGCCTCCTTGCCCCCTCGGGACGACCCTAGCTTTTCGTCCTGCGAATTCCTGGAAAAGGGGCTCGAAGTCCACCGGCCATCTAACGTCGGAGGCAGGGAAGGAGACCGCGTGCACGCCCAGGTACTGCAC
>CAYFYE010000029.1:0-25730 GCA_964347285.1 uncultured Acidimicrobiia bacterium
CGAGGCCGATCCTTCACCTCCGGACCCCTCGACGGTGATGGTGACGTCGTCGCTGGTGGTGGCTGCGCCATCGTCGGCGGTGAGCCGGAGAATGTAGGAACCGGGGACGGTGAAGTCGGCCGAGGTGTCTACTGCGGCGGGGTCGGCGATGCTGACCGGACCGGGCCCGCTCACAACGCTCCACGTCGTGGTGACGATTCCGGGCGGATCCGGCAACCCGTCATCGGTCACAGTTCCGTCGAGGTCCACCGTGGCCGGTGCCGTCACCGTTTGGTCGGGTCCGGCACTGACGGAGGGCGGGGTGTTGGGAGTTCCCCCGCCCACCGAGATCTCGTAGAGCATGCCGTCGTTTTCGTTGGGATCGCTGTTGTTGTCTACGACCCGGTCGACGATATAGATGTGGTCGTCGGACGGGTTGGTCGAGGAGGGCCCATACGCCAAACCGGCGGCGCTGTGGGGGTTGATGGCGCTGATGTCGATGTACCTGATCAGTGTCCCATCGATGAGCGTTTCGGCGATGAGCGGATCCCGGCTCGACATGACCAGGAGGTGCCCGTTGTCGGGGATGTACTCGACGCCTTCAGGGTCGCCGATGCCGAGGGAGGTGGTGTCGAAAGACGTGACCGTGTCGTCCCCGGAGGGCGGAGCCCCGTCGAAGACACCGTTGGGGCCCGGGGCGACGTCGAAGATCTCCTCGGAGGCTCCGTCGGCCACGATGAAGTGCCCCCGACCGGTGTCGAACGCAATGCCCTCCGCATCGGCCATGCCGTAGTCTCCGTCCCGCAGGCTGGTCACCGTGTCGTCCCCGGTGTCGTAGTTGCCGTCGGGGCCGGGGTCGACCTCGTAGATGCCGAACGTGCCGGTGTCGTCCGAGATGAAGAGGTGGCCGTTGGCGGGGTTGACGGCCACGCCGGTCGGCTCGTTCGAGTAGGAGATCGTGGACAGGGTCTGGAGCAGATTGCCCGACAACGACGTGCGGAACATGTTGTCGCCGGTGAACAAGGACGGTATCTCGTTCACTTCTCCGTCGCTGATCAACAAGGAGTCGGAGCTCGAGAGGTAGGCCAGCCCTGAGGGGTCGGGGCTGGGCGGGTCGTACTGCCATGTCCGAGTCGTGCGAACCAGGACGGCGACGTCGGTGGGAACGCTTGCCACCTTCGTCGCCGGCTGCTGACTGGAGACCTCGATGATGCGTCCCCCCCCGCTGCGGGGGGTGGGCGGAGCGCTGTCGGCAACATAGAGGCTCATCGTCCCCGGGTCGTCGGTGGGGTCGGAGCTGGGGGCGAAGGTCATCGCCTGAGGATCGCCGAGACCGATGGCGCCGAGGTCCTGGAGCGCTTGCAGCTCCCCTCCCCGGTCGACCCCGAAGGCCACTTCATCCGTGGGACTTCCGACGTAAACCAGCCCATCCTCTGGGTTGTAGGCGATGCCGCGCAGTGGGGTGTCGACGAGGTCTGCCAGGAAGATGGTGCCGACGGCACCGGACGGCGAGATGTGCACGATGTGAGGACCGGCCGCATCGAGAACGTAGATCTCGCCGGTGAGCGGGTTGGCGGCGACGCCGGAGGCGGCCTCCATGTTCAGGTCGGGCACCAGGGTGGTGGTCGGACTCCCGTCCAGCTGGATGGTCACCAGATCGTCTGCGGCCACGGCAATCAGACCGTCTCCTCCCGACTTCATCGTCAGGTTGATCGGATTCGCAATCTGAGGAATGGCGATGATGCCGACGGGACCGTCGACCGGCTCCACCCCCACGAGATTGCCGCCGGCTTCGTCGATGGTGTACAGAGCGCCGGTCCGGGGGCTGAAGGTGAGACCGGTCGGCCTGGGGACGCTGTACTCGGCCGTGTGGATCTCGTTGCGCAGCCATGGCTCGGCCGCCGCCGGATCCTTGGGCCCGGCTTCGCCGCTCGGAGATGGCCGGCTCGAGCCGACGATCCCGGCGTGCGGTGGCGGCCCAGCGGTCTCCCCGGCCCGGGTGTCGCCGCCCGAGGCCGGGATGCTCGTGCCCGGAATCTCGCCGGGCCGCGCCGGCCCAGCGGTCTCCCCGGCCCGGGTGTCGCCGCCCGAGGCCGGGATGCTCGTGCCCAGAATCTCGCCAGGCAGGGCTGGCTCGGCGGTCTCCTCGGGCCGGCCGGCGCCGGTCGACGGCAGCACGCTCATGCCGAGGATCCCACTCAGCACAACGATCCGTAGCCGTACCGGGAAGAATCCTCCTGCGCGCAACCTTGCAGCCTCCCCTCATCCCGTAGGCACTATGCACCCTCAGTCACCTTAGCGACTACGTTACGGCCGTGCCCTGTGGATTCTGGGGCTCCTCGCGCGAAAACGCCGGGCGACAGGTGACCGTCGGTGGCCACGAGGCGATCTCGTGACCTCAAGCAGCCCGTCACCGAGGGTAGCTATGAGGGAGCTGCCGGCCGGCGATCCGAGCCGTTGGAAGCGGCGTCGAGATCGGTCGGCTCTGGATATCGGCCTCGGCCGGCGGTGACCGGGCCCGGTCCCCGGGCGGGAGTGCTCGAGAGTGACCCGATCGCAGGGCCGGGCGAGCCGCGGCTAGGCGTGAACGTACCGGCCCTGGAGACCATATGAACGACCGGAGCGCACCGCTGGATCCGTAGACATAGCTCGGGTCACTGCACTCTGACGTGGTCGAGTTGTTTTCAGTCTCTCCAAAAGCACGATCGTGGAGGTCCGAGCCGACTCGGTGGATGGGCGGAGGCCGACATCGAGCACCTTTCCCAGACCTTCTCGTTCGTTCCCGACAGCCTGATGGGCCAGGCGGCTCAGTTTGGGCTGGGCCAGGCACTGGTGGCCGGCAAGATCACCGACAGCCCCACGACGGTGAAGATCGAAGGACGGATCAGCCCCGAAGGCGGAGGCGACGTTCCCACCGATTGGGCGCACCGCCGAACGTGATTCGACTCCCGAGTCGGTGGTCGACTTTCGGGCGGGAAGTGTGTCGACTGCCGGTCGTTCCGGGGCGTCGGTTCTCTCCACCAACCTTGGAGTCGCCGCTCCCTAGACAGGCGCCGGACCGAGTCCCGGCCCGAATCGCAGTCCTTCCCTCTACCCGAAGCAGCGGTTGTCCGGCGTGACGGCAGGTTCCAAGGCGGCCCCGTCGATGGCAGCGCGCCGACAGGAGCGGAATCCACCTTCCCGTTCCCTCTTCCGGCTACTTTCCGGTGGGATTCGGACTACGTCTGGCGAGATCGGAGATTCTTGACGGCCAATAGAGCCGAGCTGCCCCAGTCGAGGACACCAATCCAGCCGGGAGAAGGGAGGGGGGAGCTCGTTACCCTCTGGGCAAACACCATGGGGTCGCGATGACAACCGGGCGGAGCCGGCGACCGTCGTCGCCGCGCATCGCCGCCGTCCGCTGGGGCACCACCGAGGTCGAGGGGCTGGGCAGCTTCAAGGACGTCAAGCTGTGGCCGGGAGGGGGACGCGCCTGGGATTGGCGGGAGACCGGTACCGACCACACTCCGGGGATCCAACCTGCCGACCTCGAGGAACTCCTCGATCACGGCTGCGCGGTGATCGTGCTCGGCTGCGGGATGTCCGGGGCCCTGCAGGTCCGGCCCGAGGCGCTGGCCCTTCTCGAAGCGAAAGGGATTGTCGTCCACATCGACCGCACCGAGGCTGCCGTGGAGCGGTACAACGGAATGACCCATACCCGCAAAGTGGGGGGCCTGTTCCATTCCACGTGTTGACGGCGGCTGGCGCGCCGTCCCGGACAATGGTCCGCCCGCCCTCGCCCGGGCCCGTTTCCGAGCGGGCGGCGTTGAGGAAGGCCGTCCGACTAGTGAGGTTGGTCGGCACGGGCCGCCCGAGCGGCCGCCACCAGCCGTCGGCGGGTGAGGCGCCGTCGGGCGTCATCCAACCGGGACGCGGCCAGATCGCGGGAAAGGTACGGATGGGTCATTGGTCGTCCTTCCGATGGGAGCGCCGCCGGGACGAGCGGCGCACTCGGTACCAGCCGGAGTGCCCGCAATGGCAGTGGAATCGAACATCGAGCCCGGCCGGCGTCGACTGCAGTTCGTCCATGGCATCCAGCGAGAGCAGTACCCGGGTGCGATGACCGGCACAGTAGGGGGCAATCATCGTGCTTCTCCCGAGGGGTTGGATGGAAGGAAGGGGCGCCGGGTCGGGTCGACCGGGGTGGGATTGCGCGAGTCGTGCTTCATCTTGATCGCCTCCTCGTAATGGCTTATCCTTGTATTGCCTATTACAGGGTAGATGCGGGGGTGTAAGGAGTCAAGTGAGTTTTTCCTATTACAGCGACGTGGGGGCTCGCATGGCGGTCGACCTGGTGAACACCATCGATCGGGTGTCCGGCCAGGACGACCTGGCTGACGTCCAGGGGCTGGTCGCCTTCCTCGCCCGCCATGAGGGTAAGTGGCATCGCGACGACCCAGCCGGTCGGCCCACGGAGGCCGATCTGGAGGGGGTGCGCCGGCTTCGGGAGCGTCTCCGGGCGGTCTTTGATGCCGGAAGCCCCGAGGTAGCCGCCGCCACCCTCAACTCCGTGCTCTCCGATGTCGTGGCCACTCCGCGTCTGAGCGTCGATGGCCCGGCTCCCCGCTTCCGGATCGAGCCGATTGAGGGGCGCATTCCCGAGTGGTTGGGGGCGGCCGCGGCGATGGGACTGGCGGCGGTGTTGGTCGATCACGGCATCGAACGCTTCGGCACCTGCGCCGCCCACGACTGCGTCGACGCCTTCGTCGACACGTCGAAGAATCGATCGCGACGCCACTGCTCGACCACGTGCTCCAACCGGGAGAACGTCGCCGCCCATCGAGCTCGATCCCGGAACAAGTCGGCGAAGTGATCGCTCGAAAGGCGCCCGCGAACACTTCTTGCGAGCGAGTCCCTCCCGGCGGTCACACGGCCCCGGGCTCTGGGGTCGCTCCACCGACGGCGGGACGGGTTTCGGGCAGCAGCGTGGCCACCACGCCGGCGCCGAGCACGTAGCTGACTCCGGCCAGGGCCATGGCCGGGCCCAGCCCCAGCGGTTCGGCCAACAGGCCGACGATCAGGGGGGCCGCCGCTCCGCCGGCGATGTCGAACAGCCGGACCACCGCCCCGACCCGGCCCCGATAGAGGGCCGGGAACGGCTCGGCGCCGAATGCCGACATGCCGGGGGTGGAGCCGGTGAGCCCGAAGATCACCAGGGCCAGGCCGACGGCCCGTACCACGTCCGTCTCGGCCGGGAAGGCGATGAAGCCGGCCACCGTGGCCAGGGTGAGGAACACGATGGTCGTGGGCCTCCGGCCCCACGAGTCGAGCAGCCGGCCGGCGACGAAGAATCCGCTGATTCCCAGCACCCACAGTGTGACGTAGATGGCGTTGATGTCGGCCAGTTTCCACTGCCACTCGTCGATCACCAGGGAGGAGGCGAAAGAGGTGACTGCCGTGGGCATGACCGAGAACAGGAAGGCCAGGGCGGCCACCCCGGCCACCCATCGGGCTCGCACCCGTCGTCGCAGGTCCCGGATCGGCACCCGCTCGGGCAGGATCGCCCGCCGGGTCTCGGGGAGATCGCGCCGGGCCCGGGCGATGAGCAGCAGCGGGACGATCCCGACCAGGTAGAGGAGGCGCCACGAGGCGCCGGTGAGGTCGGTGAGGAAGAACCCCAGCCCGGCCCCCGCCTGCCCGAAGGCGACCATCGACGACAACAGGCCGAGCGATCGCCCCCTTCGGCGATCGGGGATCGCCTCCACCACGACGATGGAGGCGAGCGGCTTTTCGGCGCCGAGGAAGATCCGGGCCACGAATTGGTAGATGGTGAAGTCGACCACGCCCTGGGAGAAAGCGGTGAGGAAGGTGAAAATCGTGTAGCCGCCGATGGTGAGCGTCAACGTGGGTCGACGGCCCCAGCGATCCGCCAGTGCGAGCAGCACCAAGGAGCCGTAGGAGCCGGCCAGAATGATCGACACCATCACCCCGGCCTCGGCGAGGCTGAGGCCGAACGAGCGCCGGATGCTTGGCAGGGCCAGGCCCAGGATCAGACCGTCGTAACCGTCGAAGAAGGTGGCCGGGGCCAGGAGCCACATGAGCCGGCGCCCGGCCCGGTCGAGGCGCTGGCGGGCCGGCGCCATGTCAGGCGTGCGGGTCGACCAGGAGCTTCGGTCCGTCCGCGCCGTCGATGAGCCGATCCATGGCCGCCGCAGTCTCGGCCAGGGGCACGGCGCCCTTGATGATCTGGCCCACGGCCGGGTCGGCGGCGACGTGTTCGAGGGCCGCCGCCATCGACTCGGGCAATGGGCCCGAGATCGAGAAGGCCCGTTGCTCCCGTACGGTCATCCGCAGCAGCAGCACCGGCATCATGGGGATGCCGAGGACGCCGACGGTGCCGGCATAGCCGCAGGCGTCCCAGACCTCCTGCAGGGACTCCTGGACCCCCGAGCACTCGAAGGCGTAGCGGAATCCCTTGGGGTCGAGGTCCACCCCGACCCGGTAGGCGTCCTCCGTGGAATCGATGGTCGCCTCACAGCCGAGGGCCCGGCCGAGGTCGCGGCGGTCGGGGAGGGGATCCGCTCCCACCACCCGGGCCCCGACGGCCACCAGTGCCGTCACCGTGGAGAGGCCGATCGTGCCCAGCCCGCTGACGAAGGCGATCTCCCCTTCGGCAGGGTCGGCAATCTCCACCGCCCGGACCCCGACCCCGAGCGGATCGGCCATCGAGGCGACCTGGTCGGAGACCCCGTCGGGAATCGGGATGAGATTCTCGGGCGGGTAGGTGGCGTACTCGGCATAGCCGCCCCAGCGCCCCTCGATGGGGTTCAGGCAGTAGCGGCGCTCGCCGGCCCGGCACCAGGCACACTCCCCGCAGGCCCGGGCCGGGAACACAACCACCCGGGCGCCCCGCTCCCATTGTCCGGTCGGGTCGTCCTCGACCGTGGCCGAGATCTCGTGGCCGAGCACCCGGTCGGGAGCGGCCATTGCTCCCGACTTGTAGACGGAGAGGTCGGAGCCGCAGATGCCGCAGTAGGTGACCCGCACCAGCACCTCCCCCGGTCCGGGCTCGGGGATAGGAACCTCTCGCAGCGTCAGGGTGCGAGTGTCCTCGAAGAACAGGGCACGCATCGTCCCGGACATGGCGGCGATCCTAGGTGGGGGGGTGGCCGCCATGCCGGGCAGGGGTGGCCCCCCGGTACCCCGAGGAGCGGGCGGCTCGGGTGGGCCGGGTTTCAGTCCGGCGCCATTCGGCCGCTGATGACGAACCTCTGCGACCTCGTCACGACCGCCCGGCAATCGCTCCGGCCACCGGGGCGATCACCAGCCACAATCCGATCGTCGCAATGAGTGCTGTGCCGTAGCTGAAGGAGTTGATTCCCAGCTCTTCCTGGAGGATGCCTCCGAAGATCATGAGGATCCAGGCACTCAAGAAGAAGAGCGCGCCGGCTCCGGGGATGGCAAAGAACGAACGACAGCCCATGGTTCCCTCCCGTCTCTGGCGCGAGGCTAGGTATTTCCGGAGGGAGAGGTCGCCGTCCATTGGGAATACCTTTGGGGCGCCGCACCGGGTCGGCGGCGTCGACGGTCCGACGCCCACCGGCTTCGGGTGACCTCGATACGCTCTCCAGCGCCATGCATGCCCGCCCGACCCCATCGCATCGCTTCGAGCCTGCCCGCCGGCGGTGGGCCGTAGCCGGACTCGCCGTGGTGTTGGTCCTGCCTGCCTGCACGTCGGACGATGCCCTCATCACCACGACGGCAACCGGAGTCGAGCCGGCAGCAACGATGGCCTCCTCCACCGCTTCGTCGCCCCCCACCTCAGAGCCGCCAGCGACTGTAACGGCACCGACGCCGCCCCCTGTACCGACGTGGCGCCGGCTCGCCAACGTCCCTACCCCGCGCACCGAAGTGGCCGCTGCGGTGATGGGCGGGAATATCTACGTGGTCGGGGGTTTCGTCGCCGACGGCACCACCGTCGGTGTGGTCGAGGTGTACGACCCGGCCGCCGACGCCTGGGAGCAAGGACCTTCCCTGCCCTTAGCGGTCAATCACGCCATGGCCGTGGGGGTCGAAGACTCGCTCTATGTCTTCGGTGGCAACACCGGCCCCGGCTTTGGGCGACCGAGCGACCGCGCTTTCGTTCTGCGTGAGGGGGCCTGGGAGGAGATCGACGCAATGCCGCAGAGTCGCTCGGCCGGTGGGGCAGCCGCGGTCGGTGGGAGCATCTTCATCGTCGGCGGGGTTGGATCGGACGGTCCGGCCGAAACGACGATGGTCTACGACACCGTCGCCGGGAGCTGGAGCGAGGCGCCGGGCCTCCTCACCCCCCGTGAGCATCTCGGGGTGGCCTCCGACGGCGCCCGGGTGTACGCAGTGGGGGGCCGGGTCGGTTCACCGGCCGGCAACCTTTCAGTCGCAGAGGCGTTCGATCCCGTCACGGGTAGCTGGACGTCGCTCCCCGACCAGCCCAGCCCCCGGGGCGGCATCGCTGCGGCGGTGACGGCGAGCGGCATACTCGCCTCGGTGGGTGGGGAGAACCAGGTGGACGCCTTCGCCACAGCCGAGGCCTTCGATACCCGCCTGGGGACCTGGTCGGTCCTTCCCGATATGCCCACTCCCCGCCACGGGCTGGGGGTGGTCGCCATCGGCGATGCGCTGTACGTGGTGGCCGGAGGACCTCGGGCCGGCCTGTTCACCTCGGGAGCCAATGAATTCATTGACCTGAGTGCGTTTCGGGGTTGATCGGCCGGGGCGGAGCCCGTCGACGCGGCCGGGTGACGTTGGCGCCCCGCCGGTAGAGTCGCCGCCATGGAACACGGCGGCATCCACGCCGCTCGGGCCCTCAAGCAGGCAGGGGTCGAGATGATCTTCGCGCTGCCCGGGGGCCACATCATGCCGCTCTTCGACGGGGCCGGCCGCGAGGCGCTGCCGCTCGTCGACGTGCGCCACGAGGAGAACGCCGTGCTCATGGCTGCCGGATGGGCACTGGCCACCGGTCGACCCGCGGTGGGCGCCGTCACCGCCGGTCCCGGCCTGACCAACGCCCTTCCCGGCATGGCCGAGGCCAATGCCTCCGGCATCCCCACGGTCGTTCTGGCGGGCCGCACCGGCCTCAACCAGCGCAATCGAGGGGCGGTCCAGGACGTGGATCAACTCGCCCTGGTGACTCCGGTCACCAAGTGGCAGGCCCAGTGTCTGGAGAGCGCCGCCATCCCCGCTCTGGTGGCCGAGGCGGTACATCAGGCCCGCTCGGGGGCTCCCGGGGTGGCCTATCTGGAGATCCCCCAGGATGTCTTCTCCGTCGAGACCGACATACCGGACGGGGTGACGCCGACCGGTCACGACCCCAGCTTGCCCCGCTCGGTCCCGACAGGCGCCGACGTCGAGCGGGCGGTGGAGATGCTGGCCGGGGCCCAACGCCCTGCCGTCCTGGCCGGCTCGGGGGCCTTCTTCTCGGGAGCCGAGAAGGCGCTGGTCCATTTCGCCGAGCGAAGCGGCCTGCCCGTGATCACGACTGCAGCGGCTCGGGGCCTGATCGACGACGATCATCCCCTCTGCCTGGGCGGCCTGATTCACGGCGGAGTGGCTCTGGTGTCGGCCGATGTATCACTGATCTTGGGCTCCCGATTCAACGCCAATTTGGTCTACGGCGGCCCGCCGCTGTTTTCGCCGGACCAGCAGGTGATCCAACTGGACGTCCGCCCCGAGCACACCGGTGGTCGTCGTCGACCGGCCCTGGCGCTCGCCGGGGATGTGTCCGCGGCCCTCGATGCGCTCACCGAGGCCTGGACGGCCCCGGCCGATCGGTTCTCGGGGTGGACCGCCGATGCCAAGGGAGCAGCGGCTGCCAGCCGGACCGGGTGGGAGGCCGAGACCGAACGTCCGGCCCCCGGGGGGATCCATCCGGGATGGGCGGCCCGGGTGACGGCTCAATTTGCCGACGAGATCGGAGCTACGTTCGTGAGCGACGGCGGTGACGCGGTGATCTGGGGGATTGCGTTCGGCCGGGCCCACCGACCGGGCACGCACAGCTTCATCGGCTCGGCCATGGGGACTCTCGGCGTGGGCCTTCCGTTCGCGTTGGGGGCTCGCTCGGCCCGCCCTGGCGAGCCGGTGGTCCTGTGGACCGGCGACGGGGCCTTCGGGCTGTCGGCGATCGAGCTGGACACGTCCGCCCGGCACCACCTGCCGGCGATCGTGGTCGTGGCCAACAACGGCGGATGGGGCGACGTGCGGCACGAGCACCGCATGCGCTACGGCGATCAGTCAGACGAACCCACCGTTCCCTCGGGAATGCGCTACGACCTGCTGGCCGAGGCGGTGGGAGGGCACGGCGAGCGGGTCACCGATCCGGCCGAGTTGCGCCCGGCGCTGGAAAGGTCGATGCGGGCCGGCGAGGAAGGGCGCCCCGCAGTCGTCGACGTGCTCACCGATCCCGAGGTGATGAGCGACTTCATGCGCAACATGAGCGCGTTGAGCCTCATGTAGACGCGCCTCGGCCGGTGCCTGTCGCCCGCTGGTGTCGCCTCAATCCTGGGCAGAGGACTCGAACACGCTGAACACGGCTCCGGCCGGGTCCTCGAGCACGGCGAAGCGCCCGATGCCGATCTCGGTGGCAGGGCGCAGCACCTTGCCGCCCGCCTGGGCGGCCTTGGCGCAGGTCGCCTCGGCGTCGTCCACGGCGAAATAGGTCATCCAGTGGGACGGGGCCTCGGCGGGCACCTCGGCCGGCATCGCCATGAGTCCGGCCACGTCGCGGCCGTCGAGCTTGAACATCGTGTATCGGGTACCACCCGATTCACTGGTCTCGGCTTTCCAACCGAAGACGGCGCCGTAGAAGGCCTCGGCCCGGGCCGGGTCGCGGCTGAGCACCTCCGCCCAGCACAGGGCCCCGCTCTCGCCGAACACTTCGAGGCCTTGTTCGGGCGGCCCCTCGAACAGGGCAAATGACGCGCCGGTGGGGTCGGCGAGCATGGCGATACGAGCATTGTCGGGGATGTCGAAGGGCGGCTGCAGCACCTCGCCCCCTTCGGCCTCGGCCACCGCGATGGTGTCCTCCAGTCGCTCGACGTAGATGAACGTCGTCCAGACCGGGGGGATCCCCATGGCCCGCTGGTCGGGGGACAGGGCCATCATTCCGGCCGCGTCCCGATCGCCCACCTTGGCGATGTAGTACGTGCCCAGCGGGGTCTCGTCGCCGCTGATGCTCCACCCGAGCAACTCCCCGTAGAAGGACCGGGCTCCCTCGATGTCGGTGGTTCCCAGGTCGGCCCAGCAGATCGTCCCGGGTACCTGGTTGGTGATCGTGGACATAAACACCTCCTCCAAGCGATTCGACGGTAGGGCCGAATGAGGTGGCTCCGCTAGGGGCCTTTGGCGGAAAAGGGCCCGCCCTCGATACTGGGGGCGAGCACGATGAGTCAGACCGAGCGCTCACTCGCAGTCCGGCGGGCCGTGGCGGTAGCGGTCCTGGCCCTACTCGGCGGGTGCCGAGGTGAGGGGGAGGCCGACGAAACCGTTCCTCCGACCACCACGCCGAGCTTTCCGACCCTCGGCGCCGGAGCCGGAAGCGAGACCCCTCCGCTACCCGATCTCGATCCAGACCGGGTTGCGCTGGGGAGGGAGATCTACACAGAGCACTGCGCCTCGTGCCACGGGGCCGACGCCGAGGGCCAGCCCGACTGGATGATTCCCAACGAAGACGGCAGCTACAAGCCGCCGCCCCACGATGCCACCGGACACACCTGGCATCACGGCGACGACCTGCTGGTAGAGATCATCCTGGTCGGGAGCGACTTCCCCCAGAGTCGCATGCCGGCCTATGCGGGCGTGCTCAGCGAGGACGAGACCTTGGCGATCCTCGATTACTTCAAGTCGCTGTGGGGTCCCACCGAGCGAGAGATTCAGTGGAACATCACCTGGCGGGCACAACAAGGAGGATGAACTCGGTCCCTCAGTTCCTCTTCCCAAAGCGGGCGATGGTCTGACAGCGGTTCGGGTCGGTGCAGGCAGAGGGATCCAGGTGGCGGGCCCGCTCCGTGATTGCTTCGAGGTCGCGTCTTGCCTGGCGCAGTGAGGCGAGGCGATCGTTGATCTCACGAGGTGGCTTTCCAGCGGACCGATCACGTGATGGCAGGTGGGCTCGCCCTGGGCGCGCAGTTCGAGGATCTCCCCGACCTCGCCAAGCGTCAACCGGGCGGAATGGGCATCCTTGACGAACACCAGCCGCTCCACGGCCCGATCGTCGCATTGTCGGTAACCGTTGCGGGCTCGTTCGGGCTGAGGCAGCACCCCGATGCCCTCGTAGTAACGAATGGTCTTGGTCGATACCCCGGTCTTTGGGCCAGCTCTCCGATGCTCATGCTCCCAGGGGAGTTTGACATTCCAGTTGACTAGAAGGTATACGGTAGGCACATGAGGAGGCGAGGGCACTCGGAAGGGTCCGGAACACACCTTCGTGCCGTTCCATCGGCTCTGCTGGTCCTGTTGCTGGCAGCCTGCGCCACCACTCAAGTGTCCGGACCGGGGTCGGCCGAAGGCGATGCCGCGGCGGGCGAGATCGTCTATGACCAGCATTGCGCGTCGTGTCATGGGGCCCGGGGCGGCGGCTCGGCTCAGGGCCCAGCCCTCGTCGACGCCACCTACCGGCCCAGCCGCCACGCCGACTTCGCCTTCTTTGCGGCGGTGCGCAACGGGGTGCGGGCCCATCACTGGGACTTCGGTCCGATGCCGCCGATCGACGGGCTGACGGACGACGACGTAACCGATATCGTCGCCTACGTCAGGCAGCTTCAAGAGGGTGCCGGCATTCGCTGAGGGGAGATCATGCACGACCACCTCACCACCCACCCCGGGGCCGTTGATTCGCAGCAGCCCCACGGCGCAGTGGCTGCTCACGACAAGCACGAGGGCCACACCCCGGAGATGTTCCGGGATCGTCTCGCGGTCAGCCTGCTGCTCACGATTCCCATCCTCTACTTCTCGTCGCAGATACAGGACTGGCTCGGGTTCGAGGCGGTGAGCTTCCCGGGCGAGGGGTGGGTCAGTCCCATCGTGGCCACGATCCTCTTCTGGTACGCCGGCCGGGTCTTCTTGGAGGGCGGGCGCCGGGAACTGGCGGCCCGGGCGCCCGGGATGATGACACTGATCTCGTTGGCCATCTCCGTTGCCTACGGCTACAGCTTGGCCGTCTCCCTGGGTCTGGACGGGATGCCCTTCTACTGGGAGCTGGCCACGCTGCTCGACGTGATGCTGCTCGGGCACTGGATGGAGATGCGGTCGGTGCAGACGGCGAGTCGCGCTCTCGAGCACCTGGCGTCGATGGTCCCGTCCACTGCTCACCGGCTCGAAGGTGGGACCGTGGTGGACGTCGCGGTGAGTTCGCTGACCGGAGGGGACCGGATCTTGATACGCCCCGGTGAGCAGGTGCCGGCCGATGGCGACATCGTCGAAGGAGCTTCCAGCCTCAATGAGGCGTTTCTGACCGGAGAATCGCGACCGGTGGCCAAAGGCGAAGGCGATGAGGTCGTGGCGGGAGCGGTCAACGGCGAGGGAGCTCTCACGGTCGAAGTCACCCGGACGGGAGACCAAACCACTCTGAGCCAGATCATGCGACTGGTGGAGGAGGCCCAAGCTTCTCGAAGCCGTTTTCAGGCCCTGGCCGACCGGGCCGCGTTCTGGCTCACGCTGATCGCCATAGGGGTGGCAATCCCCACCCTGGTCGGCTGGCTGGTGGCAGGCGACGGAGTCACCTTTGCGGTGGCCCGGGCGGTCACGGTGCTGGTCATAGCCTGCCCTCACGCCTTGGGGTTGGCGATTCCGCTGGTGACGGTAAACGCCACATCGCTGTCCGCGGCCAACGGCATTCTGGTTCGCAACCGGGAGGCGTTCGAGCGAGGGCACGCGGTCTCGGTCGTTGCCTTCGACAAGACCGGGACTCTCACGGAGGGTCGCTTCGTTCTTACCGAATTACAGGCGGAGGGCATCGGTGATGCCGAGGCATTGCGGTTGGCGGCGGCAATCGAGCGAGTTTCCGAACACCCCCTGGCTGCCGCGATCGTCGAGGCCTCCTCGGAACGCAACCTGAGCCTGCCGGTCGCCACGGACGTGCGCGCCGTTCCTGGGTTGGGCCTGGAGGGGGCGGTGGACGGCCATCGAGTTCGCATCGGACGGCCCGAGTGGGCCGCCGATTTGGGGATGGGCGTCGCAGGGTCGCTGGCCGAAGCGCTCGCAGTCTCCGACCGGCGGGGTGAGTCGGCGGTGCTGATGATGGATGAGGCCGGTGTGCTGGCCGTGTTTTCCTTGGCCGACAAGGTGCGCGACAGCGCTCGGATGGCGGTAGCTCGGCTCGACTCTATGGGCCTAACCACCGTGATGATCACCGGAGATGCAGAGGCGGTTGCAGCGACGGTTGCCGAGGAGCTCGGCATCGACAGGTACTACGCCCGGGTGCTGCCCCGGGACAAGGCCCAGATCGTCGCCGAATTGGGGGCCGCAGGCCGGGTGGCCTTCGTGGGCGATGGCATCAACGACGCGCCGGCCCTTCTTCGGGCCGACCTCGGCATCGCCATCGGCGCCGGGACCAACGTGGCCATCGAGTCCGCCGACCTCGTGCTGGTGGAGAACGATCCCCTCGATGTGGTGCGTGCCCTCGAGTTGTCGCGAGCTACCCACCGCAAGATGATGCAAAACCTGGCCTGGGCCACCGGCTACAACACCGTCGCCATCCCACTGGCCGCCGGTGTGGCCGCCACCGCCGGCATCCTCCTGTCGCCGGCCGTCGGGGCGTTGTTCATGAGCTTGTCGACGGTCATCGTGGCCGCCAACGCGATGCTGTTGCGGCGGGTGCGTCTGACCTGAGCATCCTCAACCCGGCCGCCGTACCACTGCGAACCGGGTGGCATTGTCGGGCCTATCGATCACGTCGCAGGCCAGCACCTCGAGCCCGTAGGTTTCGGCCGCCTCCGGCGGCGCCAGCGCTCCCAAGGAGGGATCGGCGCGCTCGGCGACCCGTCGGGCCGCGCCGGCGGTGTCGTCGGCGGGTACCGCCTCCCAGCCCCGGTCCCGCAGGGTGTTCTCCGCCTGGGCGAGGGCTTGGGGGTGGGAGAGGACCCGCTCGACATCGTCGATACGAGACCCCACCGGTCCCAGCAAGGCGTGGCGGACCGAAACCCGGCGTTCGGCAACGACTTCGAAGTCGACCAGCCGCTCGGCGACCTCTGGGATCGGCCCCGTCGTCGAGTTTTCGACCGGCAGCACCAGCCGGTCCACCTCGCTCTGGGCCAGCGCCTCGAAGCAAGCCGCAAACGTGGGGAAACCGATGAGGGCCTCGCCGGGAAACAGCTCCTCGGCGGTCCGGTGGCTGTACGACTGAGGCTCGCCCTGGTAGCCGACCCGCATGGCCGGCCGACCCTAACCGGTTCTCTTGTCGGGGAGGCGGCGGGCGGCTAGAGTTCTCGCCCACATGAAATCGCATGCCTCCGTGTTCGGCTTCTTCTTTACCGGGCCCCCGGCCCGGGTCGAGGGAGCGCGCTGAGCACGTAGGCAGCAGAGAACCCGAAACCCGGAGCAGGGGCTCCGGGTTTTTCTATTCCCGGGGCCTCCGTTCCACAGAGGGAGGAGCCCGTCATGGAAGGAGACCAGGTTCTCAAGGCCCACCGGCGGCCCGGATCGCCGACGACGATCGTCGAAGTAGGGGGGGTGCGCTTCGGCGACGGCGGGTTCCCGGTGATCGCCGGCCCTTGCTCGGTGGAGAGCGAGGCTCAAGTGATGGAAACCGCCCATGTGGTCGCCCGGGGCGGGGCGGCCATGCTGCGGGGCGGCGCCTTCAAGCCCCGTACTTCCCCCTACTCATTCCAGGGTCTCGGCGCCGACGGCCTGCGCCTGCTTCGGCGCGCCGGAGACGAGACCGGGCTGCCGGTGGTGACCGAGGCCATGGAGCCGGAGACGGTCGGCCTGGTCGCCGATTGGGCCGACATGATCCAGATCGGCTCGCGCAACATGCAGAACTTCCCCCTGCTGAAAGAGGCGGGACGGAGGGGGCGTCCCGTCCTGCTGAAGCGGGGGATGTCGTCGACCATCGACGAGTGGCTCCTCGCCGCCGAGTACATCCTCGAAGCCGGCAACGGCCGTGTGGTGCTCTGCGAGCGAGGGATCCGTACATTCGAGACTCGCACTCGGAACACACTCGACATCAGCGCCGTGCCGGTGGTGCGCCGGCTCAGTCACCTACCGGTCGTAGTCGATCCCAGTCACGCCGCCGGGGCCAGGGATCTCATCGTGCCGCTGGCGCGGGCCGGGCGGGCCGCCGGTGCCCACGGGATGATGGTCGAGGTCCATCCCCGTCCCGATCAGGCGCTCTCCGATGGGCCTCAACAGCTCGACGCTGGCGGATTTCGGGAATTGATGGAGGCGCTGGGCATCGGCACCCTCCGCGAGGAGATAGACCTGATCGACAGGGAAATCGTGCGCTTGCTGGCCGAACGCCTCCGTCGGGCCCTGGACATCGGCCGCGAGAAGACCCGGCGGGGCCTCCCCGTTCTCGCCCAGGATCGGGAGGAGGCGGTGCTCGACGGAGTGCGCCGGAGCGCCCGATCCCACGGCCTCGACGAACGCGCCACGGCGGAGCTGTTCCGGCTCGTCATCGGCCAGTCCCGGCTGGCCCAGGCCGGCTTCCGGGACCGGGCTGAAGCCGCCGGCTGAGATCCGCGTCTGCGGACGAAGACCGGCGGGCCGCGGCCACAATGGGGGCCGTGACTGCGCCGATGACCCCGAGCCGTCTTGCCAACGTGGGCGCCCGGGCCGCTGTACACGCCTTCAGCCACTACCAGGACCGCTTCCGGGCCATTACCGGTCGGGCCAGGGGGCGTTTCGAGCAACGCGACTGGCACGGCGTGCAGGCCGACATGGTGGAGCGGCTCGACCTCTATCGCGACGTCATCGACGAGGTGACCGCCGAGATGCGCTCACTTCTGGGCGATCACGTCGAGGACACGGTGACCTGGGCGAGCCTCAAGGCGGTCTTCTCGGGACTCATCGCCGATCGGGGCGATTGGGAGATCGCCGAGACCTTCTTCAACTCGGTCACCAGGCGCATCTTCGCCACGGTCGGCGTCGATCACCGCATCGAGTTCGTGGCGACCGATTTCGATTCGCCCCCCACCCGAGCCCCCCGGCCCCTCTTCTACCGCTACAAGTCCACCGGCAGCATCGAGGAGCTCATCGAGGCCATCCTCACCGACTTCCGCTTCGACGTGCTGTACGAGGATCTGCGCCGCGACGCCAAGCTGGCGGCGGCCGCCCTCGAGCGTCATTTGCAGCAACGTGTGTTGCCGCTCGACATGGATGGCGCCGAGGTGGTCCGCCAACCTTTCTACCGGGGCCAGGGCGCCTACCTCATCGGCCGGCTGGTGACCGAAAGCGGGTACGTGCCGCTGGTGATCGCTTTGCGCAATCCCGCGGACGCCGTGGTCGTCGACGCGGTACTCATGGACGAGGACGACGTGAGCGTGCTCTTCAGCTTCACCCGCTCCTACTTCCACGTCGACATCGAGCGACCCTACGACCTCGTCCAGTTCCTCAGCACCCTGATGCCCGGCAAGCGCACCGCCGAGCTGTACACCGCCATCGGTCTGCACAAGCACGGCAAGACCGAGCTGTATCGAGAGCTGCTCGCCCACGTGGCCGCCGCCGATGACCACTTTGAGATCGCCTGGGGCGACCCCGGCCTGGTCATGGCGGTGTTCACGATGCCCGGCTTCGACTTCGTGTTCAAGGTGCTGCGAGATACCTTCGGTGCTCCCAAGCAGATCACCCGGGGCCGGGTGATGGACAAGTACCGGCTGGTGTTCCATCACGACCGGGCCGGGAGACTGATCGACGCCCAGCCGTTCGAGCATCTGCAGTTCGATCGGAGCCGCTTTGCCCCCGACCTGCTCGAGGAGCTGGTGAGGGAGTGCTCGCGTACGGTCGAGGTCGAGGACGACACCGTGGTGGTCCATCACGCCTACGTCGAGCGCCGGGTCCGTCCCCTCAATCTCCACGTGCGTCGAGCCGATTCGGCCGAGGCGGAGCGGGCCGTCATCGACTACGGCTACGCCATCAAGGATCTGGCTGCTTCGAACATCTTCCCGGGGGACATGCTGTTGAAGAACTTTGGAGTGACCCGCCACGGCCGGGTGGTCTTCTACGACTACGACGAGCTGGCTCTGCTCACCAGTTGCTCGTTCCGGGAGATGCCGGACACCGACCACTACGACGATGCGCTCTCCGATGAGCCCTGGTACGGGGTAGGCGAAGGCGACATCTTCCCTGAAGAGTTCCGTTCGTTCCTCGGCATGCCGGCGCCGCTACGCGCCGCCTTCGAATACCGTCACAACGACCTGTTCGACCCTTCGTTCTGGCGCGGGTATCAAGAGCGCATCGAGGCCGGCGAAATCATCGAGATCTTCCCTTACCAGCCGGACCGAAGGCTCCACCCCAGCTCGGTGGAGTAGGGCTTGGGCCGGTCGATCGGCTGTCGGTGGCCGGACCATCGTGGGCCCGACGCCCGCTGGGGAGCCGGAGCCGTCATTGCCGGTTTTGTCGTTCTGGCGGTCCTCTTGCTGGCCGGCTGCAGCGGCACGGAAGAGGGCTCGGCCGGCCCCCCTCGGCTGGTGCCGACCTCCCTGGCTGTGCCGGCTTCCACGCCGGCACCGGCTCCTCCCGATGAGTCGCCGCAGGCCTTCACCTCCGGAGCGGAGCAGACGCCGGTCCCGGTGGCGGCCGTTCCCGCCAACGCCAGGATGGCAACCGCTCCGTGGGGGGAATGGGGAGAGTGCCCGACGTCGATCCGGTGGATGTGCTCCTCGCCGGGGTACCGGTGTGTGTGGTGGGCCTGTCCATTGCCGACGGGCCGGCGTGGGCGGTGGCGCTGGAGATCGGGACGGTCGAGGTGGTCACTATCGGGCCGGACGGTTCGGCCACGATCGCTCCTCTGGGTGTCTTGCCCCCGGGAACGCCCCCTGCCGTGTGGGTCGAACACGGAAGCGTGGCGTTGGTGCCGCGCCCCGGCGATGCTTCTCCCCTCAGCCATCCGTCGATCGCCGCCGACGGCAGCGTGCTGGCGGTGCAGACCGACGGGACCGTCGCCATCGACTCCGGTGGCGAACGGGTCCGGGTTGCCGTCGGAGCCCTCCCCGATGCTCGAATCGTCCTCGGCGACGGTCGAGCGCTGGTGCTGTTCGGCCCCACCGAGGACTACCGGCACGGGGTGCTCGGAGACGTCGTGGAGGCTTCTTTCATCTCGGTCATCGACGTCGGCACCGGCTCGATGATCGCGATCATCGATGTTCCCGACGGCTTGGTGGTCGAGGGCCTGGCTCCGATCTGGACCGACCTGGACGGGGACGGCCGGCGGGAGGCGATCGTCACGCTCAGCAACGCTGTCCAGGGTGCCCAACTGGCGGTGTTTGGCGGACCGGGGGCACCGGCGGCGCTGGGACCGGCCATCGGACGGGGCAGCCGCCGGCGCCACCAGATCGCCGTGGCGCCGTTCGGTTCCTCCGGCGAGGTCGAGGTGGTCGCCGTACGCACCCCCCACATCGGCGGCATCGTGGAGTTCTATCGGCCGGCCGGTGATCGGCTCGACATCGTGGCCTCGGTCGACGGATTCACCTCGCACGTCATCGGCTCGAGGAACCGGGGTCACCTGCTGCGAACGGTCGTAGCGCCCCCTCCTCCACCTCAGCCGGTGACGTTGACCGTGGCCGTCATCGACGGATGGATGGAGCAGAAGTAGGTGAAGGTGCCCTCCTCCGTGAAGGTGTGGGAGAAGGTGTCGCCCTCTGCCATAGTCCCCGAGTCCCAGGCGCCGTCGTCGGCGGTGGTGGTGTGAGGGACGCCGATCTCGTTGTTGGTCCAGGTGACGGTGGTCCCCAACGGAACCGTGAGCATGTCGGGGCCAAAGGCGAACTCGACGATCTCAACGGCCGCGGGGTCGGCGGCCGGCGCGGCGGTGGTCGCGGGGACCTCGGTGGTGGCGGGAGCTGCGGTCGTCGGCGCCGCCGTTGCCGCGCCGTCACTCCCGCTGTCGCCACAGGCGGCGACTCCGAGGGCGAGCACGGCGATGAGGATGAGTTGTCTCACTGGCACCTCCTGGCCAACAATACGGTAGGCGGGGCCGTTCGGTTCGCGCTCACAGCTCCCCCACCCGGCATAGGGCCATCGGCGTGGTGAAGTGTCGATAGGCTCGGCGGCCATGTCGGAGATCGTCACTCAGCCCGACGACGTCACCGTCCCCTTCGAGGATGAGGTCAACCTGTTGGAGAGGCTGGTCGACGCCGGCATCCCCATCACCCACCTGTGCGGAGGGCGCGCCCGGTGCTCCACCTGCCGGGTCAAGATCGAGGCCGGCGGCAGCGGCCTCGCCCCGCGCACCGAGGCTGAGGAGGCCATGGCACGGCGGCTCGACTTCCCCGACGAGATCCGCCTGGCGTGCCAGACCCGAGCGGCGGCGTCGCTGACGCTGCGCCGGCTGGTGCTTGACGAGGCCGACACGGCGCTGGCGAGCCAGCTTGGAAGCCACGCCTACTCCGGGCCGGTGGGGCGGGAGGTAGAGGTGGCGGTAATGTTCGCCGACGTCGCCGGCTTCACCTCGATCGCCGAAACCCTGCCCGCGTACGACGTGATGCACATCCTCAACCGGTTCTTCACCGGGGCCAGCGACGCGATCGAGGCCAACGGGGGCCACGTCGACAACTACATGGGGGACGCCGTCCTGGCCCTGTTCGGGGTGAACCACGAGCCGCTGCCGGGGCGAGCCGCCATCCGCTCCGGGCTGGCGGTCATCGAGGTGGCGGCCCGGCTGTCCCACTACACCGAGCGGGTCTACGCCTCCCCCTTCCGGGTGCGGGTCGGCATCGACTACGGCCCCGTGGTCTACGGGATGCTGGGCGCCGAAGGAACGGCGCGCGAAACCGCCATCGGCGATGCCGTCAACGTGGCGAGCCGGCTCCAAGGGGCCAACAAGGACATCGGCACCGACATGCTGGTGAGCGACGAAGTCTTCGAGCACTGCCCCAGCGACGTTGAGTTCGGTCGATCCTTCGACCTCGACCTGCGGGGCAAGGTGGGCCGTATCACCGCCCACGAGGTGGTGGCGATCCGCTAGCTCCGGTCCCGGCCCTCACCGGCCGGTGCAACCCTGCTCCGTGGCCCACTAACCCACAAAGGCATCGATCGCCGTCTGATCCCAGTCCATGGCCCACAGCTCGGTGATCTTGTCGTCACCGATGTGATACACCACAGCCCGGTTGCCGCTGTAGCTCTGGTCGCCCTTGGTAGCCGACAGGGTGTTGAGCACCACGGCAAGCCCGTCGCCGACGGTGAGCGCGTGATGATCGATCGTCATCGAGTCGAGCTCGGCCGACATGCTGCCCAGCCGGTCCAGCACCGCCTGCCTGCGGTGAAGGTGCCCGACCACTTGCTGTGTCCGCTTTGGTGGGAAACGATGTCGTCGGCGTAGTACTCGGCGGCTCCCACCCAGTCCCCGGCGGCGATCTTGTTGGGGTAGTCCTGCACGAAATGGGCCATGGGCTCTCCTTCCGTCGGTGTCATCGAAAACCTGCACACGGCTGCCGGTGTCGACAGGCGATGGCGCCCGCCTCGTAGGACGGGCGCCACCTGCTATGCCGCGTTGCTCTACGCGGGTCCCGGGCCGACAGGTCCTCGATGGGCTTGGTGGCCCTGATGCCGGCGACCACGTCCTCGCCCTGGGCGTTGGTGAGGTAGTCGCCCTCGATGTGGGGCTCACCGGTGGTGGCGTTGCGCGACATGACGACGCCGGTTCCCGAGTCGTCGCCCATGTTCCCGAAGACCATCCTCTGGATGTTGACGGCGGTACCCAGGTCGTGAGCGATGCCGGCAGCGTCCCGGTAGTCGCGAGCGCGCCGGCCGTTCCACGACTTGAACACGGCCTCGGTGGCCAGCCGCAGCTGCTCGTACGGGTCGTCGGGGAAGCGGGGGGCGATCTCGCGGAACTCAGCGACGATGCGCTCGAGGTCGTCCAACGGGAGCTCGGGTCGGTGGCGACCCCCGCCTCGGCGCGGTGGTTCTCCAGCACGTTCTCGAACAGCTCGTCGCGCAGACCGAGCACCACCGACCCGAACATCTGGATGAGGCGGCCGTTGGAGTCGAGCACGAAGTGCTCGTCCCCGGTGAGCTTGGTGAAACCGGCCACCACATCGTCGTTGAGGCCGATGTTGAGAACGGTGTCCATCATCCCCGGCATGGAGAACTTGGCCCCGGAGCGGCACGACAACAGCAGCGGGTCGGCGGCGTCGCCGAACGTCTTGCCGGTGCGGGCCTCGACGTCGGCCAGCGCCGCCATGATCTGATCCCAGGCCCCTTCGGGGAACTCGCCGCCCTCGTCGAGGTGGGCGAGGCAGGCCTTGGTGGTGACGGTGAAGCCTTGGGGGCACGGGGACACCGAGCCGCGTCATCTCGCCGAGGTTGACGCCCCTGCCTCCGAGCAGGCCCCGCACCTCCTCCCACTCGCCACCGACCTCCTTCTCGGCGAGGTCGAACTCATCGAAGGCGTATACCCACTTCGTCATCAGATCTCCTGTTGGTTCGTTGGGGCCATTGTCACCATCGACAGCCGCCGGCGTAGAGTCCTTCCCGGACCCGGTTGGGCGGAATCTCCCGGACTTCCGGCGATGCCGAGGCGTCCTGGACCGTGCCTGTCGGAGCGACCCTCTCCTCGAATCCGGCCGCCGTCGAGCTGCCGGACGGCCGACTGGCCCTGGCCGCCGGGCGTTCCGATGGAGTGCTGCGGGTCTGGATGCCGTAGCGGTCCGAGACGAGCCGCCGAAGGCCGGCGCTTCCTGCGGGTCCGGACCCGATGGAGCATGAGCCTTTTGGCCCTGGTCGGGTCGGGCCGGGCGGGGCCAAATGGTGGTGAAAAGGAGGGATGCCATGGCTGCAAAGGCCGACGAGCGCATCAACGTGCGCGGCAAGTCCATCACGACATTCATCGCCTACGAGGCCGCCGGCACGCTGAAACGGATGAAGCAAGGTCAGGTCCTCGAGGTCATCGCCGATGCTTCTGAGCCCATCCGCAACGACCTGGAAGCGTGGACCCGGGCCGTCGGCCACCGCTTGCTCGATGTGGAGCAGGACGATGGGTTCGCCCGCTACTTCATCGAGCGGGGGTATCCCAAGGAGAACAACCGCAACTTGGCAATGGTGGTCAGTAACCCGGGTCTGGAGGAGCTGTTGTCGCCGCTGGCGTTCGCCTTGGCCGCCGCCCTCGAAGGGGCCGAGGTCCACATCTACTTTCAGGGTCCGGCGGTGCGAGTGTTGACCCGCGACTTCCGGGCCCATCTCCCGGGGCTGAGGCGCATCTTCAGCCCATTTGCCCGGCGGGGAATGGAGAAAACGGGCCATATCGCTCCCCAGGACAAGCTGCGCCAGCTGCGGGAGTTGGGGGCCCATTTCTATGCCTGCGGAGGATCGATGGACCACTACCGGGTCCGCAAGGAGGATTTCCTCTTCGACGACGTCCCGGTCGTCGAATACCTCACCTTCATGGAGGTGATGGCGGGCACCTGCGCCCAGATGTATGTCTGAGTCGCGCCCGGAAGCACCAGGGGCGCGATGGCGGTACGTCTGACACGGGTCCTGCCGTGGCTGGCCGTGGGGCACCTGGTGTACTCGTGGGTGGTGCGGCCCCGGCATCTGCGCTGGGGCGCCACCGCCGCTGAGCTGCACCGTCCCATGCCGGGGACGAGCTGGTGCCCCAACGGCGCTGTCCGCCACCCGGGCAATCAGGATCGGGGCGGCCCCGGCCCGGATCTGGCCGTGGCTGGTGCAGATGGGCGGCTACAGCCGGGCCGGCTGGTACTCCTACGACCGGAGCGACAGCCTCGCCGGATCGTGCCGGAGCTGCAGCGACTCGAGGTGGGTGACGTCATGCTCACGCGCCGGGCCGGCTTCCGGGTGGAAGCCATCGATCCGGAGCGGTCGCTCGTGCTGGCGGCGCCGGAGGACGCCACCGTGATCCCCAGCGTGTTCGAGCTGTGCCCGGTGGGCTCCAACGAGACCCGGCTCGTCAACCGGCTGCGCTGCTACTTCCCGCCCGGGATACGCTCCCAGCTGTTTGCGCTGCTCTTCGATGTCGGCGACTTCGTGATGATGCCCAAGATGCTGCTGGGCATCAAGGAGCGGGCCGAGGATGCGGCGCAACGGGAAGGCCGGTCTCGGCTCCCCGAGGCGATCGCCTGAATGCTGTCTCTCCAATGCCTCAGCGGGGGCGGCCCCGTCCCCGGCGATGAGGACCCGTCGAGTACGCCTAACGTGACGCTCTGTGACACAGAGTCTGCGTAGTCTGCTGGCCGACCAGCGCCGGCCCGGGAGCTTCACCGGGCTGATGGTGATGGCGCTCCTGGTGGGGGCGGGTGTGGGCGTGTTCACCGCGCTGTTGGTGTGGGGCATCGATCTCGTCGCCGACGGCACCCGGGAGCTGGCCGAGGCGCTGCCGGCCGACTGGCTGTGGATGTTCATCACCGTGCCCGCCGGGCTGGCGGCCGCCTGGTGGCTGGCCCGGCGCTTCGGCCCGGAGGCAGCCGGCGACGGGGTGCCCGAGGTGATGGCCGAGTTGACCGTGCGGGGCGGCTACGTCCGGACCCGACTGGCTCCCCTCAAGACCGTCGTCACCAGCCTCACGCTGGGCAGCGGCGGCTCGGCCGGCCGGGAGGGGCCCATCGTACAGATCGGAGCATCGGTGGGCTCGACGGTGGCCCGGTGGGCCCACCTCGGCGAGGATCGGGTCCGCAGCCTGGTGGCGGCCGGGGCCGGGGCCGGCATCGGGGCCAGCTTCAATGCTCCCATCGCCGGGATGCTGTTCGCCATGGAGGTGCTGTTGGGGGGCTTTGCCATCCGCCATCTCCACACGGTGGTCGTGTCCTCGGTGACGGCGGCGGTGGTGAGCCGGAGCCTCATCGGCGAAGAACTGACGTTTCCCATCGTCAGGTACCCGCTCAGCGACCCCCGCGAGCTGCTCGCCTACGGCGCCCTGGGCCTGCTGGCGGTGGTGGCCGCTTACCTGTTTCTGCGGACCCTGGGATTCATGGAGCAAGCCCCGGTCCGCCTGGCCGGGCTGCCACGATGGAGCCTTCCCGTCCTGCTCGGCCTGGTGGTGGCGGCGGTGGGGTTGGCCTCGGCCGGGCTGACCGAGGAGACCGATGCACTGTCTCCGCCGGCGCTCGGGACCGGACAGGACTTCATCGGTTTCCTGCTCACCTCGGGCTCCTCGGCGGTGTGGTGGATCCTGTTCGGGCTGGCCGGACTCAAGATCCTGGCCACCTCTTCCACGTTGGGCGCCCGCGCCTCGGGGGGCGCTTTCGCTCCCAGCCTGTTCGTGGGCGCGGCGGTGGGGGCCGGCTTTGCCGCGTTGCTCGAGCCGGTGTGGGGGTTCTCCGAGTTGCGCAGCGGCGCATTCGCCTTGGTGGGGATGTCGGCCGTGTTCGCCGCGGTGGCCCGGGCCCCGCTGACGTCGATCATCATCGTCTTCGAGATCACCCAGGATTACGGCCTGGTCCTGCCGCTGATGTTGGCCACGACGCTGGCCACCATCCTCACCGAGCGTCTGCATGCTGAAAGCGCTTACAGCATGGCACTGCGCCGCATGGGGATACGACTGACCCGGCGCAGCGAGGTGGACATCCTCGACACCGTCTCCGTGGCCGAGGCCATGTCCGAAGTGCCGGTCACCATCCATCCTGCGGCGCCGT
>CAYFYE010000030.1:0-24700 GCA_964347285.1 uncultured Acidimicrobiia bacterium
CCCGGGACCACCGCCGTCATCGACGAGGCCGACCTGGGGATCGACACCACCGGGGTGGTCAGCTTCATCGCCGATTCTCCGGGCACCAACGAGGTGGGCGGTTCCCAGATCTACGTCGAGGTGCTGGTGGACGACGCCCCGCCGTCGATCATCGGAGCGTCGGTCCGCCTCACCATCGCCGTCGAGTCGACCGGCGGGCCGGTGCTGGCTGTGCCGGTAGGGGCGCTGTCGCTGGCCGCCGACGGCTCGACCCGGGTCCAGCGCCGGAACGGCTCGGTGCTGGAGTTCGTGACGGTGGAACCCGGGTTGTCGGCCGACGGCATGGTCGAGGTCACCCCGATCGACGGGTCGCTGGCCGCCGGCGACCTGGTCGTGGTGGGGTTCGACCAGGGCAATGCCTGAGCCCGTCGTCGATCTGCGCGGGGTGAGTCGCCGCTACGGCGCCGATCCTCCGGTCGATGCGCTCCGGGGGGTCGACCTGGTGGTGAACGAAGGCGAATGGGTCGCCGTGGTGGGGCCGTCGGGCTCGGGTAAGTCGACCCTGCTGCACGTGCTCGGGTGCCTCGACCGGCCCACCGCCGGCACCTACCGCTTCCGGGGGATCGATACCGCCCGGCTCAGCGACCGGCGTCGGGCCGGGCTGCGCAGCCGGGGTATCGGCTTCGTCTTCCAGGCGTTCCACCTCCTGCCTCATCGCACCGTCCTCGAGAACGTGATGCTGTCCGAGGCCTACAGCAAGCACTCCCGCAAGGGCCGGCAGGAGCGCGCCGAGGCGGCCCTCGAGAAGGTGGGGCTCGCCCATCGGGCCCACTTCCTGCCCACCAAGCTCTCCGGAGGGGAGCGCCAGCGCGTCGCCATCGCCCGGGCGTTGCTCGCCGAGCCGGAGGTGCTGCTGTGCGACGAGCCGACCGGAAACCTGGACTCGAAGACCACCGACAGCCTGCTCGAGCTGCTGGAGACGCTGCACGGCAACGGGCTGACGATCGTGGTGATCACCCATGATCCCCACGTGGCCGAGCGGGCCGAGCGGATCGTCCACATCGTCGACGGGAGGCTCGAGGAGCCGGCGGCCAAGACCCGTCCCGCCGAGACGGCGGGCGCCGAGGAGGAGGAGGAGGAGGACGCGGCGACGGTTCTCCCCGCCGGTATGTCGACTCGCGATCTGGGGAACGAGGCGCTCTCGGGGCTCCTGGCCCGCCCCGGGCGCATGGCGCTGACGGTGCTGGGGACGGTGATCGGGCTCACCGCCCTCGTGGCGACCCTGGGCCTGTCCCGGACGGCGAGCAACCGGATCATCGGCCGCTTCGACGCCCTGCAGGCGACCGAAATCGTGGTCAGCTCGCAGGAGCCCACCCTCAGTGGCGGCCCGGTGGCACTGCCCTGGGACGCTCCCGAGCGCCTGCGGCGCCTCGACGGCGTGGTCGAGGCGGGCCTCTTGAGCGAGGTCGACGTGGGCGACGCGCTGGTGTCGACGTCGCCGATCAGCGATCCGCAGCGCCGCACCGATTTGAAGCTCACCATCCAGACCGCCTCACCGGAGCTGTTCGACATCGTGCGGGCCGAAGTGAGGACGGGCCGGCTGTCCGACGAGGGGCATTCGACGCGCGGCGATCGAGTTGCCGTGCTGGGGCCCAATGCCGCCGAGCGGCTGGGCATCACCGGGATCGAGGCGCTGCCGGCCATCAGCATCGGCGACGACCTATTCTCGGTCGTCGGCATTCTCGACGGCGTGTCCCGCCAGCATCAGCTGCTGGCCTCGGTCCTCATTCCCACCGGCACGGCCCAGCAGATCTACGGATTGCGCGACCCCGAGTTCGTGGTCATCGAAACGCGCATCGGCGCCGCCAAGCTGATCGCCCGCCAGGCTCCGCTGGCGCTGCGGCCCGACAACCCCACCGGGCTCCAGGTGGCCGCTCCGCCCGAGCAGCAGCGGGTGCGCGAGGCGGTGCAGAGCGACCTCAACATCCTCTTTCTGATGCTGGGCGCCGTCTCGCTGGTGGTCGGGGCCATCGGAATCGCCAACGTCACCCTGGTCGGAGTGATGGAGCGGACCGGGGAGATCGGCCTGCGGCGGGCCCTCGGGGCCCGGCGGGTTTACATCGCCTGGCAGTTCCTGTTGGAGAGCGGGACGATGGGCCTCATCGGCGGAATCCTGGGCGCCAGCGTCGGGGCCCTGGTGGTGGTGTTGGTGTCGGCGGTGCAGGAATGGACCCCGGTCCTCGACCCGATCGTCCCGTTCGGGGCGGTGGCGGTGGGGATGGTGACCGGACTGCTCTCGGGCGCCTATCCGGCGATGCGGGCGGCCCGGATGGAGCCGGTCGAAGCGCTGCGGGTGGGGGCGTAGCGACCAGCTGTGGGGCTGCCGCCGCCACACCCAGGCCGGGGACGGTCGTCGGTGGGGTCGAGCACCGTGGATCGTCCATCGCCCTGGAGCGTGTCGACCAGACCGGCGGCGTTCAGTGCGGCCACCAACGGGAGGAACAGTGCTCGGCTCGAGCGGCGCGTGATACCGCGCCGGCCTGTCCCGTTGAGCGGGCCCGCAAAGGGTCGTCGATGGTCGTCGTTGACCCGGGTTGGCTAGGGGTGCCCGGCTCGGCCGGGCCACACCTAGCCGAGTTCGGGCGCCCGCCCGAACTCGTTGGCGAAGATGCCGGCCAGGGCGGTCAGCAGCGCAGCGCCCAGCGGTGCGAACAGCGCCGCCAGGGGCACCTGGGTGGGGTCGGAGCCGGTCTCCAGTACGGGCAGGTAGATGCTGAGCAGGGTGGCCGCCAGCCACATCCCGATGACCGCTACGGCGAACCCGATCCAGATCGGCTTTCGCTCCGCCTTCCAGCGCAGTCTGTTCATGGCCCACAAAACCCCGGCTGTGCCGATGAGACCCCAAAGCCAGGTTCCGAATGCGGCAAGAGGAAGGTGCTCCTGTTCACCACCGGACACGAGATCGGGAGCGAACACGCTGATCAGTATCACCGCGGTCCAGACCGCGGCCAGCGCCAAAGCGGTCCATAGCATCCACGATCCGTCGGCGGTGACCGCTCGCCGATCGGCAAGCGCTTTTGGTGGTGTCTTCTCGGTCGCCTGTGTTGTCATGATGCCTCCTGCGAGACGAATCGAAGGCAGCGGTGCACGAGGCACACACCCCACTGATCGTGTCACGGTGTGAGGAGGCGGGCTAGAGCACTCCGTCGCCCGGTGCTCCGCCATCCGGCCCTGTGTCGTGTCCTCCCCGGGCGGACGGATCGAAGGGGAGCAGGCTCGACCGATCATGGCGCAGTGTGACCCCCCAGGGCGTGGCCAAGCCGGGCCGAAGAATCTCGAGGTCCCGGTCAGGTAGTGGATTCGATGCGGCGCCGGACGGCCTTCTCGATCTCGACGGCGATCAGTACCCCGGTGGAGGCCGCCAGCACGACCATCAGCTCGAAGAAGCTGAGGGCCTCGACGTTGAGGAGCTCCTGCATCGGACGCCAGTAGACGACCACGAGCTGAAGCGACAGGGTGCCGGCGACGGCGGCGAGGAGGGGACGGTTCGAGGCGAGGCCCAGGGCACGGAGGGAGTCGATTTCGGAGCGGACGGCCAGGGCGTGACCCAGTTGGAGCAGCGCCAGCGACGTGAACACCATCGTCTGCCAGGGGCGGTCGGTGGCGTGTCCCCAGATCCCCAGGCCGAGCGGAATGCCCCCCATGAGCAAGCCGACGAGGAGGACGTGCTGCCACAGGCCGTGGGCGAAGATGCTCTCGGAGGGCGGCCGGGGGGGTCGTCGCATCACGTTGCGCTCGGCCCGTTCGACGCCGAGGGCGAGTCCGGGCAAGCCGTCGGTAACCAGGTTTATCCACAGGATGTGGACGGGGAGCAGGGGGAGGGACAGGCCGACGAACGGCCCGAGGAACATCACCCAGATCTCGCCCGAGTTCGAGGTGAGCGTGTAGCGGACGAAGCGCCGGATGTTGTCGTAGATTCGCCGCCCTTCGCCGACGGCGGTGACGATGCTGGCGAAGTTGTCGTCGGTGAGCACCATGTCGGCGGCCTCTTTGGCCACCTCGGTGCCGGAGATCCCCATGGCGACACCGATATCGGAGGCTCGCAGGGCCGGCGCGTCGTTGACGCCGTCGCCGGTCATGGCGACGACGTCGCCGCGCGTCTTCCACGCCTGGACGATGTCGAGCTTCTGTTCGGGAGAGGTGCGGGCGTAGACCCCGACCCGGTCGACGTGACCGGCGAGACCGGCCGCATGCTCGGCGGCGAGCTCCTTGCCGGTCATCACCTGCTTGTCGTCGAGGATCCCGACGCGGGAGGCGATGGCCCCACCGGTGGCCGGATGGTCCCCGGTGACCATGACCGGCGTGATGCCGGCCGTTGCGCAGGCATCCACTGCGCCCTTCGACTCGGCCCGGGGGGGATCGGCCATGGCGACCAGCCCGTACAGCACCAGATCGCGTTCCGCGTCGACGAGGTGGGGGAGGTCGCCGTCGGAGGTGCTGCCGCCGGCGACCGCCAGCACCCGGTAGCCCTCGGCCGCGTAGCGGGACGCCCGGTCGGCGAACGCGGCCCGGATGTCGCCGGTGAGAACCCGGTCGCCGCCCGGTGCGGCCACCGCGGTGGAGGCGTCGAGCACGACCTCGAGTGCCCCCTTGGTGGCGATGATCCCGACCGTGTCGTCGCCGCGGCGGTGGAGGGTGGTCATTCGCTTGCGCTCGGAGTCGAACGGGATCTCGGCCGTGCGGGGATATCGATGGCGCAGCTCGTCGGGCTCGAATCCGGCCTTGGCCGCCAGCGCCAGCAGGGCGCCTTCGGTGGGGTCGCCGGCCACCGACCAGGCCCCTCCGGTTTCGGTCGGTGCGATGAGGGCGGCGTCGTTGCAGAGGGCGGCTGCGATCACCAGGCGGCCGTAGGTGCCGTCCGCCGCGAATCGAGCCGGGCGCCCATCGGTGGTCAGCTCACCGGAGGGTGCGTAGCCGGTGCCGGTCACCCCGACCTCGCCTTCCAGGGTCCACACCCGTTCCACCAGCATGCGACCCTCGGTCAGAGTGCCGGTCTTGTCGGTGCATATGACCGTGACCGATCCCAGGGTCTCGACCGCCGGGAGCTTGCGGACCAGGGCGTGGTGGCGCACCATCCGCTGGGCACCGAGGGCCAGCGATATCGTCACCACGGCGGGCAAAGCCTCGGGGATCGCCGCCACCGCCAGGCTGACCGCGGTGAGGAACATGAGGGTCACGTCCTCGCCCCGCAGCACCCCGACGGTGAACACGACCACGCACACCACCAGCGCCGCCGCGGCCAGCCGTCTGCCGAGCACGGCCAGCCTCTTCTGCAGCGGGGTGCGGGGCGCCTGATGCGCTCGGAGCAGCCCGGCGATCCGGCCGAGGGCGGTGCGCATCCCGGTAGCGACGATCACCCCACGGGCCCGGCCGTACACGACGGCGGTCCCCTTGAACACCATGTTGCGGCGGTCTGCGATCAGCTCGCCGGCCTCCTCTCCGATGCTTTCGGGCGTCTTGTCCACCGGCACCGATTCACCGGTGAGGGGCGCCTCGTTGATCCGGAGGTTGGGACACTCGACGAGGCGGGCATCGCCGGGAACGACATCGCCGGCTTCGAGCACGATCAGATCTCCCGGCACGAGATCGACCGAGGGGATCGTGTCCTGCGCGCCTCCTCGGATGACGCGGGCGGTCGGCGCCGCCATCGTCCGCAGGGCGGCCATCGCCTGCTCCGCCCGGTACTCCTGCACGAACCCGATGACGGCGTTCAGCACCACGATGGCGGTGATCACGATGGCGTCTTTGAACTCCCCGATGGCGACGGTCACGACGGCCGCCAGCAGCAGCACCACGATCATCGTGTTGGCGAACTGCGCCCCGAAGATCAGCCACGGCGACCGGATGGGCTCAGTGGCGAGTTCGTTGGGTCCGGCCTCGGCGAGGCGGCTCGCCGCCTCCTCCGGGTCCAGACCTTCGGGGCCGGTGGCGAACGCATCGACGACCTGATCTGCTTCCCGGGCCCACCACGGCTGGTCCTCGTGGATCGGGATCGTTGTGGTCACGAACTCTCCTCGGCGAGTTCGCGAACATACGTGGCTTCGCCCGGTTGGGCAGGGGATTGGTCGGTGTCGGGGCCGTGATCGACGCGACCGCCGAGCTGGACGAACACCGGTCCCACGATGGCCAGCCCGACCACCACCGCCGTCGCCAGTGGAGCCAGCTCCGGCTCCAGACCACCCTCGATGCCGAGTTCGGCGATGATGATCGAGAACTCACCGCGGGCCACCAGCAGCGCGGCGGCGCGGCGCCGGCCACCGGTGCCGGCCCCGAACCTGAAACCGGCGACCCATCCCGTGGCGAGCTTGGTGCACGCGGCGACGACGACCAGCACCAGGGCGGGGACCAGGACCGGGGGAATCGCACCGGGGTCGATCTGAAGCCCGAAGAACACGAAGAACGCCGCCCCGAAGAGGTCCCGCAGTGGCCCGAGGAGCCGGTCGGCCCGCTGGGCAGCCTCCCCCGACACGGCGAGCCCGATCAGAAAGGCCCCGACGGCCGCCGAGACGCGGAACTGCTCGGCGAGCCCGGCCACCATGAGGACCATCCCCAGCAGGCCCAGCAGCACCGACTCGTCCGACGGGGTGAAGACGAGCCGGCTGAGGTGAGGGCCGAAACGTCCGGCGGTCACCATGACGATCACCACCACCAACATCGCCCCGGCCACCGTCAGGGCGGCGGTGCCGGCGCCGGCGCCGAGCACGAGAGCCGCGGCAACGGCCAGGTAGACGGCCATCACCAGGTCCTCGATCACCAGCACGGACAAGACGGCCGGGGTCTCCCGGTTGCCCATCCAGCCGAGATCGCGCAGGAGCTTGGCGGCGATGCCCGAAGACGAGATGTAGGTGACCCCTCCGAGCAAGAACGACGCCGCCGGCGACCAGCCCAGGGCCAGCCCGACGACGAACCCGGGGGCGAAGTTGAGGACCAGGTCGACCGTTCCCGAGACGTAGGCCCGGCGGGCTCCGGCGGTGAGTTCGTCGACCGAGTACTCGACACCGAGGAGGAACAACAGGAGGATGGCGCCCAGCTCGGCGCCCAGATCGATGAACTCGCGGCTCACGTCGAGCGGGACGGGACCGTGCTCACCGATCACCAATCCCAGCCCGAGGAACAGAGGAATCGGCGAGAACGAAAACCGGGCCGCCGCCCTCGCCAGGACGGTCAGAGCGAGAAGGACTCCCCCCAGCTCGAGCAGGAACAACCCTCGCATGGCATTACGACTCGCCTCTGAGGATCTCGCCCGCAGCGGAGAGGCCCTCAGAGGTGCCGACGGCCACCAGCACGTCCCCATCGGTGAACTCGAATGCCGGGGCGGGGGAGGGAACCACCTTGCCATCCCGAATGACGGCGACGATCGAGACACCGGTTCGTGTCCGCAGCCGGGTGTCTCCCAGCGGGCGACCCACGTAGGGGCTGGCGGCGTCGATCGGCAGCCAGTCGACGGCGATCCCGGCCGCCGCCTCCTGGAGATGCGACAGCTCGTGGGAGAACTCCGAGCCCCCGAACAATTCGGTGAGCGTGGCGGCTTCGGTCGGCGTCAACTGCACCGACGCCTGGGCCAGGTCGGGGTCGTCCTCATGGCAGATGAACAGCTCCAAGCCGCCCTGCTGGCGATGGATCACCCCCACCCGCCGGCCGTCTTCCGCCGTCAGTTCCAGCCGCAAGCCGACACCAGGAAGCGGTGTCCGCTCCACCCTCACATCTCGTCGGTCCGTCACCGTTTCGTCCTCCCGGCAGTCCTTGCAAGCCGGACCGTAGCGGCAAGGTTCGCTGCTACGAGCGTCCTCACCGAGCGGCGTCCGGCTGAAAGGTACCGTCACCGGGCGCCGTTGGCATACCGCTCGACTACTCGCATGCCACCGTGTCGGAGCCGGCCGCCGCCACACTCTCGACCGTCGGAGGTCACCCCTGGCGCTCGCGCACGGGCTCGGTTGGCAGGGTCAGCGTGAAAGTGGATCCTCGACCGAGTCCTGGGGAGGAGGCGGTGATATTGCCACCGTGCAATCGTGCCAAGCTGCGAGCAATGGTGAGGCCGATACCGGTGCCGCCGGCGGTCGACCGATCGGCCCGGTAGAACCGCTCGAACACCAGGGCGAGCTGATCGGGGCTCAGGCCTCGACCGGTGTCGGCCACCGTCACTTGCGCCATCCCGCCGTGCCTCTCTGCACGCACCGTGACGTGACCGCCCGTCGCCGTGTAGGAGAGGGAGTTGCCGATGAGGTTGGTGAGCACCTGGGCGATCCGGTCGCGGTCGACGGTCACCGGCACCGCCGGACCCTGGTCCACGGTGAGCTCCACACCCCCGTCGTCGAACTGGGGACGGAGCCGCCCGGCCACTTCGGCGGCCAGCACACCCAGGTCGACGTGCTCGGGTCGGAGGTCGATCCTGCCCTCTTCGGTTCGGGAAAGCTCGCTCAAGTCGGCGGCCAACCGCTCCATACGCCGGGCCTCCCGCACCGCCGCCCCGAGCGTCTCCGGGTCGGGCTCGAACACTCCATCCAGCAGCCCCTCCATGTATCCCTTCAAGGTGGTCACCGGCGTCCTCAGCTCGTGGGCGACTTCCGACACGAGCCGTATCCGGCGCTGCTCCGTTTGTTCCAGGGCCTCGGCCAGCGCGTTGACGTCGGTCGCCAGACCGGCCAGCTCTTCTTCTTGGGGGATCGGAACACGTTCCCTGTATGAGCCGGTGGCAAGCCGTCGGGCGACCCGGCGAACGTGTTCGAGCGGGCGGAGCACACGAGCGGCAGCGAAGGTGGCGGCCGCCGCTGCGGCCAGGGCGCTGAAGATGGCCGCCCAGAGGAGGGCTCGATCGAAGGCAGCGGTTATCCCGACTTCCAACTCGAGCGCGTCGCCCGACGCCATTCCTCCCATCATGCGGCCCATCGACCGCAGGTGGTCGTCGACGAACACAGAACCGAGTCTCCGGCCGGCCACCAGCAGAACGACCAGGCCGATTGCCATCACGACCAGGTGGGAGAGCAGCAGCCTGGCTCGCAGGGTCCCGAACAGTCGTCTCACTTGGGGGTCGCCACGAACTTGTAGCCGACACCGCGCACGGTGCTGATGAACCGGGGTTCTGATGCATCGTCGCCGAGGGCCTTACGCAGGTTGCCGATATGGACGTCGACGACGCGCTCGGCACCGAAGTAGTCCCACCCCCACACCCGTTCGAGCAGTTGCGCCCTGGTGAACACCCTGCCGGGCGCCGACGCCAACGCCTCCAGAAGGTCGAACTCCAGGGCGGTCAGGTCGACGTTGGTGCCGCCGACCCGGATCTCGCGCCGGGCGGTGTCGAGGATGATGCCGGTGAACTCCATCACGTCGTCACTGTCGGCTGCGTCTCGCCGTCCCCGTCGCAGGACGGCCCTGATCCGGGCCACCAGCTCCCGCGGGCTGAACGGCTTGGTCACGTAATCGTCGGCGCCCATCGTCAGGCCCAGTATCCGATCGATCTCCTCCGTCCGGGCGGTGAGCATGATCACCGGCGTGTCCGAGGCCTTGCGGACCTCCTGGAGCACCGAGAACCCGTCCATTCGCGGCATCCCAACATCGAGCACGACCAGATCCACAGAACCACCCCGAAGTATCGAGAGGGCCTCCTCCCCGTTGCTCGCATCGGCGACGTCGAAGCCTTCTGCTTGGAGGTACCGCCGCACCATGCGTCTCAGATCGGGCTCGTCGTCGACGAGCAGAATCCGCTGTCGTTCCACGCCGGCAATGGTAAAGGTGCCGTTCTCGGGGAACGGCACCTCACCGGTACCTGCGGAAGCACGGTCGGCGGTCACAGATTGGGCTCACGGCCCATCATGAATTCGGCACCCATCATGGGCCCCCAACCGGTCATAGAGGCTCCGTCCATCATCGACCCGGGGTGACTGGTCATGGGGTGGCCGTGGTCACCGTGCTCGCCGTGCATCGTGGCAGTCATGTGCTCCGTGTGCGCCCATGAGGGTTCGGCGGGCATCGACTCATGCATCGACGTCATCCACTCGTCCATGCCGTCGTGAGGCACGGCGTCATGGTTCACGCACGTTCCCTCCGGATACACCGGCGCCGACTCTTGCGCCACCGCGGGGAGCGCTATTGCGGCGAGCGCGATCACTGCGAGGAGGGTTGCCAGAGCGACGGTCGTCTTGGTCATGGTTTTCCTTTCCCTTGTGCCGTGTGGGCGGGTCACCGATTGGGCAGAACTGTGAGGACGCCGCTCATGCCTGCAGCGGCGTGTCCCGGGAATGTGCAGAGAACTTCGAAGGATCTGGCCTCGTTGGCGACGATGCCGATGGTGGCTCGGACGCCCGGGTCGGCCGCGACGCGCCTACCCAGCGCGGGTATGACGAGATCGTGAGGCACGGCTCTGCCGTTGTTCAACGTCAGGTTGACCGGCTCGCCGACCTCGACCGTCGCCTCGGGCGGCGAGAAGGCCAAATCGGTGGCAACCCCGACGAGTTCGCGGGCTCCGTCGATTCGGCGCTCCGGGGTGGGACCGTTGGGCCACCAGCTCATGTGGTCGTGACCGAATGCGTACCACTGCGGCCGGGCCGGCGAGGACGTGATCGAAGTTCCGATGCCGGGCCCGATCACTGAGGCTGCCACCGCGATCAGGCCCACGGTGAGCAAGGTGCGCCGGCGCATCGCCTCACCCGGCCAGCTCACGGCGGCGTGCTTCGAACTCGTTGGCGTCGAGCTCTCCCCGCGCGAACCTCTCTTCGAGGATCTCCATCGCCCGGCTGCCCGAGCGCCGACCGTATTCCTCTGGCCGGCGGATGGCCCATGCCACGACCAGGATCAACCCGATCCAGAACAGCGCCATCCACAGAAACCAGAGTTCTCCATGGCCCCACATGAGGGCAACTCCTTTCTGTTCATGTCGTGCCGCTATTGAACGGGGACGACATCAAGCCATGACCTTTCTCAGATCAAGATTGCGTGAAGGTGGGGAAGGCTCACCCGGTCGTGGCCTTCAGTGCCACTGAAGTGGCGTCGCCCCGCGACCACCACGACCCTCACTGACGCAGGAAGCGGCGGGCCCATTGCGTGGGATCGGTTGGAGCTGCAGCGAACGGTTCCTGTTTCGTGTCCGTAGGAGAACCGGCGCCCGGGGGGGCGATGCTGAGAGGGCTGCTGCGGCGGCCTCGGGCGGGCGACGTCGCGGTCCGGCAAGTCGGGGAGGAGGCGTCGCCGGGTCCGAACGTACCCGCATTCGCAGATCGACGAGACGTTCCCAGACGGCGTTGCTGAGGCGTCCCGGGCCTGCCGGACTCCCGGCCGGCGATCGGACGAGACGGTGCCGGGCGGCCGGCTCTCGTCTTGCACGGATGAGTTCTCGTGCCAGTTCCGTCCCGAGAAACGGGTGCGCCATGTGGCACCTCCTGTGAACGGTTCGACTGGGGGGACTGCGTAGGCGTAGACGCCCCATTCCTCGTCCCGGGCCGAGACCATCCGGAACGCACTCAGGCCAACCGGAACATACTCGCCGCCCACAGCGGGCCGAGGTGGGGCACCGTCGCCCGAACCGTGGAGCCGCCGCGCCGGTTTGCCACGAAGAGTGCCCCCTCGGCCGTCACGCCGAGGGGGCGGGCACCTGCTTGGCGTCCGGCTTGGGCGCGGCCGGTCAATAGGTGAAGGTGACATCGGCGGCTCCGGCGGCCGCCTGATTGCGGAGGTGCCAGACGGAGCCGCGGACGACTCCGATGGTGTCGATGCCGTCTCCGTTCCAGTCGCCGGCGACCGGCCTATCCGACGAGTCGCCGAAGCGGAAGTCGATGTCGCTCGTACCGGAGGAGTTGGAGTTACGCAACAGCCAGCGGTCGCCCCGGACCACTCCGGGAGTGTCGATACCGTCGCCGTTCCAGTCGCCGACCACCGGCCGGTCGCCCGCATTGCCGTAGGTGAACACGAGGTCGGCGGGGCCGGCCGAGTTCGAGTTCCGCAGGTGCCAGACGCCGCCGCGGACCACGCCGGAGGTCTCGATGCCGTCCCCGTTCCAGTCGCCCATCACGACGGTGCCTCCCGACTGGGGGGTCGGCGCCGGCGGGGTTGCCACGGGGGCGGTGAGAAAGCGGGCGCCGACCCACCCGGTGAGGCCTGAGTCGTTGTACTCCACCTGGCGCCACAGCGAGCCGGAGACGGTGGCGATCCGTCCGGTCGATGTGAGGTCGACGGTGCTGTGGGCCAGCCGGGCGACAACCGGGTTGGTGGTTCCGGGCCGGCGCGGACGTTCAACGAGTCGCCGGCGGCCGGCCCGGTGACATCCCAGTGGCCGGCTTTCTCATTGCCGAATACCGGAGGCTCGACCGGGGTCACGTGGCGCACGAGGAACGCAGCACTCACCCTTCCGGTGTCGCCAGTGGGGTACTCGACCTGCCGCCACAGCGAGCCGGAGGCCAGTGCGCCGTGTCCTCTTGCCGAGGCCGATCACGGCCAAGCCGGTTCCGCGTGGGCGCCTACGCCGCCTAGCTCAGATGAAGTACGACCCGTCCTTCCGAGACCGCTGGTGGGCTCGTGCCCAGGTCGGCTGCGTTCTCTTGGATCCAGTCTCGTGCCACCTGCATGCTCTCGTCGGTGCCCGCCTTGTCCTCGCAGACCGTAACGGTGACCCCGCCGTCGTCGGTGCGGATGAGCGAATAGCCGACGAACCCAGTTACCGGCCGAATGATGCTTTCGATTTCCCCTTGACGTTCCTCGAGCAGGTCGAACAACTCTTTCGCTCCCGACCCTGAGTAGCTTCTCACGACCGCGTACATGGGTACGACCTCCCGTCCCCTCGACAACTAGCCGACGGGGAATCCACTCGCTTGGCCAAGCAATGCTCGGCTCGACCGGTGCACCGGCGCCACCGATGGATTGGTGGGGCGGGCGGGAACCACGCTCGATGCAACGGCGCCCAACAGCTTTTCGGTCGTGGGGCGGATGTCGTCGGTGGGAGACTTGCGTTGCCGGCTATTGCGTGACTTCCGGCATCCGATTTGGGGATTCCGGCTCTGCCATCAGCGGATCTGATGCACGACGCTGGGGATGAAGAGGCAGCAGTGGCTCACCGGCGATCGATCGAGAGGAGGGCCCGCATGACGAAGCTCGAAGAGCTGATGACCGGAGCGCGTGACGCGCTTGCGGTGGGACGCGTCTACGGCGAACCGTACGAGAAGAACGGCGTGACGTTCATACCGGCGGCCTCTGTGCGAGGCGGCGGAGGTGGGGGCGAGGGCGAGGGAGGTGAGACGGAGCCGAGTGGTGCCGGCGGCGGATTCGGCATGACGGCCCGCCCGGTGGGCGCTTACCAGATCAAGGATGACCAGGTGTCCTGGATCCCCGCCGCCGACACCACGCGGGTGATCATCCTGGCCGAGGTCGTGGCCATCGTGGCACTGCTGGTGGTCCGGTCCGTGCTCCGGTCGCGGCGGGGCACCGCCTGAGCAGGGCGCCGGCGTCGTCAGGCAGGAGAGGCAAGGTGTAGATGGGGTCGGTCGTCGAAGTGAGGGGCCTCGCGAAGCGGTACGGGAGCTTCGTCGCGGTGGAGGACGTCACCTTCAGCGTCGAAGAAGGCGAGATCTTCGGGATTCTGGGACCCAACGGAGCCGGTAAGACCACCACCGTCGAGTGCCTGCAGGGTCTGCGCAAAGCGGACGGCGGCGAGGTGCAGGTGCTGGGTTTCGACCCGCGCCACGAAGCGACCCGGCTGCGGCGGCATATCGGTTCCCAGCTCCAGGAGTCGGCACTCCCGGACCGTATCAAGGTATGGGAAGCGCTCGAACTGTTCTCCTCGCTCATCCCGGGTGGTCCTCCCTGGGCGACCGTGCTGGAGCAGTGGGGCCTCGGCGAGAAGCGCAATGCCACGTTCGCCAGCCTTTCGGGAGGCCAGCAGCAGCGACTGTTCGTCGCCCTGGCGCTGGTGAACGCTCCCCGGCTGGTGTTCTTGGACGAGATGACGACCGGACTCGATCCGATGGCGCGCCGGATCACCTGGGATCTCATCCGCCAGATCCGGGACGGGGGGACGACCGTCGTCCTGGTCACCCACTTCATGGACGAGGCCGAGAACCTGTGCGATCGCATCGCGGTGATCAACGACAAGCGGGTCGTCGCCCTGGACACGCCCGACGGCCTCATCGAGCACTACGCGGGAGGCGCCGAGGTCACGTTCTCGACGGATGCCGGCGACCTCGGGTTCCTCGATCGGGTCGCGGAAGTGGACGGGTTGGAGCGGCAGGGCCGCCGGGTCACGGTCACCGGGAGCGGAGCGTTGCTGGCGCGGGTGGCCGCCGAGCTGGTGGGCCACGGCCTGACGCCGATCGATCTCGAGGTGAAGCGAGCCACGCTGGAGGACGTGTTCTTGACCATCACCGGGGGGGAGCACTGACATGCGGACGCTGGCGCGGTTGTCGTGGGTGGAGCTGAAGCTGTTCGTGCGAGAGCCGCTGACCGTCGTCTTCTCGCTGGCTTTGCCGCTCATCATCCTTTTCGTGCTCGGCGGGGTGTTCGGCAACGAGCCGACCCGGCCGGGGGAGGAGGTGGTGTATCGGGGAGTGGGGCCGATGAGCTACTACGTTCCGGCCTATCTCGCCCTCGTGGTGGCCTCGGTGTGCGTGATCAGCATTCCCACCCACCTGGCCGGCAGCCGGGAGCGGGGCGTGCTCAAGCGTTTCCATGCGTCCTCGGTGAACGCATGGGCGGTGGCCGGCGCCGAGGCGGCGGTCGCCTTCGTTCTGTCGGTGGTCAGTGCGGTGATTCTGCTCGCGGCGGCGAGGGTGGTCTACGACTTCGACACCGCCGATTCGATCCCGGCGGTGTTGGGCGTGTTTGCCCTGCTGACCCTGGGTTTCGCCGCCTTCGGGATCTTCCTCGGGGCGGTCCTGCCCACGGCTCGGGCCGCCCAGGCGGTGGGGATGCTGGTGTGGTTCGTGATGCTGTTCCTCGGGGGGGCGGGCCCTCCCCCGGAGGTGCTCACCGAGGGCATGCGAACGGTGTCCGACATCACCCCCCTGTGGCATGCCGTGCAGATGATGCACGATGCCTGGCTCAGCCTGGACGCCGGGCTGTCCTGGCTGATCTTCGGGGGGATCGCCGTGCTCAGCGCCGTACTCGGGCTCCGCTTCTTCCGCTGGGAGTGATTTGGGGTTCTGCGCCTACGTGAAGCAGTCTGCGGCTCTGTGCCCAAGCCCACTCAACCGATCGCGGTGTCGCCACGGTCTCCGCCGACGTTGCCCGGGACGAAGAGTAGGGTCGGGCGCAACTTTCTGGAGGAGGACCCGTTGAACAGCTCGCGCAATCGAATCGCCATCGTTCTCGTCGGTGTCCTCTTGGCCGGGCTGGCGGCGGCCGTGCCTTCAGTCGCCGCCAACGACGCCGAGAGGATCCCCAACGACCCGAGCCTCCTCGGGCACCAGCTCGACGCCGACCAGGAGGTGAAGCGACTGCGCAACACCGGCAAGGGCATGCCGTCGGTGCGGGGGCCGTTCCCCGACACTGTCGGGATGGAATTCCTCGGCCAGGTCACCAACGAGGAGCTGGGCGTAACCCGGCTCGTCTTCACCGGCGCCAGCTTCCTGTCGGACATCTGGGGCTGGACGTCGCCGGACACGGGCCATGAGTACGCCCTCGTCGGTACCTCCTCCGGCGTGGCCTTCGTCCGCATCACCAATCCGACAGCTCCCGAGTACCTGGGGATCGTGCCCACCACCAACCCGGACACGCTGCGCAACTTTTGGTGGGACATCAAGGTGTTCAACAACTACGCCTACTGGACGACCGAGGTCAACGACGCCGGCGTCGCCATCTTCGACCTCACCCGCCTCGATGCCCTCCTCGAGGTTCCGCCGGGCACCACCCTCGCCGTGGACGCCCGCTACACCGGCGGGGGCTACATCCGGGCCCACAACATCTCGATCAACGAGGACACCGGCTTCGCCTACCTGACCGGGGTGACCAAGGACCCCGAGGTCGATCCCGGGTTCACCGACGACGGTGTGGTCATCCTCGACCTCAACGAAGGCGCGCTGGCGCCCGTCGAGGTGGGCCAGATCCTCGGAATCGACTCCCACGACGCCCAGGTGGTCTCCTACGAGGGGCCCGACCCCGACCACCAGGGCAAGGAGATCGCCTTCGTCTTCAACGGCGGCGATCTCGAGTTCGGCATCTACGACGTGACGGACAAGTCCAACAAAGTGCTCGACATCTCGACCACCACCTACCCGGGCGCATCGTTCACCCACCAGGGCTGGGCCACTGAGGACCACAGCTACCTGCTCGTGGGCGACGAAGGTGACGAGCTGGACGGCATCTCCGACCCGCGCAACCCCGTGCTGCCCGACACCGCCCGCACCTACATCTTCGACATCCGGGACCTCGACGACCCGGAGCTGATCGGGACCTTCGATTCGCCGGCGGCGTCGATCGACCACAACCTGTTCGTCAAAGGCGACAGGGTGTACCAGGCGCACTACACGGCCGGCATCAGGGTGCTCGATGCCAGCGACGTGGCCAATGGGAACCTCACCGAGAAGGCCCATATGGACACCGAGCCCCGCCTCCCCAACAACCACATGAACCGCAACATCAACATCTTTGTTGGACCGTGGGGCGTGTACCCGTTCTTCGACAGCGGAAGTATCATCGCCAGCGACGGGTTGAACGGCCTCATCATCATGAGACTGTCGTAGCGAGCGCGCACCGCTCCGGTGGGCGTTGGTCGCTTTGGGGGGCACTGGGAGCGGCCGCCGCGATCGGCCCTAACTGCGACCTCACCGAGGCGAGCAGTCGACCGTGCGAGGGGGCCCCTACTCCGGCGGGGGTCGCTGCGCGACCCCAAACGACCCGCCGGCACGCCGGGGAAGAACCTCGCCTGATTCCGTGTGGGCCGTCGCCGGGGCAAACGTGCCGGTGAGTCCGTCGAATGGATATGGGAGGAGGACGCGGAGGTCTGGGTTGATGCCGGCACGAACAAGACCGTGGTCAATCTCAATGACGCCTTGGTACCGCCTGGTCCTCCGTTCGGAGGCAACGATTGGGGCACCTTCGAACTCGACCTGGGAGGGATCGGGGAGTTTGCCGGTAGCTGGAGGACTGCCCTCCCTGAGTGGGGCAAGGCCGTCGGTCGGGCAACCGACGGCAGTGGAGGACTCATCAAAGCTGACCTCGCCCCCGACCTGGGCGAGTTCCCCGCCCTCGTCGACTTTGGCTTCTGTGGACCGGTTGACTTTGAACCGCCCGTGCTCGAGCTTCCCCCGCTGCACGCCAAGTACGTGGTGATCGATTCGCACGGATAGCCGGAGGATGCAGCCGGAACCCTCAGTCTGATGCAGCGTCTGGGTCCCCTCCGGCCTGTTGGAACCAGGACCGAAGGGCCGGGTAGAGCATGCGGTAGCGCTGGTGGAGCTCGCCGTAGCGCTCGGCGTCCGGGCCCGGCTCGGTCACCTGGTCGATGGCGACCCAGGCCGCGGTCGCTGCGTCCACATCGGCGTGCCAGCCGGCCCCCACCGCCGCCAGCACGGCCGCCCCGTATGCCGCCCCCTCGGCCGTCGTGACCGTGGCGATCTCGGCGTTCATGACGTCGGCCAGGATCTGACGCCACAGCCGGCTGCGGGTTCCGCCGCCCGTCGCTCTCACCTGCTCGGGGTGGCCGGCTCCGGCCTCAACCATAAGGTCGAGCCCGTCCCGCAGGCCGAACGCCACGCCCTCGAGGACGGCCCGGGTGAGGTGGTCGAAGGTGTGGCGGACTTCCAGGCCGATGAAGGCCCCCCTCGCCGTCGGGTCGGGATGGGGCGTGCGCTCGCCGGTGAGGTAGGGGAGGAAGTTCACGCCGTCGGCGCCGGCCGCCACCCGGGCGGCGCCGGCGGTCAGGTCGTCGAAGCTCGTGCCGCTGGTGAAGGTGTCCCGGTACCAGCGCAGGCTGCCGGCGGCGGACAGCATGACCCCCATGAGGTGCCAGCGGTCCGGCACGGCGTGGGGGAAGGCGTGCACGCGTCCCTCGGGCTCGAAGCGTGGCTCGTGCGTTGCCATGAACACCACCCCCGAGGTCCCCAAGGACAGCGACACCACGCCCTCGGTAACGGCGCCCGTTCCCACCGCCCCGGCCGCCTGGTCGCCCCCTCCCGCCACTACCGGGGTGCCGGCGGCGAGCCCGGTGGCCTCGGCGGCGGACGCCGTGACTGCGCCGGTGACCTGTGGTCCTTCGTGGGTGGGCGGGAGCAGGCCGGCGTCGATGTCCAATGCGTCGAGCACTTCCGGTGACCAATCTCGGGTGGCCAGGTCGAGGAGGATCGTGCCGCCGGCTCCGGCCTTGTCGGTGGCATGCTCGCCGGTGAGGTGGAGGCGGACGTAGTCCTTGGGCAGCAACATGGAGGCGGCCCGCCGGTACAGCTCCGGCTCGTGGCTGCGCACCCACAGCAGCTTGGGGGCGGTGAAGCCGGTGAGGGCGTCGTTGCCGGTGACGGCGATCAGTCGCTCCCGGCCCATACGCTCGCGGATCTCGTCGCACTCGGCGCCGGTGCGCTGATCGTTCCACAGGATGGCGGGGCGCAGGACCCGGTCATCGCCGTCGAGCAGCACCAGGCCGTGCATCTGGCCGGTAAGGCCGACGGCGGCGATCTCGTCAGCGCCGGTTCCGGCCGCGGCGAGGGCGGCCCGGATCGCCGACTGGGTGGCCTCCCACCACAGGGCCGGGTCCTGCTCGCTCCACAGCGGCCGGGGCGTCTCGAACCCGTACTCGGAGATCCCGACCGTCGCCACCGATCCGTCCTCGGCCACCAGCACGGCCTTGGTGGCGGTCGTCGAGGTGTCGATACCCAGCACGTAGCTCATGATCCGGGCATTGTGGTGGCTCGAGTCACGTCGTGCCGCATCGAGCCGGGCGAGGGCGCGCCCCAACCCGGTCGATTACGCTCGGCGAGCGACCGTGGCGAGGCCAAGCCGGCCCTTTCTCGACCCGAGGAGACCCGATGCCCGAACCGTTCTTCACCGAGATCACCGAGCCCATCTCCTACGCCGGGCCCGATAGCACCGATCCACTGACCTTCCGCTGGTACGACGCAGACCGGGTGGTCGCCGACCGCTCGATGGCCGAGCAGCTGCGCTTCGCCGTGGCCTACTGGCACAGCTTCAACTGGACCGGCTTCGACATCTTCGGCGCCGGCACCCTGGACCGGCCCTGGCTCGATGCCGCCGGCGATCCGATGGAGGCAGCCAAGATCAAGATGGCGGCGGCCTTCGAGTTCTTCGAGAAGCTGGGCGTTCCGTTCTTCTGCTTCCACGATCGCGACATCGCCCCCGAGGGCGACAGCTTCAAGGAGTCGGCGGCGGCGCTCGACGTCATGGTCGACGAAGCTGCCGCCCACATGGAGCGCACCGGCACCGGGCTGCTGTGGGGCACGGCCAACCTGTTCTCCCACCCCCGCTATCAGGCCGGGGCGGCCACCAACCCGGACCCCGAGGTGTTCGCCTATGCGGCGGCGCAGGTGGCCCACTGCCTGGAAGCCACCCATCGCCTGGGCGGAGCCAACTATCTCCTCTGGGGTGGCCGCGAGGGCTATGAGACCCTGCTGAACACGGACATGCGGCGCGAGCTCGACCAGCTGGGCCGGTTCCTCACCATGGTGGTGGAGCACAAGCATCACATCGGGTTCGAAGGCGGGATCTTCCTCGAGCCCAAGCCGTTCGAACCCACCAAGCACCAGTACGACTTCGACGTCGCCGCGGTGTACGCCTTCCTCCAGAAGTACGACCTGGCCGACGAGGTGAAGGTGAACATCGAGGTGAACCACGCCACCCTCTCCGGCCACGATTTCGCCCACGAGATCGCCGCCGCGGTGGCCGCCGGGATCTTCGGCAGCATCGATGCCAATGCCGGCGACGACCGGCTGGGGTGGGACGTCGATCGCTTCCCGACCTCTGTGGAGCAGATGACCCTGGGCATGTACGAGATCCTGCGGGGAGGCGGGTTCACCACCGGAGGCTTCAACTTCGATGCCAAGCTGCGTCGCCAGTCGATCGACCGCACCGATCTCTTCCATGCCCACATCGGCGGCATGGACACGCTGGCCCACGCCCTGGTGGTGGCGGCGGCCATGCTGGAGGACGGTGCCCTCGAGGATGCCCGTTCCGACCGCTATGCCGGCTGGGACGGCGACCTGGGCCGCCGCATCATGGCCGGCGAGGAGACGCTGGCCACCCTGCACGAGCGGGGCACGGGCGCCGGTGAGCCGGCGAGACGATCCGGGGCCCAGGAGGCGCTGGAGAACGTCGTCGCCCGCTACATCGATCAGGCCAGGTGAGCCTGGAGCGGACGACCCGGGCCGGACTGGAGGCGGTCCGGCTGGCCAACGATGACGTCGAGGTGCTCGTCACCGCGTCGGTGGGGCCCCGCATCCTCGGCTTCACCCGCCACGGCGCCCCCTCGATCTTCGCCGAGCTCGGCGATCTCGGCCTGGATCTCCCCGACGGGCGTCGCTTCACCCTCTACGGCGGTCACCGGCTGTGGGCGGCCCCGGAGGAACCGGAGCGCACCTACGAGCCGGACGATCTGCCCGTCGACATCGTCGAGACCCCGACCGGTCTGGCCGCCACCGGGCCGGCGTCGGCCGACATCGGCCTCCAGAAGTCGATCGCGCTGTCCTTCGGCGAGGGGGCGTCGCTCGAGGTCACCCACCGGATCACCAATCGGTCCGCAGAGGCGGTGGAACTGGCGCCGTGGGCGATCACCCAGCTGGCGCCGGGCGGGACCGGCATCCTCCCCTACGGCGCGGAGTCGTCCGATGGGCTACAGGCCAGCTCGCTGCTGGTGGGCTGGCCGTACACCGATTTCGCCGACCAAGGCCTTCGGATCGGGTCGGGCCTGGTGCTGGTCGAGGCGCGGCGGAGCTCGCCCATCAAGATCGGAACCGATCTGAGCCGGGGGTGGCTGGCCTACCTGATCGGCGACCAGGTGTTCGCGAAACGGGCCCGGCAGGAACCGGGGGCCTGGTACGCCGACCGCGGCGCCTCGGCCCAGATCTACTGCAATGAGCGGTTTCTCGAACTCGAGACCCTGGGCCCGCTGGTGACCCTGGGTCCGGGGGAGAGCACCGATCACGTCGAGACCTGGTCGCTCCATCAAATCGGTGAGGCCACCGATGCGCGAGGGATTCCCGAGCTGCTCGGACTGGACGGTTGACGCAACGACTGGTTCGACCCCGGGTCATTGCTGCCGGGAGTAGGTTGCGCCCCGACTTCTACCGCAAGGAGCCCGCATGGACGCCAATCCCGTGATCGAGATGCTCGGGCGACGACTTCGGCTGGCCGTCATCGGGGGCGGTCCCGGAAGCTTCATCGGCGGCATGCATCGGGCGGCGGCCCGGCTGGACGACCGGTACGAACTGGTGGCCGCGGTGCTGTCTGCCGACCCGCAGCGCTCCAAGAAGGCCGCCGCCGCCCTCGGGGTCCAGGCGGACCGCGCCTACGACCATGCCATCGCCCTCCTCGAGGGTGAAGCGGCCCGATCCGATGGCGCCGATGTGGTCGCGATCATGACTCCCAACGACACCCACCATGAGTACGCCCTCGCTGCCCTCGACCGGGGCTTCGACGTGATCGTCGACAAACCGCTGGCCAACACGCTGGACGAAGGCCTCGAGGTGCTCGATCGGGTGCAGTCCACCGGCCTGGTGCTCTGCCTCACCCACAACTACACGGGGTATCCGCTGGTCAGGCAGGCCAAGGCGATGGTGGATGACGGCCAGCTCGGCGAGATTCGGCTGGTGCAGGTGGAGTACGTACAAGGCGGCAAGGCGGATGAGCACGACCCCGACCCCGGAGAGGAACTGCCCTGGCGCTACGACCCGGTCCGCGGCGGTCCGTCGCTCGTGTTGGGCGACATCGGAACGCATGCGCACAACCTCGTTCGCTTTGTCACCGGGCTGGAGGTAGCAGAGGTGGCGGCCGAGATAGGCACGATCGTTCCCAACCGTTTGGTACACGACTATGCGGGGGCGCTACTCCACTTCGAGGGCGGTGCCAGAGGCACCTTCTGGGTCACCCAGGCGGCCGCCGGGGTGGAGAATTGTCTTCGCATCCGGGTCTCGGGGACCAGGGGCAGTCTCGAGTGGACGCAGGAAAAGCCCACCGTGCTGACGTTCGGGCCGCTGGACGGGCCGGTCGAGATCCGTACCCCCAATGGGCCGGGGACCCTGCCGCTGGCGGCGAGGGCGAGCCGCATCGTCGCCGGTCACCCGGAAGGTTTTCACGAGGGATTCGCCAACCTCTACTCCGATGCCGCCGAGGCCATCGCTGCCCGGCGCATCGGCGTCACGCCGGACCCGCTGGCGCTTCATTTTCCGAAGGCCCTCGACGGGGTGCTGGGGCTGCGGTTCACAGAAGCGGCCATCGAATCGAGTGCCGCCGGGGGTGCCTGGACCTCGAGCACGCTCGACTCCGCGTGAGTACCGTCGCCTCGTGCCGTAGAGAGCCGGCGTAGAAGGGAGAGAGATGGACAAGGTCCGCTGGGGCATCGTGAGCACGGCCGACATCGGCATGTCCAAGGTGACGCCGGCGATTCAGCAGGCGTCCAACTCCGAGGTGGTGGCGATCGCCTCGCGGGAGGCCGACAGGGCGGCGGCGGCGGCGGCGCGGCTGGGGATACCGTCCTCGTACGGGTCGTACGAAGACCTGTTGGCGGCGGAGGACATCGACGCCGTCTACATACCGCTGCCCAACGACCTGCACGCCGAGTGGACGATCAAGGCGGCCCGGGCGGGCAAACACGTGTTGTGTGAGAAGCCGCTGGCGGTCTCCGCGTCACAGGCGACCGAGATGGCGGCGGCCTGTGCCGAGGAGGGGGTGAAGCTGGCCGAGGCCTTCATGTACCGCCACCACCCCACCTGGGTGGAAGCGGTCCGATTGGTCCGCTCGGGGGCCATCGGAGAGCTGCAGGCGGTCCAGAGCTGGTTCAGCTACTTCAACGACGACCCGTCGGACATTCGCAATCGTGTGGAGAACCACGGCGGGGCGCTGATGGACATCGGTTGCTACAACATCAACTTGTCGCGGATGCTGTTCGGCGGAGAGCCCGTCGGCATCCAGGGCGCGGTCCGGCGCGATCCGGAGATGGGCATCGACATCCTCACCTCAGGGCTGCTCGAGTTCGAAGGCGGCGGCCAGGCCACGTTCTCCTGCGCCATCCGGGCCGAGAACGATCAACGGGTGCACATCGCCGGCACCGGGGGCCGCATCGAGATCGAGATTCCCTTCAATATTCCACCGGACCTCGAAACGCGCCTTTTCGTGACCTCGGGTGGCAGCCCGCCCACCGCCCCGGCGACGAAGACGATGACGTTCCCGCCGGCCGACCAGTACACCATCCAGGCCGAGCTGTTTGCCGGGGCGGTGCTGGAAGACGAGGACTACCCGGTGGGCATCGACGACGCCGTCGCCAACATGGCGGTCATCGACGCGATCTTGGGCAACTAGCCGCCGGGTCGGCGCTCAGTCGTGGAGGTACTCCAGCTCCGCCTGGGACACCTCGCCGGGCAGCTTGCCCATGATGATCATCGCCAGCACCTGGTCCTTGGTCACCCGGTCTTTGAAGACGGTGCCCACCAGCTTGCCCTGGAGCATCACGGCGATGCGGTCGGCGAGGTCGAAGACATCGTGGATGTCGTGGCTGATCAGGAAGATGCCGAGACCCTCCGCCTTGAGCTGCTGGATCAGCTCCGCCACCTGCTGGGTCTCGGCGGGGCCGAGGGCGGCGGTGGGCTCGTCCATGATCATGATGCGGGCGTTGAAGTGGACGGCTCGGGCGATGGCGACCGACTGGCGCTGGCCGCCGGACAGCGAGTTCACCGGCGTCTTGAAGTTCTCGAACTTGGGGTTGAGCCGTCCCATGACCTGCCGTGCCGCGCTCTCCATGGCCGAGTCGTCCAGCGTCCCGAATCGGGTGCGCAGCTCCCTTCCCAGGAACATGTTGGAGGGGGCATCGATGTTCTCCGCCAGCGCCAGCGTCTGATAGATGGTCTCGATGGCGTACTGCTTGGCGTCGAGCGGGGTGTTGATCGTCACCTCTTTGCCATCGATGAAGATCTGTCCCGAGTCGGCCCGGTGGGCACCCGACAGCGTCTTGATGAGGGTGGTCTTGCCGGCGCCGTTGCCGCCCACGAGGGCCAACACTTCCCCGGGGAAGAGGTCGACGGACACGCCGTCGACGGCGTGGACGCCGCCGAAGGCGACCCGGATGTCGCGCATCTGGACGAGCGGCGTGCCCTCCCTGGTTGCCACAGTCGTGGTCATGTCGCCCTCCTACGGTAGAACGAGTCTATGGCAACGGCGACCACCAGGACGACGCCGACGGCGATGTCCTGGATGGGCGCGTCCACTCCCACCAGGACCATGCCCGATTGCAGGGACTGCATCACCAGCGCGCCGAGCACGGCGCCCGGCACAGTGCCGATGCCGCCGGCGAGGGACGTTCCTCCGATCACTGCGGCCGCGATGACGTAGAGCTCGCTCAGCGTTCCCAGGCCGCTCACCGCGGCGTTGAGGCGGGCAATCTGCACTGCGGCGGCGATACCCACCAACACGCCCATCAGGGCGAAGGTCTTTACGATGGTCCAGCGGGTCTTGATGCCGCCCAGCTCGGCCGCCTCCGGATTGCCGCCGATGGAGAACACGTAGCGGCCGAATCGCAGGCGGGTGGCGA